>NZ_JBLWVF010000007.1:0-185613 GCF_048268605.1 Primorskyibacter flagellatus
AGACCAGTCGGTCGAGGCATAGAAAACCATATTCCAGCCTCCGTCATCCCGAACCTCGCCTTCTCTCGCCAGGCCTTCGTTCAAATTCTCATTGGCGAAAATACTCAGGGGAGTGTGAGGGACTGGCCCCTCACTCCTGAACCTATCCATGCAACAGAGCTTGGGTTTGCAACCGACCGGGAGGGGCGAGGCGAACCGCCTCGCCCCTCCCGGTCGGATCGCTTTGCGATCCGAAACTGTGTCAAAAGCAGACGGATTGTAAATTCTCAGGTCTCAGGTCTCAGGGTACAGGCCGCGTGGCGAGACTATGGCAGACCCATGGGGGCAGCGATCAGCATGCGTCCTAGCGCTTGCGGTCACGACGCGACGACATGGGCTGGAACGCCACGCCGACATGCGCCTCGCAATACGGCTTGCCTGCTTGTACCGGTAGACCGCAGAACCAGAAGTTATCCGTCGCCGGATCGCCCACGGGCCATTTGCAGGTCCGCTCAGTCAGTTCCATCAGGCTGATCTTCTTCGCTTTCTTCTCGATCTCGCTGACCTTGGCCAAAGCCTCGGGGCTGATCTCGTTGGCCGATGGCTGCGGCGGCAACGGCTGGCCCGCCGGGATGATCGCCTTGCGGATATGCGACACGACCGGACGGGTCTCGGGCGCAGGCGCTTCGACGGCGGGCTTGGGTTTGGCGTCCGCCTCGGGGACGGGTTTGGGCTTGGCTGCCGGGGCGGCGGGCTTTGGCTCTGTCTTGGCAGGGGCGGGCGTCGCGCCCGCACGGTTGGACAGGCCCAGCCGGTGGACCTTGCCGATCACGGCATTGCGGGTCACGCCGCCAAGCTCTTTGGCAATCTGGCTGGCAGACTGGCCTTCGCTCCACATCTTCGTGAGCAGCTCGACACGTTCATCGGTCCAGGACATGGAAATTCCTTAGGCAAAAGGCGGCCACACTTGGGGGCCGCCGGTAAATTCGGATCAGCCCCTATTTTAATCACTGAGCAACGAGTTACAAGGCTAACGCAACCATTGCGGAGAATGAGATGAGCACTCGACAGGGATTGGCACAGGGCGTCAGGCGGTTCGGACGCTGGAACACCCTTGGGCTGTATACACTTTGCGAACGTGAAGTCTTGCGCTTTGCGGTGGTCTGGACCCAGACCTTGCTTGCGCCGCTGGTCACGTCGGGGCTGTTTTTGCTGATTTTCACCATCGCAATCGGACCGCGGCGGGGCGATGTGATGGGTGTGGCTTTCACGGATTTCATCGCGCCCGGCATTCTGATGATGACGGTCATCCAGAACGCGTTCACCAACAGCGCGTCCTCGATCATGGTCTCCAAGGTGCAGGGCAATATCGTCGACACACTGATGCCACCGCTCAGCCCGGCCGAACTGGTCGTGGGCTATATGGTGGGCAGCATTGCGCGCGGGCTGATCGTGGCGCTGGCCATCGCCCTGGGTCTGGCGTTGGCCACGGGGCTTGTTCCGGCCCATGCGCTTTGGATGCTGGTATTCGTGATCCTGGGATCGGCCCTGATGGGCGGCATTGGCGTCATCGCGGGTGTTTTTGCACAGAAATTTGACCAGATGGCGGCAATCACCAACTTCATCATCACGCCGCTCGCTTTCCTGTCGGGCACCTTCTACTCGGTCGACGCATTGCCCCTTGGCCTGCGAGAGATCACCCATGTGAACCCGATTTTCTATCTGATTGACGGCGTGCGCTACGGCATGATCGGCGTGTCCGACAGCCCTCCCGCTCTGGGTTTGGCGGTCTCGGTGTTTTCTGTTGCCGTTGTCAGTTCCATCGCCTGGATGCTGTTCCGAAACGGCACCCGGCTCAAGTCCTGATCCGGGCCTCGCGCCACGCCAGCAGGGCCGCCCCGGCCATAATGACCGTGGCACCGGTGACAGAGATCGCATCCGGCGTCACCCGGAACACGACAAAGTCGTAGAGCGTCGCAAAGACCAGCGAGGCGTAGAAAAACGGTGCGACAAAGCTGGCATCGGCCCGTGCCATGGCATTTACGAAACAGAACTGCGCCGAGGCCATCAGAAGCCCGATCCCCGCCAGCGCCACCCATTGCTGCCAGCTGGGCGGGTGCCAGACGGCAATCACCGCGAGACTGGCAATGCCCAGCCCGATGGCGTTGTTGATAAACAGGATTTGCAGCACCGGTTCGCGGCCTGACAGGCGCTTGATAAAGATAAGCTCCGCCCCAAGCGTCACCGCTGCGGCCAATGCCAGAAGCGTCGCAGGCCGAAAACTATCGGGCGCGGGGCGCAGCAGGATCGCCATGCCGATCAGGGCGATCAAGGCCGCAGTCCAGCGCACCGGGCCGACCTTTTCGCGCAGAAAGATGATGGCGAAGATCATTCCAAAGACCGGGTTGAGAAAGCTGATTGCGGTCGCATCGGCAAGCGGAATGAAGGCGGCGGCAGCGAACATCAGTGTCACGCCACCCCAGCCGAACACAGATCGCGCTGCATGGGTGGTCCATTCCGGACTGTGGATTTTGCTTTGTGTTGCCAAATACGTCACCGCAATGGCGAGAAAAGCAAACGCAAACCGGCCATGGCTGATCTGCAAAGGATGCAGCGGATCGCCAAGCGCACCCGTCCCGATGGCCTTGGCCAGCAAGGTTGTGCCCGCCGCGAAGGCAGAGGCGCAGAGCGTCAGAAGGGCTGCGAGGGCGGGATTGGCGGTGGTGGGAATGAACATGCGCGCCAGCTTTGCGGGACGTCGTGGCGATGTGCAAGCCTGTTTGTCGGGGTTGGGATGGCAATGGGGCACATTAGTGCGTGTGCGGTGACACCCCGTTCTGTCACTTGCGCTTGGGCGTTATTTTCGCGCGGTCACAAGCTGTTGCGCGATGCCTGCCCCCAATAGGTAGATCGACGTGGCCACCAGCCCCCAGATTGCCCAGCTTTGCGGATGAAAGTCGACCCAGGCTGCCCAGCCGGCGAAAAAGGTCCAGGCCAGGGCGATGGGCAGGGACACGGCGCGCCAGCGATCAGTGCGTACCGGATGAATGAATTTCAGCGGCAGGAACATCGCGATCGACAGCACCGCGACCAGTGCAAGAATGATCCAGAAATCCGGACGCGTGGCAAAAAGCACGATCACCAGCATGTTCCAGCAGCCCGGAAACCCGTTAAAAGAGTTGTCCTCGGTCTTCATTCGGTTGTCGGCGAAATAAAGCGCACTGGCGAAGGTGATCACGATGATCGCAAACCAGCCGGTCCAGCCCGGCAGCAGGTCTGATTTGAACAGCGCAAAGGCCGGGATGAACACATAGGTGAGATAGTCGATGATCAGGTCCAGCAGCACCCCGTCAAAGCGCGGCGCGTTGATCTTGACGTCGTATTTGCGTGCCAGTGGCCCGTCGACACCGTCGACCGCGAAGGCCACCACCAGCCAAAGAAACATCAGATCCCAGCGTTGGTCGGCAGCCGCCAGCATCGCCAGCATGGCAAAGACCGCCCCTGTGGCCGTCAGGAAATGAACAATAAGCGCACGCGTTTGAATGGTCATGGCACTGTCATGGCGCAAAACAGACGGGATTGTAAATCCCGCGCGGCGTTCACGCTGTCAGACGGTTGCCGTCACGCCCCACTATGGTTGCGGCGACAATCTGGCCTTCCGCGTGATCTTGCGCAAAGGACACTTCGGTAAACTGTTCGGTCCGCCCCAGTCGCGGCTTTTCCATCAGGACACGGTGATTGCGTCCGATCTGCGCCTCAAGGTGGCGCTGCACCTGAGCCTCGCCGGCGGCGCGCAACCGTGCGGCGCGCTCTTTGATGACGGTGCCGTTGACCTTGTTCGGAATGCGCGCCGCTGGTGTACCGGGCCGTGCCGAATAGGGAAAGACGTGCAGCCATGTCAGACCGCAATCGTCGACCAGCTTCAACGAGTTGACGAAATGCTCTTCGGTTTCGGTCGGAAAGCCCGCGATGATGTCCGCGCCAAAGGTCATTTCGGGCCGCAGACGGCGGGCCTCTTCGGCAAAGCGGATGGCATCGTCGCGCAGGTGACGGCGTTTCATCCGTTTCAGGATCAGGTCATCGCCATGTTGCAGCGACAGGTGAAGATGCGGCATCAGGCGCGGTTCGGTCGCGATGGCGGCCAGCAGGTTCTCGTCCACCTCGATGCTGTCAATCGACGAAATGCGCAGGCGCGGAAGGTCCGGCACAAGTTTCAGGATGCGCATCACCAGATCACCCAGACGTGGCGTGGCAGGCAGGTCCGCGCCCCAACTGGTCAGATCCACGCCGGTCAGCACGACCTCGTTAAAGCCCTTGTCCACCAGCCGCTTGATCTGGTCCACCACGACGCCCGCAGGCACGGATCGTGAATTGCCGCGACCGTAGGGGATGATGCAAAACGTGCAGCGGTGGTCGCACCCGTTCTGGACCTGCACATAGGCACGGTGGCGGCCAAACCCGTCGATCAGGTGGCCCGCCGTTTCAGTCACGGACATGATGTCATTGACCATCACACGCTCTGTTTGCCCGATGAAATCAGCGGCGAGCGCGGTCCATGTGTCGGGGCGCATCTTTTCGGTATTGCCGATGACGTGATCAACCTCGTCCATCGCGGCAAAGGTTTCAGGTTCGATCTGGGCGGCGCAGCCGGTGACGATCAGACGCGCATCAGGGTTTTCACGGCGCAGGCGGCGGATTTCCTGACGCGCCTTGCGCACGGCCTCGGCGGTGACGGCGCAGGTGTTGACGATCACGGCATCGTCCAGACCGGCGGCCTCGGACAGCTCGCGCATGGCCTCGGATTCGTAGGCGTTCAGACGGCACCCCAGCGTGGTGAATTTCGGAGGATTGCTCATCGGACGCTGTCCAGAAAGGCGGGTGTCAACACGCCGTCAAAGACATGCGTGGTGGTGCCGGTCATCCAGACGCCATCGTCGCGCCAGTCGATTTCCAGCGATCCGCCATCCAGATCAACCCGCACCTTGCGCCCGGTCAGCCCGCGCCGCGCGGCGGCAACGGCCGTGGCACAGGAGGACGAACCAGAGGCCAGAGTCGGCCCGACGCCCCGTTCCCAGACCCGCATCCGCAGATGATCGGGGCCGATGATACTGGCGACCTGCACATTGGTGCGTTGGGGATAGAGAGGGTGATGTTCATAGCGGCGGCCGAATTGGTCCAGCGGCACGGCCTCTGCATCCGGCACGAAAAAGGTGCAATGCGGGTTGCCCATGCCCGTGGCCGTCGGGCCGCCCTCGATCGGCAGTTCCAGCGTGTCCATTTCCTCGGCCAGCGGGATTTCATCCCAATTGAGCTGCGGGGCGCCCATATTGACCGAGGTGATCCCATCGCCCATGTCGCGCCCCGAAAGCGTGCCGCGATCCGTCGTCAGGGTCAGGCTGTCGCGTCCGGTTTCGTCCATCAGGTAGCGTGCGATACAGCGGGTCGCGTTGCCGCACGCCCCGGCAGTGGAGCCGTCGGAATTGTAGAAGGTCAGATGCGCATCGCCTGTGCCGCGCGCCTCGATCAGGGCCAACTGGTCAAAGCCTATGCCCCGGTGCCGGTCGGCTATGGCGCGTGCCAGTGCGGGCGTCACGTTTGTCTGTCGCACACGGGCATCCAGCACGACAAAGTCGTTGCCCAGCCCGTGCATTTTCATGAAGGGCAATCCGGTATCATCACGCGTATCCATGGCGGGCATATACGCCTGTCCGGCCACGCTTTCCAGAGGCGCGCACCGTCACCGGGCGGAAAGACGACCGCTGATGGCGTTATTGACGCAGTGGCGTGCGTGCGACGGAGGGCGACGCGCCCGAAAAGGGCGTTTCACTGGCAATTCCGGCGCAGGGGCGCGCCTTCTACTTTTGGGCCGCTTGCGCTTGGGCCGGGGCGCATTCATGCTGCGATGATGATCCGATCCTTGCATATTATTCGATTGCTTTGCGCGCTGGTGTTCTGTGTGGTTGCGCAATTGGTTGTGGCCGCAGAGGTGACGGTATTTGCCGCTGCCAGTACCAAGACCGCGCTGGATGATGTGGCCGAAGCCTGGCAGGCGGAGACCGGCAACCGGGCAGTCATCGCCTATGCCGGAAGCTCTGCACTGGCGCGGCAGATAGAGCAGGGCGCGCCAGCGGATGTGTTCATCTCCGCCAATGTGGCCTGGATGGATGCTTTGGACGCGTCCGACCTGATCGCGACAGGCACGCGCCGCGACCTTCTGGGCAACCATCTGGTCCTGGTTGCGCATGGGCACGCGGATCCGGTCGAGATTGTGCCGGGCATGGATCTGGCAACAATGCTGGGTGACGGGTGGCTGGCGATGGCGCTGGTCGAGGCCGTCCCGGCGGGCATCTACGGCAAGGCGGCGCTGGACTCGCTGGGCCTGTGGCCACTGGTCGAAGGCAGGGTGGCGCAGACCGATAATGTGCGCACGGCACTGGCCCTGGTTGCTACGGGAGAAGCGCCGCTTGGCGTCGTTTACGCGACCGACGCCGTGGCAGAGCCACATGTCAGCGTGATCGGCACCTTTCCGGAGGGCAGTCACCCGCCCATCGTCTATCCGGTGGCGGCGGTGACCGAACGCGATACCCCTTTGACAGTCGCGTTTCTGGATTTCCTGCGCTCGGATGCGGCACGCACGATCTTTGAGCGTGACGGATTCGCTGTGCTACCAGACTGAACACGCTCAGTGTCAGTGATTCGGCCAGGGCGGCGCGAGGCCCCGGCTCGGGGGCCGGGGCGGGTTTCGCTGTGGCGCGGGGTCATCGCTGCGCCTTCTCCCAATCCGGGTGTATCCAGGGCTGTGCGTTGGAAGGGGCCAGCATCGCGCCACCCAGGATATGGTCTGCGGCCTTTTCGCCGACCATGATCGACGGCGCGTTGAGATTGCCGTTGGTGATCTGCGGGAAAACAGAGCTGTCGGCAACGCGCAAACCATCCACGCCGATGACACGGGTTTCGGGGTCCACAACGGCCAAAGGGTCGTCGCCGCTCCCCATCCGGCAGGTGCCGCAGGGATGATAGGCGCTTTCGACATGTTCGCGAATGAAACCATCCAGGTCAGCATCGCTTTGCACATCTGCGCCGGGCTGGATCTCCTTGCCGCGATAGGGCGCAAAGACGTCCTGTGCAAAGATCTCGCGCGTCAAACGGATGCAGGTGCGGAACTCCTCCCAGTCATCAGGGTGGGACATGTAGTTGAACAGGATATTCGGGGCCTCTGCGGGGTCAGCGGATCGCAGCGTGACCGCGCCGCGCGATTTGGATCGCATCGGCCCGACATGGGCCTGAAAGCCATGGCCTTCGGCGGCAACCTTGCCGTCATAGCGCACGGCGATGGGCAAGAAGTGGAACTGGATGTCGGGATAGTCGATGCCTGCGCGGCTGCGGATGAAGCCGGCGCTTTCGAACTGGTTGGACGCGCCAAGCCCGGTGCGGGTGAACAGCCATTGCGCGCCGATCATCGCCTTGCCCATCAGGTTCCAGTGCTTGAACAGGCTGACGGGCTGGGTTGCGGCCTGCTGGATGTAAAGCTCCAGATGGTCTTGCAGGTTCTGACCGACGCCCGCACGGTCGGCGACGACCTTGATCCCGTGTTCGGCCAGATGCGCGGCTGGGCCGATCCCTGACAGCATCAGCAGTTTCGGCGAATTGAGGGATGACGCGGCGAGGATCACTTCGGCCCGCGCCTCGATCACTTCGGTTGCACCGCCACGCATGACCTCGACACCTGTGGCGCGGCCTTCTGTGATCACCACACGGCGGGCGAGCGCACGGATCAAGGTGCAATTCTCGCGCTTCAACGCCGGGCGCAGATAGGCATTGGCGGCAGACCAGCGCTGGCCCTTCCAGATCGTTGCATCATAGGGGCCGAACCCTTCTTGCTGCCAGCCGTTGTAGTCATCCGTGATCGGGTATCCGGCCTGATGCCCGGCCTCGACAAAGGCGCGGGTCAACGGATTGGTGCGCGGCCCCCGGCTGACATGCAAGGGGCCGTCCGTCCCGCGCCAGTCAGGATCGCCGCCATGGCCGCCATCGTGCCAATGTTCCAGCCGCTTGTAATAGGGCAACACATCGGCATAGGACCAACCGCGCGCCCCCATTTCGGCCCAGGTGTCAAAATCGCGCGCGTGCCCGCGCACATAGATCATGCCGTTGATCGAGGACGATCCGCCGATCACCTTGCCGCGCGGAACAACCAATTGCCGACCGCCCAGATGCGGTTCCGGCGCGGTGCGATAGCCCCAATCATAGCGCGCCATGTTCATCGGATAGCTGAGCGCAGCGGGCATCTGAATGAATGGGCCCGCATCGGAGCCACCATGTTCGATGACGATCACGGAATGCCCGGCCTCTGACAGCCGGTAGGCCAGCGCACAGCCTGCGCTGCCGGCCCCGACAATGACGTAATCGGCTTGCATCAGAAGGCCGCCTCACAGGGAGTCATGGCGACGTAGACGGATTTGATCTCAGACCAATGAGCGATGGCGGCACTGCCGTTTTCACGCCCGACGCCGGACATTTTGGACCCGCCAAAAGGTGCCTCGACCGGGGTAAGGTTGTAGGTGTTGATATAGCAACTTCCTGCCTCGAACCCGGCAACCATGCGGTGGGCGCGGGTGATGTCGCGGGTGAAGACGCCCGCAGCAAGGCCAAATTCGGTGGCATTGGCACGGGTCAGCGCCTCTTGCTCGGTGTGGAAATCCAGCACCGACATGACTGGCCCGAATATTTCCTCGCGGGCGATGGTCATGTCGTCGGTGACCTCGGCAAAAACCGCGGGTTCGATATAGAATCCGTCACGATTGAGGCGGTTGCCGCCTGCGACCAGCCGCGCGCCCTCGGCCTTGCCATTTTCGATATAGCCCAACACGATTTCCAGCTGCCTCTCGCTGACCATCGGACCGATGGTGGTTTCCATTTGCATGGGATCGCCGATCACGGCACCTTGCAGCCGTTCGGCGAGGCGTTTCACGAAGGCGTCCTTGATGCCTTTCTGTACGAAGACCCGCGTTCCGTTGGAGCAAACCTGTCCGGTGGAGTAGAAATTGGCGTTGATCGCGCCCGAGACGGCGCTTTCCAGATCGGCGTCGTCGAAGATCACCAAGGGCGACTTGCCGCCAAGCTCCATCGTGGCGTGTTTCAACCCGGCGGCGGCTGCGGCGTAGACGCGTGCCCCCGTCGGCACAGATCCGGTGAGCGAGACCTTGGCGACGCGGGCATCGCCCACAAGCTGCGCACCGACCGCACCCTTGCCCTGCACAACGTTGAACACACCCGCAGGAGCACCTGCTTCGGTCAGGATCTCTGCCAGTTTCAGCGCGCAGAGCGGTGTGGTTTCAGAGGGTTTGAACACCATCGTATTGCCGCAGGCCAGCGCGGGCGCGGCCTTCCAGGCGGCGATCTGGGTGGGATAGTTCCACGCCCCGATACCGACGCAGACGCCAAGCGCCTCGCGCCGTGTATAGACAAAGTCGCCCTCTGGCAGTTGGATATGCTCGCCCGCGATGCTGGCCGCGATGCCGCCGAAATATTCCAGAGCATCGGCGGCAGAGGTGGCATCGGCGACCAGCGTTTCCGACAGGGGCTTGCCGGTGTCATAAGTTTCCAGCACCGACAGGTCGTGGTTGCGCTCTCGCATGATGTCGGCGGCGCGGCGCAGGATGCGGCCCCGCTCTGTTCCCGACATGGCGGCCCATGCGGGCTGCGCGCGGTGGGCGGCGGCAAGCGCGCTATCCACCAGATCGGGTGTCGCTTCGTGAAGCTGCGCGATCTCGGCCCCGGTGGCGGGGTAGATCACCGAGAGCGGCGTGCCCGAGGCATCTTCGACATAAGCGCCATTGATGTAATGGCTGGCGGTGGGCTGGGTCGGGTAGGTCATTGGGGTGCCTTTCAGATAGGCGTCATTCGCCGCGCGGGAAGCGCTGGTTTTCTTCGACGTCGTTGAGATCCATGTGGTTGCGCATGAACCGTTCGGAGGCTTTCTGAAGCGGTTGGTAATCCCACGGGTAGTAGCTGCCGTTGCGCAATGCCTCGTAGACGACCCAGCGGCGGGCCTGACTTTGGCGCACATCGGCATCGAAACAGTCCAGATCCCAGCGGGCCTCGGCTTTTGCGCGAAGCGTCGCCAGCGTGCCCGCATGGGCAGGCACATCCGCGAGGTTGGTCATCTCGTGCGGGTCGTTTTCCAGATCAAAGAGCTGATCGGGGTCCAGCGCGCAGCGGTTGTATTTCCACTTGCCGTAGCGCAGCGATACCATCGGCGCGCAAGACGCCTCAGCCGCGTATTCCATCGCAACGGGCGTGTCGCGGGCCGCACCTTTTCCAAGGGGAACAAGGCTTTCGCCCTGTGTCCAGGGGGCGACCTCTTCCATCGACACGCCTGCCAGATCGCAAAGCGTCGGACAGATGTCGATATTGGACACGGGATCGGTGACCAGCCCCGGTTCCATGCCGGGGGCAGAGATCATCATCGGCACGCGCGACGACCCTTCGAAGAAGCTCATCTTGAACCACAGCCCGCGCTCGCCCAGCATGTCGCCATGATCTGACACGAAAACGATGATCGCCTCTTGCCGGGTGCGTTCCAGCACGTCGAGGATCTCTCCGATTTTCTGATCCAGATAAGAGCAGTTGGCGAAATAGGCACGGCGTGAACGACGGATGTCTTCGCGGGTAATGTCGAAGCTGCGCCAGTCATTGGCGTCGAAGATGCGTTGCGAATGGGGGTCGTGATCCTTGTAGGGGATGGCACCGACCTGCGGTTCCAGATGCTCGCAATCCTCGTAAAGATCCCAGAATTCACGCCGCGCCACATAAGGGTCATGCGGGTGGGTGAAGCTGACGGTCAGGCACCACGGGCGGTCATCCTTGCCGCGCGCCAGATCGTAAAGCTTGCGGGTCGCGTTATAGGCGACCTCGTCGTCATATTCCATCTGGTTGGAGATCTCGGCCACGCCGGCACCGGTGACAGAGCCCATGTTGTGATACCACCAGTCGATGCGTTCGCCCGGCTTGCGGTAATCGGGCGTCCAGCCGAAATCAGCGGGATAGATGTCGGTTGTCAGCCGCTCCTCGAAGCCGTGCATCTGGTCGGGGCCGACGAAATGCATCTTGCCCGACAGGCAGGTGTGATAGCCCGCGCGGCGCAGGTGATGCGCATAAGTGGGCAGGTCCGAGGGGAACTCGGCCGCATTGTCGTAGACGCCCGTGACCGAGGGCAACTGCCCGGACATGAAGCTTGCCCGTCCGGGTGCGCAAAGCGGGCTGGCGGTGTAGGCGTATTTGAACCGGGTGGACCGTGCAGCCAGCTTGGTCAGATTGGGCAGATGCAGGAAATCGGCGGGACCATCGGGAAACAGCGTGCCGTTCAACTGGTCCACCATGAGGATCAGGATATTTGGTTGGCTCATGTCACGGCCTCGATCTCGTGGTCCAGCGCGTCCAGCACCAATGCTGTGGCGCTTTCGCCGTTCAGACCCGCCGGGTTGAGCGCAAAGCGCAGGTAAAGCCCGTCGATCAACCCGCCGATCCGCTCTGCGATCGCTTGGGCGTTGGTGCCGGTGAGGGGTTTGAGGTCATGCACCAGATTCGAATGCAGGCGGCGTTGATAGACCCAGAGCAGCCGCTTTGCTTCGTCGGATCGCTGCGCCAGAACGTAGAAGTTCAGCCAGGCCGCAATCGCGGTGTTGCAGAAATTCGACGGGGTGAAACTGGCATGGATCAGCGCCCGAAGCCTTGCATGATGCCCGTCTGCGGTGGCGAGTGACTTGCGCACCTCTGTCGCATAAACTGTCAGCACGAAACGCATCGCAGAGAGGAACAGCCGATCCTTGTCACCAAAATAATGGAACGCCAGAGCCGAGGATACCCCGGCGCGCTTTGCGATTTTGCTGACCGTCACATCCAGCGACCCTTGCACGCCGATTTCTTCGATCGCGGCAATCACAAGCTCCTTTCTGCGTCTGACCTCAATGCTCATCTGGGTCTCCGGCTGCCAGAAAAATGTTGTATTCATGACCCTAATCAGTGATTGATTAACTGGTCAATCAGGAAACGGGCCGAAGTGCCCGATAGGGAGATCCCAATGAAGCTATTTACCGCCACCTCCATTCTTGCGCTTGGCGCGGGTGCCGCCTTTGCCAATTGCGACGAGGTTGTCATGTCCGATGTGGGCTGGACCGATATCACCGCCACCACGGCCGCGACCAGCGTTGTGCTGGAGGCGCTTGGCTATGAGACTGACATCAAGGTGCTGTCCGTTCCGGTGACCTACACCGCGCTTGAGGGCGGCGATGTGGATGTGTTCCTTGGCAACTGGATGCCCACGATGGAGGCGGACATCGCGCCCTACCGCGAGGCGGGCACTGTCGATACCGTGCGCGCAAATCTCGAAGGCGCGAAATACACGCTGGCCACAAACGCGGCTGGCGCGGCACTGGGCATCACCGATTTCGCCAGCATTGCCGCGCATCGTGACGCGCTGGACGGCGAAATCTACGGCATCGAGCCGGGCAATGACGGCAACCGCCTGATCCTGGACATGATCGAAGCCGATGCCTTTGGGCTGGACGGGTTCGAGGTTGTCGAAAGCTCTGAACAGGGGATGCTGTCGCAGGTCGCCCGTGCGGACGGGCGCGACAAGCCGGTCGTCTTTCTGGGGTGGGAACCGCATCCGATGAACGCCAATTTCGACATGACCTATCTGGAAGGCGGCGATGACTGGTTCGGCCCCGATCTGGGCGGCGCAACGGTTCACACCAACACGCGCGCGGGCTATGTCGAGGCCTGCCCGAATGTCGGCAAGTTGTTGCAGAGCCTTGAATTCACGCTGGCCATGGAGAATGAGATCATGGCGGCGATCCTTGATGACGGCGAAGACCCCGAGGATGCCGCCCGCACTTGGCTGGCCGCCCATCCGGACGCCTATGCAGGCTGGTTGGACGGTGTGACCACCAAGGACGGTGGTGATGCCGCAGCGGCGATCGACGCGGCGCTCAGCGAGTAAGTTCAATGGCGGGCGGTTCCCTCAAAGGGCCGCCCGCCGCGCCGTTCCGGGTGTAACACCCGCGCGGTCACGTAGAAGGACGCCTGCATGGATTGGCTGACCGAAAACAAGATTCCCGTGGGCAAGGTCGCCGGGAATGCCTTTGACTGGCTTGAAAGCCGGGGCGCGATATTTTTCGATTCCCTGTCCGACATTCTGGAAGGCATGATCGACGGTATTCTGTGGGTGTTGCAAACGCCGAACCCGTTGATCGTCATCGCTGCATTCGTTGTGCTGACATGGGTCTTGCAGCGCAATTGGAAGGTCTGCCTGTTCGTGGGTCTGGGCTTTCTCTTCGTGCTCAATCAGGATTACTGGGAAGAGACCACCGAAAGCCTGACGCTGGTGCTGTCTGCCTGCGTGGTGTGCATGGGGGTGGGCGTGCCCGTCGGCATCGCTGCGGCGCATCGCCCAAGGCTTTACGCCGCGATGCGGCCCGTGCTGGACCTGATGCAGACGCTGCCGACCTTCGTTTACCTAATCCCGGCCATCGTCTTTTTCGGCATTGGCATGGTGCCCGGCCTGATCGCCACGGTAATCTTCGTGCTGCCCGCGCCGATCCGTCTGACATGGCTTGGCGTGTCCTCGACCCCGCAAGCCTTGCTGGAGGCCGCGCGCGCTTTTGGGGCCACCCCGCGCCAGACGCTGGTGAAGGTGGAATTGCCCTATGCGTTCCCGCAAATCATGGCCGGGTTGAATCAGACCATCATGTTGTCGCTGTCCATGGTGGTGATTGCCGCACTTGTGGGCGCAGACGGACTGGGTGTGCCGGTGGTCCGCGCGCTCAATCAGGTGAACACGTCACTGGGGTTCGAGAGCGGCTTTGTCATTGTTGTCGTCGCCATCATCCTTGACCGTATGCTCAATGTAGGGGCGCGCAAATGACAACAGCTGTTGAGATCGACAATGTGTCCATCGTGTTTGGAAAAAACCCGGCCAAGGCGCTGCCGTTGATGGATAAAGGTCTTGACCGGTCCGAGATCCAGACAAAGACAGATCAGGTTCTGGGTGTGCATGACTGTTCCCTGACCGTTGAAGAGGGCGAAATCCTCGTGCTGATGGGGCTGTCAGGGTCCGGAAAATCGACATTGCTGCGCGCGGTCAACGGGCTGAACCCCGTCGCACGCGGCGAGGTGCGCGTCAGCGATGGCGGACAGATGGTCAGCGTCACGGATGCCACGCCGCAGGGGCTTCGCAAAATCCGGCTAAGTCGCGTCGCGATGGTGTTTCAGCAATTCGGTCTGTTGCCATGGCGCACGGTGCGCGAAAATGTCGGGCTGGGTCTGGAACTGGGCGGCATGGCCAAGCCCGAGCGCGCCAAGAAGGTTGACGAGCAGCTTGATCTGGTTGGTCTGGCTGACTGGGGCGACCGCAAGGTGGGCGAATTGTCGGGCGGTATGCAGCAACGCGTGGGGCTGGCCCGCGCCTTTGTCACCGACGCGCCGATCCTGCTGATGGACGAGCCGTTCTCGGCCCTCGACCCGCTGATCCGCACCCGGTTGCAGGATGAGCTTTTGGACCTTCAGCAAAAACTGCAACGCACGATCATTTTCGTCAGTCACGATCTGGACGAGGCGTTCAAGCTGGGCAATCACATCGCCATCATGGAAGGCGGCCGTATCGTTCAGAAGGGAACGCCCAAGGACATCTTCACCAACCCGGCCAATGACTACGTCGCGGATTTTGTCGCCAATATGAACCCGCTGGGCGTGTTAACCGCCGCCGATGTGATGGAGCCCTTGGACTGCCAGCCCGCGCAACATATCGACGCTGGCGCAAGCGTGGAGGAGGCCATGCGCAGTATTGTCGACCTGGAAATGCCGCTGGCAGTGATTTCGGGAGGGCAGCCAATCGGGCAGATTTCCAAGGCGGGTCTGATCAAGAAACTGCTCGACGCCAGACCTGATCAATAAACAGACCAATCCTGTGAAACGCCCTAACCGTTCAGAAACGGACCCTGCCAATTTGCGGCAATCACTGCGCAGGCATTGCCCGGAAAACAGTGCGCCACTTCGTCAAAAGCCGCCTACGCGGCATGAAGATGGGATCGGTGTGTTCCCTGACGCATGACGACTTGCCTGTGGGCGTGACCGGTGTCGACGGGCATCGTGAAATCGTGCCGATTCGGCATGGTTCCACGACGACGACTTGAATCCCACTTGCTGTCTTGAAGCAATTTGGCCGGAAGCCCCCTAAATCGCCCATGGGGCAAGCTATTGCAGAAGCTTTGCGCCTAATCCAACGGCTGAGTCCGCTGAAAGAGCAGACACGACTGCGGAATCTTACGCAGTTCACAGTCGTTTCACGGTATACTCACTTTGCAGTCACGGAAGGGAGGCAGACTGGCATCAACATATTCGAAACCACGCTGCCTGGACGGCCTGCTATTCACGACGTCTCGTATCAATCGTGACCAACAAGGCTGACGGGCAAGGCGGCGTGCCGCTACACCGGGGGATGCCGAGATGACCGATCAAGCAAAGCTTAATCAAACGCGGTTTCGCGTCATTGAGGGGGCGCGTGACGAAAACGATTTCCGACTTGCGCGCCGTGCCAAAGCGATGCGGCCCCTGAACGCAACAGTCGGTGTGTCAGAGCTGGCGGCGGAAATGGCGGTGATCTACGCGCTGTCGCTGCTGCGCGATGTGGCGCTGACCGATCTGGAAAACCCGCATCACGGTGTTCGGATTGATGCGCAGACCTCATTCACGCTGCATGAATTGCTGTGCGAGTTGCGCAGCCTGCCATGGCTGGACCGCCATGCCATTCCGTGTTTTGCAGAACAGCCCGATGATCCCGCCCGGCACGCAGCGCAAGACGACGAACACATGCGCCGTGCAAGTCGCTGGAACAAGGACGGCCAACTGACCCTGCGCATGTTGGTGCGGGGGGCAACGCGGACGGACATCTGCGGGCCGCTGTTGTCACAGTTGATGCCAAGCCTTGAGCCATCGCAGGCCGGCCCGGACGGGGCTGACCTGGACCGTGTATTCGAAACTCTGCCAGCGCCTGATGCGCCTGCGGTGATCTGGAAGATGTGGCTGAACGCAAAATGTCGCGAGGCAGAAACGCCTGCCGAACGGATGCCGGGGACGCTGCGCGAACTGGCGGTCGTCGGTCATCCGGCGTCGCCGGGACGCGCCGTCCTGGCGCTGGGACTGGCGATGTCATCGATCGTGTTGCCACCTGTTACGGCCCTGGCAGGGCGCGGGTGGGGTGGCGCAGAACTATTGTCGGTGATGGCAGAGGCAGTCTTGCTTGCCAAACAGGCGTCGCGTGCGCAAGCCGCACTGGCGGGTCCAATGCCGCGACCGGCACTGCTGGCAGCGCGCCTCTCGCTGCTGACCGATCACGCTTCGGTTGTGCCTGCCAATCCGGCGGATGTCTCTTCTCGTCAGATTCTGGAGGAGTTGCGCCGCTTTGCGCCACGTCTGTTGACATGGGTTGCGCGGCGCAATGCTGTCGACGGGTCCGCATCAATAGACAGCGCGGTGACCGTTGATGCCGGTCCGCGTCTGCCCCCTGCAACGCGCAGGGGCGACAATCTGATGTTGCCGCATCTGTCGCAGGGTGACGCGACGCTGCGTCCTTTGGATGCGCAGTCGCAGGGCACCGTCGCAGGCGCATGCCTGACCATTCTGAAAGCTGTTTACGCCGGTCCGCTGTCGACCTCTTCCCACAGGCAGCGGACCGGAAAAGGCGCGGCGCATATGGGTTCCTCCCCCCACATGCTGCCGCGCCGTCCGGGGCTTTCCGGCGATCTCGACAAACTGGCCTCGAACATGGTTCTGGGGCGGCTGGTCACGGGTGGTTATTTCCACTTTGAAAACCTGGCCGCGCTGCGCAAGGGAGAGCGTATCGCTATGGCCTTGTTGTCGGAACTTGCTGAATCCGGTCGCGCCTCGGGCGATCTGGGTTTTATCTCCTTCGATGGCCAACCTGTGCGGATCTCGGCCCGGCGTCGGGCCTGCGGCTCTGTCCGGGCGGAGATTTCGATAAACGGGTGCCCTGTGTCCGACATTGGCAACACTGGCTCGCCGCGACCGGCACTGCGCGCCGTCTGAACGACAAGGCACCTATCCGCCCTTTGAGCTATCCCTACGCTTGTTATCGGAGTCGGTCGCAATGGCGGGACATTCGCGCGGAGAATGGTGCAAGGGAAGGACCCTCGCATTCGCCCCTTGCAATGGAAAGACGCCACTATGCGGCAGCCACCATCTGAGGAATGCCGGCGATCCGTGCGGGCAGCAAACGGAGTTTTGCGCCGTTTCGGCCTTACGCAATGTCATAGATCTGACCCTGGAGTTGCAGGTTGATCTCGTTTTGCACGCCGCCATCGACCAGCGCCCAAATGATCTGGCCTGCGGGCTTATAGACCACGAACGCTTCACGCGCCCCGCCGCCTGCGCCCGGTGTCTGAGCATAGCTGACGCGAAAATCGTCAACGCTGGCGCGGGCACCGAAAATCAGCACATCATCTTGCTGCGCGTCATAGTCGCGGACCCAGTCCGTCGCGTGCAGACGAATGCCACCATGATAGAACTGGTCGGCACCGTTGCCGCCGGCAAGCCTGTCAAAGCCGAAGCCGCCATTGAGGAAATCGTTTCCGTCGCCGCCGACCAGCATATCTCCGAAGTCAGACCCGGACAGCACGTCATTGCCATTGTTGCCGACCACCGTATCAGCGCCATACCCGCCAAAGATCGTGTCATTGCCGTTTTGGCCGACGAGCCTGTCATTGCCATACCCGCCGTAGATCAGGTCATCGCCATCACCGCCGAAAATCATGTCGCTCAGGTCGGCCCTGCTGGTGCCGCCGATCAATTCGTCGTCCCCGTCGCCGCCGCTGATCGTGTCCTTGCCATCCTCGCCGCGCAGAATATCCCGGCCCGCGTTGCCGGTCATGCGGTCCGCCGCGCTGCCGCCATCGATCACGTCATTGGCCGCGCTGCCATGCACGACAGTCGCACTGGTTCCGCCGATCACGCGCTCGATGTTGTGGAATTCTCCGGTGTAGCTGCGATCGACCTGCACATAGCGGATGGAAAAAGCCTCGGCCTCGGGACTGTCGGCACCGGGAAGAACGCGGTTCGCATCGTCGGCAGAGTTGGCAAAGGTCGGATTGGCCTCTTCGACCAGTTCTGGCGTCATGATCTGGCCGTTGAACACCCGCGCCTCGCGGGTTCCGGTATCGTCCCAGACCGGCTGATCCACACGCAGCGTGGCCGAATAGGCGCCTGCCACCAGGTCGATGGAGATGTCGCCCTCAAGATTGCCCAGGTCGATCGTGTCGATGCCCGCGCCGCCGAAAAGCGTGGCGTTGCCCTGATCCAACACAAAGGTGTCGCGCCCGGTGCCGCCATAGGCCAGATCGTCGCCCAGACCCAGCACAAGCACATCATTGCCTGCGCCGCCATCCAGCGTGTCATTGCCCGCGCCCCCTGACAGGGCATTTGCACCGGCGTTTCCGGTGATGCGGTCATTGCCTGCGCCGCCGATCACGTTCTCGATGCTGATAAACCGGTCCGACCCATGCGCACCGGATGCAGTCATCAGGTCAAGGTTCACGACGACATTGCCAAAATCGGCGGCCAGCACATCGCCCGCGGTATTGCGCACGACCGCGTTGGCATAGGACACCGTATCGCGTCCGGTGCCGCCGTCCAGCGTGTCATTTCCCGCGCCGCCATGCAGCACGTCACGACCGTCGCCGCCAATTAGATGGTCATTGCCGGTGCCGCCGATCAATTCATCGTTGCCGCCATAGCCTTCGAGAATGTCATTGCCGCCCAGTCCCATGAACCTTTCACCGATATCGCGTCCGATTATGCGGTCGGAGATGTCGACAACGCCGATGACTTCTTCGATCCCGTAAACCTTGGCGTCGATCCCGTTCAGCGTTCCGGGGGTCGTCAGGTCGCCGGTGCGCAGGTTCAGTTGCAACTGGCTGACGAAGCGGGAACTGGCGTCCAGCGCCAGCGTATCATATCCGCCGCCGCCGTAGATCGTGCCATCCATCCGTCCGACATAGATATAGTCATCGCCCTGATTGCCATTCACCACATGACCGTCGCCCGAGGCTTGCACATGCAGATGGTCATCGCCATTGCCGCCATATATCTCGCCTTCGAGGTTCAGTTGCAGATAATCGTCGCCATCCTGACCGTACAGGATCGCTTCGGAACTGCCATCGTTGGAATTTGCGCGGATCAGGCGGTCTTCTCCGTCGCCGCCAAACACCGTAACCCGGTCATTGCCTTCCAGATAGACCTCGTCGGCGTAGTCGCCGAGATAGATGTATTCCATACTGTGCAGGTTGCCGCGCGAGAAGGCGGATGTGGTGGTGGTGCCCGAACTGGACGAAGATCCCAGATCGCCGGACTCGTCGGCAATGGCGGCGCTGATACGGCTGCCGATGGCCCCTGACAGACGGATCGACCAGCGGGCATTGTCGATCAGCCGCGTATCGAGCGTGTCGTCGCCGCTGCCGCCGTCAAACGATCCGCGGTCCCCGGTCACCAGAATAAGATCGTCACCGGTGCCGCCAAGCGCCTCTGTCACGCCTTCGGAACGGATCGTGTCATTGCCGCCGCCGCCGTCAACGAAGAACCGGTCGCCGTAGCTGGCGCGCCGCCCCACGATGACATCCCCCATGTCCGAGCCGACAAAGGATTCGATGTTGTCGAACCTGTCGGTCGCCAAGATATTCGTGCCCGCATCATTCAGCCGGCGCACGATGCCGTTTTCGGCAAAGACCCTGAGCGGGCCCGAGGCTTCCTGCGTGTCGATTCGACTTTGGCTATGGTCACGCCCGACGCGGTAGTTGTTCCACTGGCGCGAATAAATCAGCGTGTCAAAGCCCTCGTTGCCGTCATAAACCTCGCCGCGTCGCCCGACGACCGTGCCACCGGCGACAAGAATATCGCTGTCCTCGCCACCCGAAACGGTGTCATTGCCCGCGCCGCCGATCAGCAGGTCACGCCCGCCACCGCCCGAGATCACATCATTGCCTTCGCGCCCGTCGATGAAGTCGCGGTCGGAGTTGCCGACAAGCCGGTTCCCCGCACCGTTACCGCGAAAATCAATGTCGCGATTGTCGTACATCTCGGCGTTTTCAATGCTGACCAGCACATCGCGGTCCGATCCGTCCCAGGCCTGACCGGTCACAAGATCGACGGTGGTGCGCGAATTTCCGGAGGCGTCGTTCTCGGCATAGATCCAGGTATCGCTGCCATTGCCGCCATTGACGGTATCAGCGCCCAGCAGCGTCACGAACGCATCGTCGCCTTCGCCGCCAGTCAGCGAATCCGCGCTGTTCGAACCGGTGAACCGATCATCGCCGCCCAGACCGAAAGCCACCAGCCCGTTGACGGCGGCATAGATGAAATCTGCATTCCCGGTTCCGGTGAAGGGCGAAGACGTTACACGGAACACACTGTTGAACAGTTGGGTCTGGGTCAGCTTCACATCATTGAAGACGAATTGTTCGATATCATAGGCGACTTCGATCCCCTGCCGCCCGCCGCCTTCATGCAGAAACACGATCGGCCCGTTTTCCTGCGGTCGGGAATAGCTGTAGCTGATAAAGTTTTCCTCAAAGATCAGACGGTCCGTGCCCGCGCCGCCATAGACCGTATCATCCCCGATACTGGCATAGATCACGTCATGGCCGCTATTGGCCCGCACGAGGTCATTGCCCGCGCCGGGATCCAGCACGTCTGCGGTTTCCTGCCCGATCAGCGTGTCGTCGTCCTGGCTTCCGCCGCGTATGGCCCCGGTCGCGTCGCCGTCCAGCAGGTTGAAGATGTCATCGGTCAGATCGTCGATAAAGCTGCTGATATCGGTGTTCCAGCCGAGCGACCCCAGGAATTCATCGACCTGCACAAACGCGCCGTCGATCTGCGCATCGATCCGGTCCAGCACATTTGCACCGGGAATCAGATCGGAAATCTTGTCGGCAATCCGGTCCAGAACAGCGGTGATGCCCAAACTGTCGAGGATCCAGTCCACCACGGGCCTCACTGTGATATTGTAGATGAAGCCAACGGCGTCCAGCACCGGTTCCAGCGGGCGCAGCGCCGAATAGGCCGCGTTAAGCGGTCCGGACAGAAACCCGAGCGAGTCGTTGATGCGCGAAAAGGCCGATGCGACAGAGTTCATCGGGGAGAACAGCCCCGAGTAGAACTGCGCGCGAAAACCGTCGATCTCGGACTCGATGCCGTCATAGATGCCGTTCAAACGCTCCATCGCGGAATTGATCGGGCTTACCGTGGTGTCGACCGCGCGGGATAGCGGGTTGATCAAACTGCCCACGAAATCGAAAACATGGATCATGTTATTGGCACGATTGACCTCAATCTGAAGTCTCGCATTGCTGATCGCCAGTTTTGCGTCGAAATCCTCCAGCTTGTCTTCGGCATCCTCCAGCCGGTCGGGCCAGCCCGAACGCTCGATCCGTTCGTCCAGATCGCGAGCCTTGTCGCGGATGCGGATCGTGGCGGTCTCCAGCCGGTCGAGAACGCCATCCATCACCTTGGCCACGACCTTCATCGGCCCGACCTTTTCCAGCACTTTCAGCGAAAACTGCATCGAACGGATGGTGCGCAGGAAGTCGGTGGCCTGGTCCTCGACATAGCCGGCCGCTTCCAATGCCTCCTGCGCGATCTCCACCGCGTCGAGCATGTTTTCAACCTCGTCGCGCAGGTCTGTGACATTCGACCGCGTGTGGTTGAGATTGGTTCTGTAGTCGAGAAGTCCTTGTCCGGCAGCCATTTGCAATTACTCGGTTAAATCAACTTTTGCGCGGCGCAGATTGCGCCGTGGTGGGAAAAAACCACCGATGCGCACAAGTTTACCATGGGGAAGGTGCTGGCCCCAATCAGGTGATCACCCCAAATTGGAACGACGCCGCCCGGATACTGTGCAGGATGTCAGGTGGCGGGTGGCAGATTCACATAAACGCTCGTGCCACCGCGACGGGGCAGCAGGCCAAATGTCAGGCCGTACTCGCGCGCGATACCCGCGACGATCGAAAGACCCAGACCGCTGCCCTGGGCCGTCTCTGCCCCGGCCAGCCGGATGTTGCGGCCAAGCGCCGTTTGCAGATCAACCTCCGTCAGGCCCGGACCGGTGTCATGCACTTCCAGCCTGTGGCTGTCGCCGCTCCGTCGCAGCCCCACAAGAACCGTGCCGGTGGCGGTATATTTTATGGCGTTCGAGACCAGATTCGTGGCCAGACGCATCAGCGCGAGCGGCGGCAGCGCGGTCTGCGCCGTGCTGTCCACCACCCGCAGATCCAGCCCCTTGTCGCGCGCCTCGGCTGCGAACATGTCCCGCAGCGCGTCCAGCACCTGATCGAGGCGGACATTCTCTGCCGGATGGCCGTTTGTGTCCGTCGCTGCGTCATTGTCCAGATAGACGTCGACGCCGCCGGGTCCGCTGGCACTTGCCAGTTCGCGGTTCACCAACGCTTCGAGATAATCGAACGTCTCTTCAATATCGACGGGGCGCGGCTTGGTCCGGGCCGCATCCTCTCCCGGCAGCAGGGCCTGCACGTTCAACCGCAAGGCATGTATCGGTTGGCGCAGATCATGGACCGCATCGGCCAGCTTGCGCTCTTTGGACCGGGTCAATTCCACCGCGAGGGCGTAGCGTTGTTCCAGCTCTTGCAGACGACCCGACAGGGACAGGCTGCGCCGCGCTTCGGACAGCGACATTTCCAGCGCTTCTTCGCGGTTGCGTTTCATCTGGTTGAACCGGTCGAGAATGGCGAACCCCATCAGCGCGGCGTCCAGCACCAGCACCACGCGAATGCTGTCGAATTGCACTTCCTCGGAAATCTCGATGCCCAGCCAGTGGCGCGCGGTCATGATCCCTGCCGAAACCACGGCACCGCCCCAGGCCAGCACATAGAACCGCACTTCGGCAAAGCGTGTCCGGGCGACGGCCAGCCCGCTGGCAAAATACAAGAGCATCGAGATCAGCGACAGCAGCACCAGCAGCTTCTTGACCGTCTGCGTGTCTGCGAACAATGTCGCGCCGACCACCAGCAGCGTGACCCCCATCATCGTCAATATGATCCGTTCCAGCATCGGGTGATACAGGAAGGTTTGCAGGAAATGCCGCGCGAAATTCCCGCCGAACAGGATGATCCCCGACCCCAGCAGCACAGAGGCGTAGCCGTTGAACAGCGGTGCATTCGGCCAAAGATAACGAAACGTGTTGCCGTCGGCATGCATGATGAACAGCAATCCGCAGGTGGCATATCCGGCATAGGCTGCGAAGATGAACTGGCGGGTTACCGCGAAGGCAGCGGTGGCGGCCAGCACCAGAAACAGCATCATCCCGTAATAGATGAAATTCTTCGCTGTCTTGTGTTCGGCCAGGACGGCAAAGCTTTCGGGGGTGCGAATGGCAAATGCGGCCTCGGAAGAGCCGCCCGACCAATAGCGGATATAGACCGCGACAGGTTCACCGAAGGGCAGGGGAAGAGGCACGACCAGTTCCGGGTAGGCGATCTCCCGGTCAGAGAAGGGCGAGGTCGGGTGCAGTTCCTCCAGAACCTGTGTGCCCTGCGCACCCGCCAGGTAGACGCGGAACCCCTGAAAGAAGTTTTCGCGGACATGGAGACGCCATTCGGGCACCGCGGCGTTTTCGTTCCTCAGCAGGACACGAAGCCAGATCGCGTCCTTGGTATAGCCGAAATCGGCGCTTGGCCCGCTGACGGCCTGCCAGTCATCGGCGCGTTCCGGGGCGCTGACATCATCAAGGGAAAGGTTGCGGGACGGATCGCGCAGCGCCATGATATGTCCCTGCAACTGGGTCGCGGCAAGCGGGCCGTGCAATTCGGCAACCGGCTGGGCTAGCGCCGCCGCGGCCCAGCAGAGCGCCACAAATATCAGCCCCGTTAGCGGGACGCGCTTTCGCATTCGATGCCCTCGTGCAGGAAAGGCCAGGACCGATGCCCGTAACCCTTCTGGTTGCCGATGATCATGCCTTCACGCTGGACGGTATGCAACGCGCGCTGTCGCGGATCGACGGGGTGCAGGTGGTCGCCACCGCGCATAACGGGATCGAGGCAATCGCCCTGGCGCGTGCGCATCGCCCCGATATTGCCGTGCTGGACATCGCCATGCCCGGTGCCAACGGGCTGGAGGTGGTGGTGGAACTGCGCAGGTGGTCGCCCGGCACGCGTTGCGTCGTCGTCACCGGCACACCCGCGCCGGGCGTTTTGCGCCAGTTGCAGGAGCTTGGCGTCTGCGGGCTGTTCGTGAAATCCGCCGATCCGCAAGAGATTTGCGCGGGCATTGCCCGGATCGTCGCCGGCGAAACGGTGATCGCACCCGAGATCGCGATGCGCATCGCCGAGGAAACCGCCGCCGACGGCCTGTCGGAGCGTGAATTGGAAGTGTTGCAGATGATAGCGCGCGGCCTGACCAATTCCGGCATCGCCGAGGCGCTCTCCATCAGCCCCAAGACCGTCGAAAGCCACCGCGCGTCCCTGATGCGCAAGCTGCGGGTGCATTCCGTCGCACAACTGCTGATCCGGGCGGTGCGCGACGGGTTGTTCTCGGTCTGATGGCGGCGAGGGTAGTCCGTCCCACACCGTTACCGTTTGTACATTTCACGGTAACCAAACGGAACATACTGCGCATCTGCGAGTTATATTTTCGAATGACACAGCGACAGGAGAGATCGTTATGAACTGGGATCAAATCGAAGGTAAATGGGAACAATTCAAAGGCAACGCCCGCGAGCAGTGGGGCAAGCTGACGGATGACGAACTGGCCCAAGCCCGCGGCAACCGCGAGCAACTCGCAGGCCTCGTGCAAGAGCGCTACGGCAAGACCAAGGAAGAAGCCGAGCGTGAAGTCGACGAATGGCAAGCGCGGATGTGAGCTTGGCTTTTCTACTTCTATCACTACAGAGGGCGGGACTACTCCCGCCTTCGCTGTCTGGACTGCATTAAACTGAGCTGTATCGCAACTTTTCTCGATGCGACGGCTGGTCCCAACTCAGAGCAAAAGTCTTTAGCTTCGCCTTCCGACCATGGCGCGTCTTTACGCGGTGTGGCCGAGGCCGATGCTATTCCTCGACGCCAGCCGCTGTGAACAATATTGGACCAAGATTTGTGTTGGGCCCAAAGTCTCGGTACTTCAAGTGACCATCTGCAATATACAATTTTCGCAGCAAATAGGTTTTGACATTCCCCAAAACGGTCAGGGCCATCGCATCTCCATCATCTGTCGGAATAATTGAAACTGCATCGTCCCGCGATGCAATGCTCTCAATTAGCCTTCGCACTTCATATGGGTCGGTCACCCGTTCCACTTGGAAATAACAGGCACCTTCGAAGAGGCCCACACCAACGATTGTTATGCCTCCCAAAACAATCGTTACCGGAGCCATTAAGACTGCGCTGACCGTACCGACAAGGCCCCCGGTCCCTGCTATAATTCCCACGGTGCCAGCCGCAGATGTTCCTGCTGCAGTAGATGCTAGCATGGTAAGGCCCGAACCAGCATGAACCAAAGTGTAATATCCTGCAGCCTGTAGGCCGACGCCCGCGGCGGCGCTGCCGCCAGCGACTGCCGTCCCAATTGCGGTGACAGACTTACCCACCAGGCTCGACGGAGTGTAGTCGCAGACTTCCGCCTGGCTCGTATCCGCGATGAACATGAAACAAACCGCGCAAGTAAAAACTGCTCGTGTAATCATCAGCTATTCCTAACCAATCCATTAATTTAGTCTGAACTATTGGGTTCAATCACAACTTGTTATCCAAGTGTTAGAAATATCCCGCATTTTCCGGCGGCGGTAGTTTAATCCTTCGCGAATATGTAAGCCGAACCGCACCGTCCGCGCCCACGATATTTGTTGTGCGACGCGGTATTGCCTTCAGTCGAGCTAGATCAGACCAAGGTTTCTGAGATCACACATCCAACTCTTCCACGAACCGCGCGTTTTCCTGAATGTATTGATAGCGTAGCTCGGGTTTTTTTCCCATCAGCCGTTCCACCAGATCGCCGGTTTCGCCGGGTTCGTCTTCGTCTATGGTGACGCGGATCAGCTTGCGTGTTTCGGGGTTCATCGTGGTATCCTTGAGATCCTTCGCGTCCATCTCGCCCAGACCCTTGAAGCGGCTGACGCCGATCTTGCCCTTGCCGCCAAGGCCTTTTTCGAACCACGCGTCGCGCTCTGCCTCGTCCAGGCAGTAGACGCGCTTGGCGCCCTGCGTCAGCCGGTAAAGCGGTGGGCAGGCGAGGTAGAGGTGCCCGGCGTCGATCATCGGACGCATCTGGGTGAAGAAAAAGGTCATCAAGAGGGCGGCGATATGTGCGCCGTCCACATCCGCATCGGTCATGATGATGATCTTGTCATAGCGCAGATCATCGACGTTGAACCGGGTGCCCAGACCTACGCCAAGCGCCTGGGTCAGGTCACTGATCTCGGCATTCGTGCCCAGTTTGGCGGAGGCCGCCCCCAGCACGTTCAGGATCTTGCCGCGCAGAGGCAGCAGGGCTTGGGTCTTGCGGTCGCGTGCCATCTTGGCCGACCCGCCGGCCGAGTCGCCCTCGACGATGAACAGTTCCGTGCCGGCGCGGTTCGTGGCCGAACAATCGACCAGCTTGCCGGGCAGGCGCAGCTTTTTCGTCGCCGTCTTGCGCGCGGTTTCCTTTTCCTGACGCCGTTTCAGCCGCTCTTCTGCGCGCAACACCAGAAAATCAAGGATTGCGCCCGCGGATTTGGTATCCGCCGCCAGCCAGTTGTCGAAATGGTCGCGGACGGAGTTTTCCACCAGCCGCTGTGCTTCTGTCGTGGCAAGACGGTCCTTGGTTTGCCCGACGAATTCCGGTTCCCGGATGAAACAACTGACCAGTGCGCAGCCGCCCGTGGACAGGTCATCACGGGTGATCTGCGCGGCTTTCTTGTTGTTCACAAGCTCGCCATAGGCGCGGATACCCTTGAGGATCGCGGCCCAGAACCCGGCCTCATGTGTGCCGCCTTCGGGCGTGGGCACGGTGTTACAGTAGGACTGGATGAAGCCGTCGCGGGCAGGGGTCCAGTTGATTGCCCATTCGACCTTGCCAGGCGCATCGAACTTCTCGCGGAAATCGACCAGCCCGGCAAAGGGTCGGTCGGCATAGGTTGTGGCACCGCCCAGCGTTTCGTTCAGGTAGTCGGCCAGCCCGCCGGGGAAGTGGAATGTGGCCTCGGTTGGCGTTTCGCCGTCGTCGATGGCGGATTTCCAGCGGATTTCGACGCCGGAGAAGAGATAGGCTTTGGAACGGATGGACTTGAACAGCCGCGCCGGTTTGAACCTGTGATGGCCAAAGATCTCTTCGTCCGCATGAAAGGTGACGGTGGTGCCGCGCCGGTTGGGGGCCGCGCCGATTTTTTCAACGCCGCCCAGTGGAATGCCGCGCGAGAACCGCTGTTCATACAGTTCCTTGTTGCGCGCGACCTGAACGACCATCGAATCCGACAGCGCATTGACAACCGAGGCCCCCACGCCGTGCAGACCGCCGGATGTTTCATAGGCCTTGCCCGAAAACTTGCCGCCCGCATGCAGCGTACACAGGATTACCTCCAGCGCGGATTTGCCGGGGAATTTGGGGTGGGGGTCGATGGGAATGCCGCGCCCGTTGTCGCGGATCGTGAGGGCGTAATCCTCGTGCAGTTCGACCTCGATGCGGTTGGCGTGACCTGCCACGGCCTCGTCCATGGAGTTGTCCAGCACTTCGGCCACGAGGTGATGCAATGCGCGTTCATCTGTGCCGCCGATATACATGCCCGGCCGTTTGCGCACCGGTTCCAGCCCTTCGAGAACTTCGATGGACGAGGCGTCATAATCGGAAGGGGCGGTGCCCGAGAGGAGGTCTTCGGCCATTGTGCTGCTCTTTTTCTGTGTTTTTGCTTGCGGCCATTATGGCAGAGCACGGAGCAGGGGAAAAGCACGCGTTGCGCCCGATCCTACAGCATATTGTCTTGCAAGCGATTTGGTGGCGACAGGTGCCGGAGGCCCCGGCTCGATGGCCGGGGCGCGTGTCACCCGGCCGATGCCGTTTGCGAGATGTCTTCGATCAGCGCAGCAAGAGCCTCGGGTGCCGGTTTCTGGCCCGAAACCCATTGATAGAGATCCTGATCGCTCTCGTCCAGAAGCATCTCGTACCTGTCAAGCTGGAGGCTGTCCAACTGCGCCAGTCGGGCATCCGCGTAGCGTGACAACAGGATGTCCATCTCCTTGATCCCGCGCCGCATCGATCGCATCTTCAGACGTTTGAGACGGATCGCACGCGTTTCGGTCATTGGCCCGCATCCTGCATCAGCGTGCGCAGGCGCTTTTCCAACCGTCCCATATGCGCGGCGGACTTGCGAAAGGTTTCGCGGGCCTCGCGGATATCGGCAAGGATCTCGTCCAGCCCTTCGGGCATCTCGGTCTCATCTTCGGGCGCGTCCACGCCCTCTCCGTCGCCATTCAGCAGCCACATCATCGAGACGTTGAGCAGTCCGGCCATCATCGACAGCCGGTTGGCGCGTGGTTCTGACGTGTCGGCCTCCCAGCTTTCCAGGGTCGACAGTTTGATACCCAACCGTTTGGCCAAGTCCTTCTGGGTCATGTTGGCCGCTTCTCGGGCGGCGGCGACGCGGTCTCCGAATGTGGCCCTGTCGGGGCCGTACCAGGCGTCGTTCGTGTCGGTCATGCAGTGTCCTTCCAGCGATTGGGCTTGATCGGCCATTGGGGGCACCCTAAAACATGTCCGAATTGGCTTCAAACCGGGTGCGACCATGAGCTTCCTTTCCGCGACACTTTCGCGTGTAAAGCCGTCTCCGACGGTCGCTGTGACCACGCTTGCGCAGGAATTGAAGGCGCAGGGACGCGATATCATCGGTCTGGGCGCAGGCGAGCCGGATTTCGACACGCCGGACAACATCAAGGACGCGGCCATTGCGGCGATTCGCGCAGGCCGCACGAAATACACCGCACCAGACGGAATGCCGGAACTGAAGGCCGCCATTTGCGCCAAGTTCGCCCGCGAGAACGGGCTGAGCTACATGCCTGCACAGGTCAGCGTGGCCACGGGCGGCAAGCAGATCCTGTTCAATGCGCTGATGGCGACGCTCAATCCGGGCGACGAGGTCATCATTCCCGCGCCCTACTGGGTCAGCTATCCCGATATGGTCCTGCTGGGCGGCGGCACGCCCGTGCCGGTGGAATGCGGGATCGAGGCGGGTTTCAAGATGACGCCTGAGCAGCTTGAGGCCGCGATCACGCCAAAGACCAAATGGCTGATCTTCAATTCCCCGTCAAATCCTACCGGGGCAGGGTACAGCCGCGATGAGCTGAAGGGCTTGACCGATGTTCTGCTGCGCCATCCCCATGTCTGGGTGATGACCGACGACATGTATGAACATCTTGTCTTCGACGATTTCAAATTCTGCACACCCGCTCAGGTCGAGCCGGCGCTGTATGACCGCACGTTGACCTGCAATGGGGTGTCCAAGGCCTATGCGATGACAGGCTGGCGGATCGGCTATGCGGCGGGGCCGGAGGATCTGATCGCTGCGATGCGCAAGATCCAGTCGCAATCCACCACCAACCCCAGTTCGATCAGCCAATGGGCGGCCGTCGAGGCGCTGAACGGAACGCAGGACTTCCTGCCGCGGTTTCGTGCGATGTTCCAGCGCCGCCGCGATCTGGTGGTGAAGATGCTGAACGAAGCGCCGGGCATTACCTGCCCCACGCCGGATGGCGCCTTCTACGTCTACCCCTCCATTGCCGGGTGCATCGGCAAGACCAGTCCGGAAGGCACGCTGCTGGATACGGATCAGGCATTTGCGACGGCGCTGTTGGAAGAAACCGGCGTGGCGGTGGTGTTTGGTGCCGCCTTCGGACTTAGCCCCAACTTCCGTGTCAGCTATGCAACCTCCGAGGACGTGCTGACAGAGGCCTGCAACCGCATCCGCCGCTTCTGCGAAAACCTGACCTGACGTTCCGCTGACCTGCCGTCCAGCGTCCTGTGCGGCACCGGGCCAGTCAGGCGGCGTAGGTTGGCCTGACCGGAAGAGGGACGCTCATCCACGTCCGACGCGTGGCCTTCCCACTGACGTCCGCAAGACCGAGAAATGCCACCAATGGCGGCCACCCGTTCGATGCGCAGCGCGTCCCGGCCCCGAGCCGGGACCTCTTGTTCCCCAGGCAATGACCTCAAAGCTCAACAAAAATCGCCTTACCCCAGATCCGCCGCCCGCATTTTCAGCACGAAACGCGTCACCATCAGCAAGCCGGCAACCGCAAGGCCCATCACCAGACCAAGCCAGATCCCCGGCCCGCCAAGGCCCATCGGGAAGCCCAGCACATAGCTGGCTGGCACCCCGATCACCCAATAGGCAACGCCCGCCATTATCATTGGCACCTGCGTGTCCTGCAGTCCGCGCAACAGTCCAAGCGCGACCACCTGCGCACCGTCTACCAGTTGGAACAGCGCCGCCATTGCCAACAGGCTGATGCCGACCGACAGGATTGCGCCATACCGGTCGTCCTCGGGATCAATGAAAGCTGATACGAGAAGGTCCGGCACAGTCAGAAATACCGTGACCGTGACCAGCGAGGTGGCGATGCTCAGCCCGGCCACGGCAGCAGCGCCGCGGATCAGATGCGCCATGTCACCACGCCCCACCGCATTGCCCGCGCGCACGGTCGCCACATTGGACAGGCCCAGATGCACCATGAAGGCCGCAGTCGCCAGCTGAAGCGCGATGCCATGTGCGGCCAAGGTGACCTCGCCCAGCCAACCCATCATCACGGCGGAGGCGGCGAACAGGGCAACCTCGGCCAGATTGGTCAAGCTGATCGGCCAGCCCAGCCGAAACACCCGCGCCAGCATTTCCGTATCGGCCCGCCAGAACCGTGCGAACAGCGCATGTTGCGGCAAGACGATGTTGATATAGATCATCACGCCGACCAGCGACAAAGAGTTGGTGACGAGCGACGCCACCGCCGCGCCGCGCAGCCCCAATTCCGGCGCGCCCCAATTGCCGAAGATCAGCGCGTAATTGACCAGCGCGTTCAGGACCGCAGCACAGGCGGTAATCCAGAAGACGATCCGGGTATGTTCCATTGCGGCCAGATAGCTTTTCAGCGCCATGACCGACAGTGCCGGGATCAAGCCCAGCCCGGTGATGCGCAGATAGGATTGCGCCGCGATGGACAAATCCTCGGTCTGGCCCAGCAATTGCAGTAACGGCCCGGAAAACCACAACAGCGGCAGGACCAGCACAGCAAAGCCCAAGGACAGCCACACGCCCATACGGGTCGCGCGACGGATCATCACCTCGTCCCCCTTGGCGTGATATTGCGCGACCATGGGCATCACCGCCCAGCCGAACCCCGCCCCCATGATGAACAGCACGAAAAACAGCGTAGTGGCGAGGGTGACGGCTGCCAGCGCCTCGACGCTGTACCAGCCCAGCATGACGGTGTCGGTCAAGCCGATGGCGAATTGCGCCAGATGCCCGCCAATCAGCGGGACGCCAAGAAAAAGGATCGCCCGCAGATGCTGGGGCAGTGTCATCGCACCGGTCATTGCGTAGCAGTATGCCGCTTCTTGCATGTCGGCAAGATGGCAACTGGCGCGCGCAGGGCGTGGCTTGATCCAAAGAAATGACGCGTCCCATTCAGCCACGCACGCTTTTGGTCGGTAGGGTTAGGATTGTGCGGGCCGCGCCTGTCTGGGCGATGCCGTTCAGCTTAGCCCTTCAACACATCCCGCCAGCTATGTTCCGGCCGAAACCCAAGCATCGATTTGGCCTTTGCGTTGGAATAGAACGTTTCTGTTTCACCCATCTCGCGTGTGACCGGCACACCTTCATAGTAGCGGGCGCATATCTCGGCGCTGCTCAGTGCGACGGAATGATCGTCGTTGGAGACGTTGAAAACCTCATAGCCCAGCCCGTCGGTCGCAAGGCAACGATCGACCATCTGCCCCAGATCGCGCGCGTCGATATAGGCAAAGATATTGCGGCGGCGCAGGTCTGGATCCGCAATATAGGCCGGAAAGTCCGATGCATATTCATGCGGCTCGATCACGTTGTTGATTCTCAACCCGTAGATGTCGATGCCCGAGCGCGCATGAAAGGACCGCCCGCAAGCCTCGTTGCAGATCTTCGACATGGCGTAGCTGTCATGCGGCACGGTGGGGTGGTCTTCGTCCACCGGAACATAGTCCGGCTTGACCTCGCCATCTGCAAAACAAATCCCGTAAGTGGTCTCGGATGAGGCGAAAATGACCTTGGGAATGCCCAGTTTGACGGCCGCTTCCATCACATTGTAGGTCGACAGGGTGTTGGTGCGAAAGGTCTCGTTGTCGGGCTTTATCAGGATGCGGGCGAGGGCCGCAAAATGCACCACGGCATCGAATTTGGGTACCCCGGTTCCGGGGTCCAGTTCACCGAAATTGGCAAGCGATGTCATGGCGTTGAACACTTGACCAGACTCGGTCAGATCAACGGTCAGATTGTCGACGCCGGGGTGATCCAGCGGCACCAGATCGGCGTTAAGCACCCGGTGGCCGCGTTCCAGAAGATACGGGATGACGTGACGCCCGGCCTTGCCGGACCCGCCGGTGAACAGAATTCGCATGAGTATCCTCCCGATTTTACTGCGTTCAGGCCTGCTTGATCGGCGTCCGACAATCAAGCCTGCGCGAAAAATTGCAGCAAATTTGTCGCTTAACAATTTTTTCGGTTTTTTAGCGGACTCTCTCCGTCAAGAAAGTCATGGCGGAGTAGACATAATGAGCATCCATTCAAATATGGGGCAGGGTCCGGAACAGGGCTTTATGGCGGGTTATCTGGAGGCGCTGGCGCTGGTCGAACGATTGCACCGGTTGTTACTGGACGTGATCAAGGACGAATTCGAACGCGTCGGCGTGCTGGACATCAACGCGGTTCAGGCGCTTTTGCTGTTCAATATCGGCGAGAACGAGGTCACTGCGGGTGAGCTGAAATCGCGCGGTTACTATCAGGGGTCGAACGTCAGCTACAATCTCAAGAAACTGGTCGAGATGGGGTACATGCACCATCAGCGTTGCGAGATTGATCGCCGGTCGGTGCGTGTTCGTCTGACGCCCAAGGGGCGCAACGTGCGCGATGTCGTGACGAAGCTCTTTGCCCGCCATGCCGATGGGCTGATCGAAAAGGGTGTTCTCAGCAACGAAGGCATCGCTGACATTACCGGGTCGCTGCGCCGGGTGGAACGGTATTGGACCGATCAGATCCGCTATATTTACTGAGCAGTCGCGTCAGGGGGTATTGGCGGACATGACCAAACCCTGAAGCTCGCGTTTGAGCTTGCGCACCATCGCGGCCTCAAAATCCGCAAAGCCGCGTGCGGTTTCGACAAAAGCATCCGGCCCGCGCAGAACATAGGCTTGATAATAGGATGAAAGTTCGGCCAGTTCGCCAAGGTCCAGATCGGCGGGCGGCCCTATCACCAAGCCGTTGACAGTGATCCCGCCGAGTGCGGCGCCGTCGATCTCGCGGGGATGCGGACCGGTATTGGATTTGCCATCACCCGACAGATCAAGGGTGCGTTTGCGGCAATCGGACTGGCCCGCCAGCAACGCAGCGCCATGGGACATTGCCGCCCCGATTGCCGTCGAAGGGTCTCCCGCCGGCCGAGTCGCCCGCCGCAGGGCCGTCGCGGCGGCGGCGATGGAGGCTGCGTTTTCGATCTCTGTCCAAGGCAAGGTCAGGCGATGGCTGGTCGGGCCGCTCCATTCAAAGACCGACAAGCGGACCGGTTCCGACGGCATCGCCAGCAATGCGGCCTGCACTTCGGCGTGCATCAACGCATTCGCCAAACCCTGCATCTGAAGAGCATATTCCGTTGCGTCAACAGAGCCGGACACATCCAGCCCCAGAACCAGCGCCTGCCGGCAGGCGGCCTGGGCCGCTGTGACGGTCAAGATAAGTGTCAGCCCAACGGCCAGTCCCCGAATGATCCTGCGCAAATCGCTCATCCGCGCGGATCCTTTTGAAGCTGCAAAGTTTGACCGACAACCAGATCATTGATCTCGCGGAACAGCTTGCGGGTCATCGCCTCACGATAGCCTTCATAGCCTTGCGAAACCTCGACGAAGGCGCGGGGGCCACGGATCACTTCGCGCTCGAAATATCCGGCCAGTGCCGGATTGTCGTTCAGCACAGCCAACCCGTTGACGGTGACCCCGGCGAAGGGGAAATGCTGATAGGCCAGATCCGGTGCGAAGCCCTCATTGTTGCGCCCGTCACCGGATACGTCGAGAACGCGCCGCGTACAGTCCGGCCCGCGCTCCAGCAGGGTTGCGCCATAGCCCAATGCATAGCCAAGCGCCGTGGGAAAGTTGTCATGGCTGCGCGGCGGCGACAGAATTGCGGCAACCGCGCCGTCAATCGATGTGTCACCGTCCAGCACCGTCCAGTTCAAAAGCATCTGATGCTGGTCGCGCCCGCTCCATTCATAGGCTGCGAGCGCCACATGCCGCGGGGCACCGGACAGGATTGCCCTGCGCACATCCGCGTCATTCAGCGCTGCGGCCAGTCCCCGGCGTTGCAGCAGATGCTCTGACGCATCCACCGAAGAGGACACATCAAGCGCCAAAGCCAGCGCCAGCCGACATTGCGCTGCGGCCGGACCGGACGCGCACAATGCCAGCAAGAGCGCCAGTGCCTTTACCAATGGCCGGTATTTTCCATGCTGGCCCAGGGTTCTTGTTTCGGCAGGCTATCACCTTCCTGCAACAGCTCGATCGACACGTTGTCGGGAGAACGGACAAAGGCCATATGCCCGTCGCGCGGGGGCCGATTGATCGTCACCCCATTGTCCTGAAGATGCTGGCAAAGATCGTAGATATTCTCGACCCGGTAGGCGAGATGGCCGAAATGGCGGCTGTCGGACGGCAGACCATCATCGCCGTCCCAGTTCCATGTCAGTTCAACCGGGCATTCTTCCTGTCCCGGCGGGGCCATGAAAACAAGTGTGAAGCGACCGCTTTCGCTTTCGGTGCGGCGGGTCTCTTGCAGGCCAAGAAGAGCGTAGAAGGCCATGGATTTTTCAAGGTCTTTCACCCGGACCATGGTGTGCAGGTAGCGTAGGGACATCTCATTCTCCGAATTGTTGGATCGCCCTTCACGATAGAGCCGCGGACCGGGATGTCGAGAGGATCAGCCGCGCCCCTGCGGCATCGACGCGTTGGGCACACGCATGACATGGGATTTCTCCGCAAAACGCATTCACCCGATCTAGTGGTTTATCGCGCCGCCTCGTCAAGATATGGTCTGGCTCGACTCATCTAGCGCCAAAGGATTCGCCCATGCCCCTCTCGCCCGACCAGCAGGCCGAAATCGACGATCTGCGCAGCACCCCGCGCGAAACGCTGCGTGCCACCGCGCCCGGCATGGAGCAGCATCTTTACAAGGCGATCCCGGTTCTCGATCATGGTTTCGTGCGGGTCATCGACTATATGGGCGACGATTCCGCGATCTGTCAGGCCGCACGGGTCAGCTATGGCCGTGGCACAAAATCGGTGCAGAATGACGAGGGGCTGATCCGCTATCTGATGCGTCACTGGCACTCGACGCCGTTCGAGATGTGCGAAGTCAAGCTGCACGTCAAGCTGCCGGTTTTCGTGGCGCGCCAGTGGATTCGGCACCGGACCGCCAACGTCAACGAATACTCTGCCCGCTACTCGATCCTGGACCGGGAGTTCTATATCCCCGAGCCCGAAGCGCTGGCAGCGCAATCGGTCGTCAACAATCAGGGCCGGGGCGAGGCCCTGCAAGGCGAAGAGGCCGATCGCGTGCTGCGCTACCTGCGCGATGATGCGATGCGCGCCTATGATCACTATGAAGAGATGATTGGCCAGGACGGTCAACAGGGTCTGGCGCGGGAATTGGCGCGGATGAACCTGCCAGCAAATATCTATACGCAATGGTATTGGAAGGTGGACCTGCACAACCTGCTGCATTTCCTGCGGCTGCGCGCCGATGCCCATGCGCAATATGAAATCCGCGTCTATGCCGATGCGATCTGCAACGTGGTCGCCGATTGGGTGCCATTTGCCTACAAGGCCTTCGCGGATTACCGCATGGGTGGCGCAACCCTGTCCTCAAGCGCGTTGGACTGCGTGCGCCGGATGCTGAAGGGCGAGACCGTCACTCAGGAAACCTCTGGCATGTCCAAAGGCGAATGGCGCGAATTCATGGGCGTTCTCGAAAGCGATCCCAGCTAGGCACGCGGCGAAGCCGGTTCAAGAGCGACAGGGAAGACCAAATTGTCTGGCCCTGTCGTTTGCGCGCACAAGCGTAGGCTCGGAACACACCCGTTCGGCCAGGCATAACCTGCCCCGGGCTCTGACCCGGGGCCTTTTGTGCCGCCCCGAAAGGTCTTGCAACTCTGCTCGCCGTGTCATTTCCCAACGCCGGTATCATGCGCTGAAAACTGCCACTGTTGCGTGCGAAACACAGAACAAATTCGTGATTGCGCCGTGAAGGAACTGTGTGCGGCCGCTACCTATTTCTTCTTCAGTCGCCCGGCACAAACGGGCGCTGAAATGAAACAAAGAACGAGGAGCATGACCATGTCTGCATCCAGATTGACCCTTGCGGCAGCGCTTGCCGCGTCGACAGCCATCGCAGCACCGGCCTTTGCCGGCAGCCTGGACAACACCCTCAGCGAGCCAGAGCCCGCCGCGCCTGTCGCCGTCGTTGCTCCTGCGCCGCTTTATGACTGGACCGGTCCTTCCATCGGTGCCCAGCTTGGCTTTGGCGATATAGAGACCGAGAATGCCGGTGGCGTCGAAGGTGACGGCGGCCTGTACGGTCTGCGCGCCTATTACGATTATGACTTCGGCAACTATGTCGTCGGCGGCGGCATCCAGTATGACGAATCCGATATCGACATTGATGGTGCCGCAACGCTCGACAAGGTGTTCCGCGCAGGTCTGCGCGCCGGTGTCGATCTGAACCGTACGTTCCTGTATGGTACAGGCGGCTACGCCAAGGCCTTCACCGAAGATGACGCTGTATCGCTTGGCGACTCCAACGGCTATTTCGTCGGTTTGGGTGCCGAGCACTTCCTGACCGAGAAAGTCACCGTGGGCGGTGAGTTCCTATATCACCAGTTTGACGATTTCGACATTTCCGACGTGGAAGCCAATGCAACAACCGCGAACGTTTCGGTAAACTACCGCTTCTAAAGCGGCGCGGCGGTTCCGGGCATCCGTGCCTCGCATCTACAAGGGGCAGCCCATCGGGCTGCCCTTTTCCGCGTCGCGTGGCGGATTTTCGAAACCAAACAGATCCGACACGCGCTGAGCAGCGTATGTTGGATACACGCGCTGAAAGGAGCATCCATGCAGATCGTCATCCTCTATGTCTCGACCGCAGTGGTGTTTCTGGGGCTTGATGCCGTGATGCTGAAAAGCGTGATGCGGCCTCTGTTTGAACGGCATATCGGCAATATGCTGAGCGATACGCTGAACCTTGGTGCTGCTGCCGTCTTCTATCTTTTCTACGTCGGCGGCGTGATTTACCTGATTTCTCTGCCCGCGCTGCGCGACAACGCACCGACGCAGGCTCTGTGGGGCGGGGCATTGCTGGGCGCGATGGCTTACGGCACTTACGAATTCACGAATTTCGCCACGTTGAAGAACTGGCATTGGCAGATGGTGGCGACAGACCTTGTATGGGGAACGGTTCTGACCGGAGTATCCGCGTTGGCCGGCGTTTTGATCACGCGTGCCTTCGCTTGACTGATCTCATGAAGACTGACATTTAAGAGTTTGTAAAATCATGGCTTTCTATGATGGAGCGACACATGGCATGGACACTTCACCAGTTTCTGCACCTCGATGAACCAACAGAACAAAGCGACGAACGGCAATTTCCATCCGAAGAGTTGCTCCGCATGCTTGTTCAAGGATGTGGTGCCAGACACTAGGCAAGGCGCGCAGGCCAGCAGCCTGGATTGCTCGACCCCATGTCGGGCATTGACGAATATTTTGATCAAAGGTTGGCTGTCCGACGTTCATTCCGCGCGCTTTCGTCCTCTGGCTGGCAGCCCCAAACCAACCCGCCGCATCAGGCAACGCCACTTTCCAACCTTACGTCTGCGCCCCTTGGCATTGCCGTTCAGGGCGCGTATACGCGCGGCCTGATTACATGAGGAACCGGCGCGATGCAGGGCAGTGCAAATCTCAACATCATGATCAAGGCGGCGCGCAAGGCGGGCCGGTCGCTGGTCAAGGACTTCCGCGAGGTCGAAAACCTTCAGGTTTCGCGCAAAGGAGCCGGGGATTTTGTCAGCAAAGCTGATCTGGCCTCTGAAGAGATCCTGAAAGAAGCGCTGCTCGAAGCACGCCCCACCTATGGATGGTTGGCAGAAGAAGGCGGCGAGATTCCGGGCAAGGATCCGACCCGGCGCTGGATCGTCGATCCGCTGGACGGCACGACCAATTTCCTGCATGGCCTGCCGCATTGGGCGATTTCCATCGCGCTGGAACACAAGGGTCAGATCGTTGCGGCCGTGGTGTTCGACGCCGCCAAGGACGAGATGTTCTATGCCGAGAAGGGCTCTGGCACCTGGCTGAACGACAACCGCCGGCTGCGCGTGTCGGGCCGCTCGCGGATGACGGATGCTATTTTCGCAACCGGCGTGCCGTTTGGGACAAGGCGGACATTGCCCGCGACATTGCAGGATCTGGCACGGTTGATGCCGGAATGTGCGGGTGTGCGGCAGTGGGGCGCGGCCTCGCTTGATCTGGCCTATGTCGCGGCCGGTCGTTTCGAAGGCTACTGGGAGCGTGAGCTGAAAATCTGGGATCTTGCCGCAGGTCTGCTGCTGGTGTCAGAAGCCGGCGGTCTGGTTGGCCCGGTGCGCGAAGGACATAACCCGCTTGAACATGGCGATCCGCTGGTGGCCAACGGCGCGCTTTACGACGATTTCCTGAAAATCATCCGCAAGGATTAGGCCGTAGGCACAAGGTGGCCTACCTGTCGGACGGGTGGTTGACCCCATCGACCCAGTCGATCTGACCCAGATCGCGCGGATTGACGCCCTCCAACGCGCCAAGGTTGACGCCGTATTCATTCGGGTTCGACCGGCGGCGGTGATGCGTGTAGATGCCGCAGGTTTTGCAGAAATAGTGCCGCGCCGTCCCTGTGCCCCATTGATAGAGTGTCAGATTCTCTGCGCCGCGAACGATCTGCAATCCGTCCAAAGGTGCCGACACCGCCGCTGCCCCGCGTCTGCGGCAGAACGAACAGTCACAGCGACGCGCGGTGGACAGCCCTTCGGGCATGGTCAGCTTCAATTCGACAGCGCCGCAATGGCAGGTCAGGCGATAGTCGGTCATCGGCGTCTCCGGACTTTGGGGATGGATGTGCGCGCAACGGCATAGCGCGCCTCGGGATGTGGCGGGTGGCCGTCTGTCCGGTTCCAAAAGCCGGGGCCGCCACGTTTCAGCCAGATCGGGATGGTCAGCAGAATACCGATGATGAAACCACCCGCATGCGCCCAATAGGCGACGCCGCCTTCATCGGCCGGGCTGCCAAACCCGCCAAAGATCTGGATTGCGAACCAAAGCCCCAGCGTGATCCACGCCGGAATGGGAAAGATCCGGAAAAACACGATGAAGATTACCAGCACATCGACACGCGCCTTTGGGAAAAGCAGCAGATAGCCGCCCATCACCCCCGCGATCGCGCCCGAGGCCCCAACGGTAGGAACCTGACTAAGCGGTGCCGCTAGATAATGCGTCAGCCCCGCGCCAATCCCGGACGCAAGATAGAAGCCAAGATAGGGCAGGTGGCCCATCTCATCCTCCAGATTGTCGCCGAAAATATACAGAAACAGCATGTTGCCTGCGATATGCATGAAGCCACCATGCAGGAACATCGAGGTGACGATGCCGGTAAAGCCTGCGCCCTCGCTGACGCGCGCAGGGATTAGGGCCCAGTCCCAGTAAAACTGCCCCATCACGCGCATGTCGCCCAGCGATCCCCAATAGCTGAGGAAAACCGCGACGTTGATCGCAATCAGCGCGTAGGTGACATAGGGCGTGCGGCCGGAAGGGTTGTGATCTCGGATCGGGAACATGGCCGCCAAGCTGCGGCCATGTTCGGATCAGGTCAAGAGGTCCCGGCAAGAAGGGCCGTATTCCCGCCCGCAGCAGTGGTATCGACACACAGGTGACGTTCGTGCCGCAAATGCGCCGCATCCGGCGTATCCGTGATCAGCGGCAGGATCGGGCCGTCACTTGCAGCTAGTGCATAGCGATAGGCGCGCGCTTGCGCGGCGTCACCCCACCAGATCGCACCGGAATGGCCGGTCAATCCCGTCAGGGTCTGCGGGTCCAGAAGGCCCGGAGGGACCAACCCGACCCCGCCGCCCGCGCGGACCAGCGCGGCTTGGGCATCTGCGGCACTTTTGCCGGGACCAAGGCACAGCACCGGGGGCCGGGCGTGGCTGGACAGGCGGTTCAGCTCTCCGGTTGGGCCGGGCAGGCTGCTGTCGCGGCGCTCTTTGGGGATCGGTGTGGCGTCGATCTGGCGCTGCACCTTGTCTGCTTCGGCGGGCTTGTCCCATTCGCCTGTCACGGCATCGACCGTCCGGCGCTGGAAGCGCGGCAGGTAATGCGGCCCGCCTGCCTTCGGGCCGGTGCCGGACATGCCCTCGCCGCCAAAGGGCTGGCTGCCGACAATGGCACCGATCTGGTTGCGATTGACATAGACGTTGCCCGCATGAATGCGGTCGGTCACATGCTGCACGCGGTCGTCGATCCGGGTTTGCAGCCCGAAGGTCAGCCCGTAGCCGGTGGCGTTGATCGTATCAATCACCTTGTCCAGATCACGCGATTTGAAGGTGGCGATATGCAGGACCGGGCCGAAAATTTCGCGATCCATGTCGGCAATGCTGTTCACGCGGATCAGGACGGGCGGGACGAAATGTCCGCGACCGGGGATCGGGAGTTCCTTGGCAACGCGGCCGTCGGCGCGTGCGGCCTCGATATAGTCGGCGATGCCTTGCCGGGCCTCCTCGTCGATGACCGGGCCGACATCCGTGGACAGGTTCCACGGCGCGCCAAGCTTCAGCTCATCCATCGCGCCGGTCAGCATCTCAGTGAAGCCATCCGCGATGTCCTCTTGGACATAAAGGCAGCGCAGCGCGGAACAGCGCTGGCCTGCGGATTGGAACGCGCTTTCGACGATGGCATCCACGGCCTGTTCGGGCAGGGCGGTGCTGTCGACGATCATCGCGTTCAGACCGCCGGTTTCCGCAATCAGCGGCGCGCCGGGGGCCAGGTTTTCGGCCATCGCGCGGTGGATCAGCTGGGCGGTCTGGGTCGACCCGGTGAAGGCCACGCCGTCAATGCCGGGATTGGAGGTCAGCGCAGCGCCCACATCGCCCTCGCCCGGCAGCAATTGCAGCGCGCTTTGCGGGACACCGGCCTCATGCAGCAGGGCAACGGCACGGGCAGCGATCAGCGAGGTTTGCTCGGCCGGTTTCGCCAGCACCGCGTTTCCAGCCGCCAGCGCGGCGGAGATCTGCCCGGTGAAGATGGCCAGCGGGAAGTTCCAGGGAGAGATGCAGGCGAACACTCCCCGCGGGGGCTCTGCATCGGCGCGCGCCGCATAGTATCGCAGGAAATCCACCGCCTCACGCAACTCGGCCACGGCGTCTGGCAGCGATTTACCGGCCTCGCGGGCGAGCAATGCGAAAAGTTCGCCGTAATGCGTTTCGTAGAGGTCGGCGGCAGCTTCCAGCACGCGACGACGCTGTGTCGGGTCAGTGTCCCAGGGCTGGGCCGCCGTCACGGCGGCAGAAACGGCTTCCGGCGTCGCGAAACTGACCTCGCCCACGGTTTCTTCGGGATTGGCGGGGTTGGTGACTTTGCGGGGCGTGGCAACAGGGGCGTCTGTGGCCAGCACCGGTGCCGCCGTCCATTCGGCTTGCACAAAGGCGGTGCGCGCCTGTTCCACCGCCGCCAGGGTCGGTCGATGCGCCAGATCCCAGCCACATGAATTGCGCCGCTCCGGCAGAAACAGGTCGGTCCCTTTCGGCAGGGTGGAGCGCGTGCCAAATGCCGCGAACGGATCGCGGGCGACCTCTTCGGGGGGCACTTCGTCATCCACGATCTGGTTCACGAAAGAGCTGTTCGCGCCGTTTTCCAGCAAGCGGCGCACCAGATAGGCCAGCAGATCGCGATGCGCGCCGACGGGGGCGTAGATCCGGCAGCGCGTGCCTTCGCCTTCATGCACGATCTCGTGCAGCGCTTCGCCCATGCCGTGCAGGCGTTGAAACTCAAACGCTTTCTTGTCGGTCGTCATTTCCAGCACGGCAGCGACGGTATGGGCGTTATGCGTGGCGAATTGCGGGTAGATCCGGTCGGTCATGCCAAGCAATTTCTGCGCGTTCAGGATATAGTTCACATCCGTCGCCGCCTTGGTGGTGTGGACCGGATAGGCATCCAGACCGGCGACCTGTGCGATCTTGATCTCGGTGTCCCAATAGGCGCCCTTGACCAACCGCACCATGATGCGCCGGTCCAGCCGGTCGGCCAGCGCATAGAGCCAATCCAGCACCGGCCCCGCGCGATGCCCGTAGGCCTGCACGACAACGCCGAACCCGTCCCAGCCTTCAAGCGAGGGATCTTCCAGCACCCGCTCGATCACATCGAGGGACAGCGACAGGCGGTCGGCCTCTTCGGCGTCGATGTTCAGCCCGATATTGGCGGTGCGCGCCAAACCTGCCAGCGTGCGCAGTCGCGGCACCAGATAGGTCATCACCGCGTCGCGCTGTGCCTCTTCATAGCGCGGGAACAGCGCGGACAACTTGACGGAAATGCCGGGATTGTCGCGGATGTCTTTGGCATTGGCGGCCTCGGAAATGGCGGCGATGGCGCGGCTGTAGGACAGGTGATAGCGGCGCGCGTCGGCTTCGGTGCGGGCGGCCTCGCCCAGCATATCGTAGCTGTAGGTGTAGCCCTTGGCTTCCATCTTCGCGGCGCGGGTCATGGCGCTGGAGATGCTTTCACCCAGCACGAATTGCGCGCCCATTTCCTTCATCGCGCGGCCAACAGCGGTGCGGATGACGGGTTCGCCCAGACGTTTGATCGCGCCGCGCAGATGCGCGGCGGGGCCGGGCTGGCGGTCGCGCAGCACCCGGCCGGTCAGCATCAAGGCCCAGGTCGAGGCATTGACCAGCGGAGAGGTGGAATGTCCCGCATGTTTGGACCAATCCGATGGCGCGATCTTGTCTTCGATCAGCGCGTCGATCGTGGCGGCGTCGGGCACGCGCAACAGCGCTTCGGCCAGACACATCAGCGCAATGCCTTCATCGGTGGACAACCCGTATTCGGCAAGGAACACCTCCATCAATCCGGGGCGGGCATGGCCCCGGATCTTGGTGACCAGCGTGGCGGCGCTGGTGCTGATGCGCGCGCGCTGCTCCGGCGAAAACGCCCTGTCGGCACCGCCATCACGCAATGCGGCAAGGCTATCGGTATAGGTGGCGGCATCAATGGCCTGACGCAGGTCAAACAGGTTTTGCATGGCGGTCTCCGTTCTTTTGTCTTACACTATAGCGGTGTGGCTAGGCGATCTGACTGTAAATCTGTCTGCGACCGTCCGGTTGTGCTGAATTTGGAGAGAAAATTGGCTCAAAACGACTTCTCGGGCCTGGACGGGTTTGACCGGGCGATTCTGGCGGCAATGGCGGCCGATGGGCGCATCACGGTAACGGATCTTGCGCGCAAGGTTGGCCTGTCGAAAAGCCCGACGCAAGCCCGTCTGCGCAGGCTGGAGGCCGAGGGTTTTATCCTTGGCTACCGCGCCATACTTGATCCGATCCGCCTGGGCCTTGACCACGTCGCTTTCGTCGAGGTGCGCCTGACAGATACCCGAGAGGCCGCGCTCGCCGCGTTCAACGCCGCCGTGGCCCGCATTCCCGAGATTGAGCAAGCGCATCTGATCGCGGGAAATTTCGACTACCTGCTGAAGGTGCGGGTTCAGGATATGCCTGCCTATCGTCGCGTTCTGGCCGAAAAAATCTCGCCGTTGCCATATATCTCCTCGACCTCGACCTATGTTGCGATGCAGTCGGTCAAAGAGGGCGATCTCGCCGATGTGACTTGACGCAAGGCTGTCTGCGCGCACGATAGGCGGATGATACGCGCCAGCCTGACCGCCCTTGCTCTTACCTCCACGTCTGCGCTGGCGCAGTCCTGCCCGCCCGCACCAGATCATTCAGAACGTCTGGCTCAGCTTATCGCCGAGGCGCAATCCGCGCCGACAGAGATGGATGGACGCCTGGCATCAAACAAGATGTGGGATCTTTGGGCTGATGCGCCTGACGAGACTGCACAGGAAATCCTGGATAGCGGGTTGCGCAAACGCCGGGCCTTTGACTTGCTTGGCGCGCGCGCGGATTTTGACAGGTTGATCGATTACTGCCCTGACTATGCCGAGGGCTACAATCAACGTGCGTTCGTCAACTTCATCAGGCAGGATTACGAGATCGCCTTGCAGGATCTGGACCGTGCGCTGAACAGGTCGCCAAACCACGTCGCCGCTCTGGCGGGCAAGGCGCTGACGTTGATCGGGCTGAAACGTCAAGACGAGGCGCAGACCGTGTTGCGACAGGCCCTGTCGTTGAACCCGTGGCTGGCTGAACGCCAGTTTTTGACGGAACCGGATGGCCAGGAGCTTTGACCGTAGAAGAACTGCGTCAAACCGCATTGTTTTCGCCGCGCGCCCCCGCTAGGAAAGCGTGACATCAGCTTTGTGCGGGCGTGATGGAATGGTAGACATATGGCACTTAAAATGCTTGGGGCGAAAGCCCGTGCCGGTTCGAGTCCGGCCGCCCGCACCATTTTTCACGGTTTCTAGTGTCTTTCCCTTGGTGGGTTTCTGACCGTCCCCCAGATAGCCCCCAAGGCCGATTGCGTCTAGCCTCTGCCTCGGCGAGGGTGATGGCGCGTCCCTGTTCACCTTTCTTGGCGCAGAACTGCATGCTGCGCGCAAAGGTGCGGGCCTCCTTGCCGTCCTGCGTGATGGGGGTGGGCTGGAATGCCATGCTACACTCAGGATACAATCGAGGCACTCACCGGGCGCCCAACATGTAAATCTTCGGAAGAAATCAGGTTTCTCCTAGGCACCATGTTCGCAGGATATTCGGCCCAATCCCGAGAAAGCTTTGCCCCGATTTACATCGGATCAATGTGTCCAGGGACCGCGGCGGTCGGTTGCAAAGTTTTCGGCATATCCACGGGCGCGAATGTTGGGCTTGCGGGTCTTCGGCTCTATCACCACCGCATCAATGCCGTGATCGCTTGCGTATTCCTCGGCAGCCTCACGGGTGTCAAAGCGCAGGCGCACCTGGCTTTGCATGTCGCCTGAAGAGGTCCAGCCCATCAGCGGGTCGACAGAGCGGCGCTCGGACGGAGCGAAATCCAGAACCCAGGTCTTGGTCCTGGCGACCCCCGATTGCATAGCGTTGCGGGCGGGTTTGTAGATGCGCGCTTTCATGGCCGAAATCTCCGTTTCTGTGAGGCCGTTATGCTAGATTTGCGCGTGCCCGGCAAGCCGGGTATTCAGGACAAACTGTTGCATAAGGCCGCAAGGCCGGATCAGAGATTAAAGCAGTGTTGGGGGAGTGAGAGGAAGACCTGCCCTGAACCTGCTGCTCCGGCGCTTGCTTCATAACAGGTAAGGACCGGGTTCGCCCTTGGGCAAGCCCAAAGCGACAGAGTTAAGACTAAAGGACAGGCCCGCGACCGGTTACTGACAGGTTTTGTCAGGGGGTGGGGTTGAAAGGCGCGGCAAAGCCATCAAGTTTGTCACTTCTGAAAGGCCGTAGCACATGCACAACAATTCTCCTGAACAGATGCCGCTGATGCACGCGCCCGCGCCCGACGTGCGGGTGCGCGAAAAGCTGGAAGGCGGCCAGCGGTTTGTGATGCAGACAGAGTTCTCTCCGGCGGGCGATCAGCCCACCGCGATCGTGGAACTGTCAGAGGGTGTCAATGCAGGCGAACGCGATCAGGTGCTGCTGGGGGCGACCGGGACCGGCAAAACCTTCACCATGGCCAAGGTGATCGAGGAAACCCAGCGTCCCGCCATCATCCTTGCGCCTAACAAGACGCTGGCCGCGCAATTATACGGCGAGTTCAAGCAGTTCTTCCCTGACAACTCGGTCGAGTATTTCGTCAGCTATTACGATTACTACCAGCCCGAGGCCTATGTCGCGCGGTCCGACACCTATATCGAGAAGGAAAGCCAGATCAACGAACAGATCGACCGGATGCGCCACTCGGCCACGCGGTCTTTGCTGGAGCGTGACGATGTGATCATCGTGGCCTCGGTGTCGTGCATCTACGGGATCGGCTCGGTCGAGACCTACGGCGCGATGACGCAGGATCTGTTTGTCGGCAAGGAATATGACCAGCGCAAGGTCATGGCCGATCTGGTGGCCCAGCAATACAAGCGCAACGATCAGGCGTTCCAGCGCGGCTCTTTCCGGGTGCGCGGCGATTCGCTGGAGATCTTTCCCGCCCACCTTGAAGACCGCGCATGGCGGCTGTCCTTCTTTGGCGACGAGTTGGAAGGGATCACCGAGTTCGATCCGCTGACGGGTGAAAAGACCGGCAGTTTCGACCGCATCCGCGTCTATGCCAACAGCCACTATGTCACGCCGCGCCCGACGATGAATCAGGCGATCATCGGCATCAAGAAGGAGCTGCGGATGCGGCTGGATCAGCTTGTGGGCGAAGGCAAGCTGCTGGAAGCGCAGCGGCTGGAGCAGCGCACCAATTTCGATCTGGAAATGCTGGAGGCCACCGGCGTCTGCAACGGGATCGAAAACTACTCGCGCTATCTGACAGGCCGCGCACCGGGCGAACCGCCGCCCACGCTGTTCGAATTCATTCCCGACAATGCGATTGTGTTTGCCGATGAATCCCATGTCAGCGTTCCGCAGATCGGCGGAATGTACAAGGGTGACTTTAGGCGCAAGATGACACTGGCCGAGCATGGCTTCCGGTTGCCGTCCTGCATGGACAACCGCCCCCTGAAGTTCGAGGAATGGGACGCGATGCGCCCGCAATCGGTCTTCGTCTCTGCCACGCCCGCCAAATGGGAGCTGGAACAGACGGGCGGCGTGTTCACCGAACAGGTGATCCGCCCCACGGGTCTGCTTGATCCGCAGGTCGAAATCCGGCCTGTCGAAATGCAGGTGGATGATCTGCTGGACGAGGTGCGCAAAGTTGCCGCCGATGGGTTCCGCACGTTGGTCACGACACTGACCAAGCGCATGGCCGAGGATCTGACCGAATATATGCACGAACAGGGCATTCGCGTGCGCTATATGCATTCGGATATCGACACGATCGAACGGATCGAGATCCTGCGCGACCTGCGGCTGGGTGCCTTCGACGTGCTGATCGGCATCAACCTGCTGCGCGAAGGCTTGGATATTCCCGAATGCGGTCTGGTGGCCATTCTGGACGCCGACAAGGAAGGCTTTCTGCGCTCTGAAACCTCTCTGATCCAGACCATCGGGCGGGCCGCGCGAAACTCTGAGGGGCGCGTTATCATGTATGCGGACCGGATCACCGGCAGCATGGAACGCGCGCTGGGGGAAACCAACCGTCGCCGCGACAAGCAGATCGCCTATAATGAGGAACATGGCATCACGCCGTCGACGATCAAGAAGAATGTCGATGACATTCTGCAAGGGCTGTATAAGGGCGATGTGGATATGAGCCGCGTGACGGCCAAGATCGACCCGAAACAGGCAGGGTCCAACTTGGCCGCCGTGCTGGACGGGTTGCGTACCGACATGCGCAAAGCCGCCGAAAACCTGGAATTCGAAGAGGCCGCGCGCCTGCGCGACGAGGTCAAGCGGCTGGAGGCTGTCGATCTTGCCTTGCATGACGACCCGATGGCCCGGCAATCGGCGGTCGAGGCCGCGTCCGATGCTGCCACAAAAGCGCGCGGACGCAGCACCGCAGGCAGGCCGGGTCAGCATGGCGGCAATGTCAAACGACGCAAGCGATAGGCGAGCCACGATCTTGCCGCCCCTGAAACGACCGGGCTGAAAGACGCTTGCCCGCGCTTTGGCGGCTTTTTGCTCAAACGACCAAAAATATGGCGAATAGGCCAATTTTCGAGATGCTCGGGATGTTATGTCTTCTTGTTGTCATCCTGCTCGGATAGGTTGATCTGGCATCGGTACCCAATGCTGAATCGATGCGGCGCAATTGGAGGAGGAGCGTGCAATGAACCCGTTAAGCCAAGGTTACCAATTTAGTGCAATGTGGTGGCGTTTTTGCGGGAATATCGCGGAAACCAATCTGCGCGTTTTGCAGACCATGTCCCAGACAGGGATCAAGCGGGCGAATATGGCGGCTGTCCCGATGCTGGCCTTCGGTGTCTATGCAGCAAGGTCAATCACGCCAGTACATGATGCCGCAGCCCCGTCGCCCTCGGCCCTGAGCGTCGCGCGGCAGAATGCCCATAAGATGGGCGTTGAAGCGTCCCGGCCCGACGTGGCCAGCTTTGCACCGATGAGCAATTTTCAGGCGCAGAACAAGAATCCAGCCTTTGCCGACAGCGACGCCTCCGCGCGCGCGATCTGACACCTCAAACCCTGCCTTGCGTCGCGGTCTCTTATCAAGGTCTGCGTCGCGGATGGCACGAGTGGGCGGGCAAGACCGGCCATAAAAATACCGAAAGACGGGTCCTGAGGAGTGATCGTTTTGCCGTGCACAGGCATCGCTTGTTAGGCGGCGGTCTGGACCAGATGCCATGTCTTTCTGAAGAGGCGCGGGTACGGCATCGCCCTTAGCTCTCGGGACCTTCGGTGACGAAGGCAAGCACTCGGCTGGATTCGTTCAACCGCAGTGCTTGCCTGTGTGGTTCGGACAACAACAGCGCTGCCAGCCCCGCACCGCCGGAGGGCGTGGTTTCCAGATCATGCGCTGCAAGGCGCGGTAGCGTCCGTGCAACCGCATCGTCCGACAGGGTGACCGCCATATCTGCGTCGCGGGCAAGCCCTTTTAACGCGATCAGTGATGGTTCCTTGCAGTCCAGCCGCCCCATGATGGAGACAGGTCCGGTGGTCGTGATGGCGCGCCCCTCTGTCAGGGACGCCGCAATGGCGGGGGCTGCGTCCGGCTCCACGATGATAATGCCGGGCGCATCGCCCCAAACTTTGCGCGTAAACGCGGCAACCGCAGCGGCCAGTCCACCGACGCCGGCTTGTACAAAGACGTGTGTGGGCGCATCCGCGATCTGATCCGCGATCTCTGCCATCAGCGCGAGATATCCTTGCATCAGCCGCCAGGGTCGGTCGGTATAGCCTTGCCAGCTGCTGTCGGACAGAAGTCGCCAGCCGTTAACCTCGGCGGCTTTTGCGGCAGCGGCCATGCTGGCCTCATACTCGGCACCTTCGCGGACCACCTTCGCGCCTTTTGCCGCCAGCCGGCGTGCGAAGCTTTCAGGCACGGTTTCGGCAATGTAGATCACGGCATTGGCTCCGAAGATCTGCGCCCCTGCTGCAACCGACATTCCGTGATTGCCTGCACTGGCGGTCACATAGGTGATGCCGTGCAGCGCCTCTGCAAATGGGTCGGTCCCGGTTTGCACCGCGTCATCGGCGATCACATAAGCCGCGCCAAGCGCCTTGAAACTGCCAAGACCCATTCGCCCGCGTTCGTCTTTCACGCTAAGCTGCGCGATGCCTGTCGCGCGCGCCAGTTCCGGCAGACTGCGCAGCGGCGTGGGCGCATAGGCCGGGCAGCGCGCCAACAGGGCAAGCGGTTTTGACGCGTCGTCGGATGGATAGTCGATCCCTTGCGGCAAGGCGATGCCAGAGTCGAGCTTCCGGAAAAGATTTGGGCGCAGTTGCACAATTCAGCCTTTCTGAACAGCATTGTGCTAGTGAGCCCAGCAATTCGGCATGTCGTCAATCCCCCAAGATTGGCTTTGAACCACGTCGTAGGACGCATTCAAGCCGCAAACCGTTTGTTCTCAAAACATGCCGCCGGGCAGCGGTTGCCGTAACGGCAATTAACTTTTTGTCGCAAGTGAGCCGAAACTGTCACAAACTGTCGGCATAAAACTTCGGAATCGAACTGCGGCCTGGGGGGTCATCACATGTCATATTGGTGGAAATCATTCGTTTTTGGCACGAACGGCGGCGACAAGCTGATTGGTTCTGCGTTCAATGACCGCATTTTTGGCTTTGGCGGCGACGATACGATCGAAGCAGGGGCCGGAAATGACATCGTTTTTGGCGGCAGGGGCGATGATGTCATTAATGGCGGCGCGGGCAATGATGTGCTGGAAGGCGGGCGTGGTTTTGACACGGCCGTCTACGAAGGTGGCATTGGCGATTATGAGATCACCATGCCCACGCGCGGGCCGTGGTGGTCGTTTGGCCGCTGGTCCCCCACGACTGTTAAATCCGCCGGGGACGTTGCCGATACCGGGACTGACAAGCTCTGGGGGATCGAGGCGCTCTATTTCAAAGGCGACGATTTCACCCTTTACTTGAACGGTCAGAACAATGACGTGCTTGCCGGGGATGACGCGCTGTCGGCGGGCGAAAATGAGGTTCTGGTTGTTGCTACGGCTGATCTGTTGGCAAACGACCGCGAGTTTGACGGCGACACCATGACCGTGATTTCGGTGGGCGCCACCGCAACTGCGGGCACCTCCGTCAGCCTGTCCGGCGGACAGGTGACCTATGACCCCGGCACAGCGTTTGACGCGCTGGCAGATGGCGAGACGGCCACCGACAGCTTCAGCTACACGGTGGATGACGGCAAGGGCGGCACCGATACCGCCACCGTGACAGTGACCATCACGGGCGCTAACGACGCCCCCGTGATCGCAGCACTTGCCGCCGTGACCATCGACGAAAACACCGTGGACGTATCCGCGGCGATCAGTGCCACGGATGTGGACAGCGCCAGCCTCAGCTTCAGCCTGTCCGGCGCGGATGCGGGCCTGTTCCAGATCGACAGCATCACGGGCGCACTGTCCTTCGTGACTGCCCCGGATTTCGAGGCTCCCGGCGATGCGGATGGGGACAACATCTATGACGTGACGGTCAGCGTCAGCGACGGCATTGACAGCGACAGCGCCGATATCGCGGTGACGGTGGCCGATGTGGTGGAATTGCCGCCACTCGATGCGCGGGTGAATGAATTCCACTACGACAATGCCGGTGCCGATACCGGTGAATTCGTCGAGATCCGACTGGCGGCCGGCACCGATCCGTCGCGCCTGTCGCTGGAGCTGTATAACGGCAGTAGCGGGGCGCTTTACAACAGCTTTGCCTTGCCGGGCACGCCCGCTGGCAGTGACGGCACCTATGACTACTATGTGATCGACACCCCCGGATTGCAGAACGGATCACCCGACGGCATCGCGCTGATCGGCGACGGGGCGGTGATCGAGTTCCTCAGCTACGAGGGCACCCTGACCGCCGCTGACGGCACCGCGGCGGGCCAAAGCTCCACCGATGTGGGTGTGGCAGAGGCCGGATCCACACCGGCAGGTCAATCGCTGCAACGCAATGACGATGGGACGTGGCGCGGACCAGAGGACGAGACGCGCCGGCTGGACAACGACTTTGTGCCGACACCCGAGATCGTCATCACCGAGATCATGCAGAACCCGTCTGCCGTGTCGGATTCGAGCGGGGAGTATTTCGAGATCTACAATGCCGGTTCGGGCGATGTGGATCTGAACGGATGGACCATTTCGGACAATGATTCCGACAGCCATGTGATCGACAATGGCGGGCCGCTTGTCGTGCCGGCCGGCGGTTACCTTGTCTTCGGCAACAATGCCGACATGGCGACGAATGGCGGCGTGAACGTGGATTACGCCTATAGCGGCATCGCGCTGGCCAATGGTGCCGACGAGGTGGTGCTGACCTCGCCCGACTTCGGCGAGATTGACCGCGTTGAATATGACGGCGGCCCGGCCTTCCCGGACCCCAACGGTGCGTCGATGGAGCTGGTCGATCTGGCGGCGGACAACAACGATGGTGCCAACTGGACAACGGCTGTGGCGACCTTCGGCGATGGCGATCTTGGTACGCCGGGGGCGGCCAATGGCGCTGCCCCTGCTGCCTTTGCGGGCCGTATCAACGAATTCCACTATGACAATGACGGCAGCGATGTCGGCGAATTTGTCGAAATCCGGGTCGAGGCAGGCAGCGACGTGTCGCTGGCGTCGGTCACGCTGTATAACGGCAATGGCGGCGCAAGCTATGCCACCTATGACTTCCCGACTGCCGCCAGCTCTTCGGATGGCACCTATGACTACTATGTCATCGAAACGCCCGGCATTCAGAACGGCAATGACGGTATCGCCCTGTCCAATGATGGCGCGCTTGTCGAATTCCTGAGCTACGAGGGCAGCTTCACGGCTGTCGGTGGCCCGGCGGACGGTGTGGAGGCGACCGATGTTGTGGTCAGCGAAGCCACGACCACCCCCATCGGCCAGTCGCTGCAACGCAACGATGATGGCACTTGGCGCGCGCCAGAGGCCGAGACGCGCGGCGAGGCCAATGACGCGGATGTGACACCTCCGGGTGAGTTGGTGCTGATTTCGCAGATCCAGGGGGCGGGCTCCATGTCGCCCTTCGACGGGCTGGGCGTGACCGTGAATGCGGTTGTCACCTATATCGGCGCGGGCGGCTTCTTTCTTCAGGAAGAGGATGCCGATGCTGACGCGGATGCGGCCACCTCCGAAGGTATCTTCGTTTTCGCCGCCGGTCTTAGCTTGCCATCTCTGGGCGACCGGGTCAGCGTTTCGGGTACGGTGGACGAGTTCTTTGGCCTGACGCAGATCACCTCTGTCACCGATATCACGGTGGAACTTGGAAACCAGCCGATGCCCACCGCGGCAGAGATCCTGCTGGATCCGGCAGTCTCGCAGGACTTTGAGGCGGTCGAGGGCATGCGCATCTCTCTCGACAGTGGAGTGGCGGGCGAACGCATCACCGTCACACAGAACTTCAACCTTGACCGGTTTGGCGAGATCACAGTATCGGCCGGCAATCAGGTGCAGGGAACGCAACTGTTCGACGCCCAGACCGAGGCCGCGCAGGTGGCGGTGGTGAACCAGGGCAACATCAACAACCGCCTGCTGATCGACGATGGCGTGAACGCATCCAACCCGACGGAGTTCGCCTATATCCCGGTCGAAGCGGCATTTGATAATGGCAACGGCTATCTCGATAGCGGTGATACCTTCACAAGTGACGGACCGACGTTGCGCCTGGGGGCAGAGATTGACGGGCCGACCACGGGCGTCATGTCCTACGGCTTTGGCGCGTACCGGATGCTGGTGGATGGGCAGTTGAACGTCGACCAGACCACAAATACCGGTGCTCGTGTTGCAACGCCGGAAGATGTCGGCGGCACCCTTCAAGTGGGCGCGTTCAATGTGCTGAACTACTTCACCACGCTGGGCAGTCGCGGGGCCAACAGCGCGGGCGATCTGGCGCGCCAGACCGCCGCAACGGTTGAATCTATGCTGACCTCCGGCGTGGATGTGTTTGCCTTGCAGGAGATCGAGAATAACGGCTTTGGCGCAGGATCGGCCATGCAGACGCTGACCGATGCGCTGAACCTGTCCACGGAGGACGGGGCCAATTTCTCGGTTGTTGATCCCACGGGCGGTGGGGGCGGTATTCTGGGAACCGATGCGATCACCACCGGGATCGTCTATGACACGACCAAGGTAACGCTGATGGCCAGCGATTTCCTTGTGTTTGACGAACCCTCGGCGGCGGCGACATTCGCATTGGCAGAGGTTCTGCACCCGTTTGTTCCTGCTGGCGACCAGATCAGCGATTTCCAGCGCTCGCGCCCCGCCGTCGCCGCCACCTTCATGGACAACGACAGCGGCGAGGTCTTCACCGTCGTCTCTGTTCACTTCAAATCCAAGGGCGACAGTAATCTGCAAGACCTCGCAGAAGCAGCACAATCCTATCTGGATGGCGGCGGCACCGGCTTTACCCAGGCCGATGTGGATGCGCTGACCAGTGATCCCAACTACGATGCCGGCGACGGGCAGGGGTTCTGGAACGGCGTGCGCACGGATGCCGCGGACGAGCTTCAGGATTGGCTGGGCAATACCTATCAGGGCGGTGTCAGCAGCTATGTGGTGCTGGGGGATTTCAATGCCTATGCGCAGGAAGATCCGGTTCAAAGCCTGCGCGATGCGCCAGACACGACCGATCTGATCGACACGTTCATCGGGCAAGAGAATGCCTATAGCTTCGTGTTCGATGGCCAGCGCGGCACGTTGGATCAGGCCATCGCCTCGGATGAATTTGCGATGAATGTTACCGGGCTGACGGAATGGCACATCAATGCGGATGAGCCGGATCTGCTGAACTATTCGTCACAGTTCAAAGACCCGGCTTTCTACAATGCCGATGTGTTCGCATCCTCCGATCACGACCCCCTGATATTGGGTCTGGACTTCAGCGACACCACGGTGATCGGCTAAGGTCACTGTACAAATTGCACTTTGCTCCCGCCGGTTCAGATCGGCGGGTTTTTCGAATTAGATCGCCATATGTGAGGACAGCTATCGGACTTGGCGTGCCGAGTCCTGCGCCAAAAGCTGTGTGACAAGGGCCGGAAGCTGCGCAAAATCATCGAAGCGGGCAGCGTGGGGCAGGGTCTCTGCCGGGCTTTTGCGATAGCCTTCGGTGTAGAGCAGGAAGTTGACGCCCGCGCGCTGCGCCGTTTCGGCATCCACCTCGCTGTCGCCCACATAAATCTGCGGGCCATCTTCCCCCAGCGCTGCGAACAGCATCGCCGGATCGGGTTTGCGCGTTGTCAGACTGTCACCTCCGATAACCGTGGCAAACAGGCTTTCCAACCCGAAATGTGCCAGCACGTCACGCGCGGCGCGCTCTGGTTTGTTGGTGCAAAGAGCCAGCCGGTGTCCTGACGTTGAAAGCGCATCCAATGCCGCCCGGACCTGTGGATAAAGCACCGTGTAGGTGCTGCCCGCCCTGGTGTAATGGGCCAGGACGCAAGCGGTCAGGGCATCATGTCGTGCCATGTCCATGCCGCGCGCTTCGACGACCAGTTTAACCAGATGTGGCAAGCCGTTGCCGATGAAACCGGTCACTTCGGCAAGCGTCAACATCTCGGCACTTTCCTCAGTCAGCATCGCATTTACGGCATGTGCGATGTCCGGCGCGCTGTCGATCAGTGTCCCGTCCAGATCAAAGGCGATTGTTGCGACCATCAGGCGGCTTTCCATTTGATCGAACACCCCATCGAGGCGATCTGTTCAGGCGGTCCAAGACCGGTTTCGGCTATTTCGCGCATTGCCTCAAACAGATCGCGGCGCACGTCCGCTTTGGCAGGGCGCGCGCGCGAGGCATCCAGCCGTCCGCGATATTGTAACTGCAAATCGGCATTGAAGCCGAAGAAATCCGGCGTACAGGCCGCGTTGTAGGCACGCGCCACGGATTGATCCGCGTCATGCAGATAGGGGAAGGGAAAACCGGCATCCGCCGCAAATTTCACCATATTGTCGAAGCTGTCGGCAGGATGGCTTTCGGCATCATTGGAACAGATCGCCGCGACACCGATGCCCAGCTTTTCCAGATCACGCGCGTCGCGCACGATCCTGTCGCGCACCGCAATGACATAAGGACAATGATTGCAGATGAACATCAGCAGCATCCCTTTCGGGCCGCGAATGCCGCTTTGTGAATGAGACCGGCCATCGGTGCCGGGCAAGGTGAAGTCGGCGGCAGGCCAACCGAAATCACATAAGGGGGGCGTTGTGGCCACGGAAACCTCCTGTAGGGTTTGAGGCTGCAACTGTCCTATGTGTCCTTGCAAAACGCAAGGCGGACGGCCCGGAAGAGCCGCCCGGTGTCGGGACCTACTTCGCGTATCCGATGGTTGTCAGTGCGTCGCGGATCTCGTCCAGAATTGCCGGGTCGTCGATCGTCGCGGGGGCCTTGAACTCTGCACTGTCGGCGATCTTGACCATCGTGGCGCGCAGGATCTTGCCTGACCGCGTCTTGGGCAGCCGGTCCACGACAAGGCACAGCTTGAACGCCGCAACCGGACCGATCTTTTCGCGCACCAGTTTGACGCATTCTGCCGTAATTTCGTCATGCGGCCGGTTCACGCCCTTGGTCAGGCAGACAAAGCCCATGGGCAATTGTCCCTTAAGTTGATCCGTGACGCCGATAACGGCACATTCGGCAACGTCCGGATGCGCGGCCAGCACCTCTTCCATGCCGCCGGTGGACAGGCGATGGCCCGCCACGTTGATCACATCATCCGTGCGCGCCATGATATAAAGATAGCCATCCTCGTCGATCATGCCGGCATCGCCGGTCTCGTAATATCCGGGGAAGTGATCAAGGTAGGATTTGCGGAACCGGTCTTCGGCATTCCACAGGGTCGGCAACGTGCCCGGAGGCAGCGGCAGCTTGACCGCGATGGCACCCAGCTCTCCGGATTTTACCGGTTGGCCCGCCTCGTCCAGGATCTGCACGTCATAGCCGGGCATCGGAACCGAGGGCGAGCCGATCTTCACGGGCAGCTTTTCGATCCCTGCGGGCATGCCTGCGATGGTCCAGCCGGTTTCTGTCTGCCACCAGTGATCGTAGATCGGCTTGTCCAGAACCTTCTGCGCCCATTCGATCGTGTCCGGATCGGCGCGCTCGCCCGCCAGATAGACGGCCTGCAAATGCGACAGGTCGTATTTCTTGACGAATTCGCCCTTGGGATCCTCGCGCTTGACAGCGCGCAGGGCGGTGGGCGCGGTAAAGAAGCTGCGCACCTTGTATTCTTCGATGATCCGCCAGAACGTGCCTGCGTCGGGAGTGCCGACGGGCTTGCCCTCGAACACGATGGTGGTGTTGCCGTGGATCAGCGGCGCGTAGCAGATATAGCTGTGGCCGACGACCCAGCCGACATCGGACGCTGCCCAGAACACATCGCCCGGATCGACATTATAGATGTTTTTCATGGACCAGTTCAGCGCCACCAACTGCCCGCCGGTGTGGCGGATCACGCCTTTGGGCGCGCCCGTCGTGCCAGAGGTATAAAGGATATAGGCCGGATGATTGCCCTCGACCGGCACACACTCCGCCGGTTCGACACCGTATTGAAAGCCGTGCCAGTTGTAGTCGCGGCCCTCCTCCAGATGTGCCACTTCCTGCTCGCGCTGGAAAATCACGCAGAAATCGGGCTTGTGCGCGGCCTGATCAATGGCCCCGTCCAGCAGGGGTTTGTAATGCACCACGCGGCCCGGTTCTATCCCGCAGGAGGCGGCGATGATCGCCTTGGGTTTGGCGTCGTCGATTCGCACCGCCAGTTCGCTTGCGGAAAATCCGCCAAAGACCACAGAATGGATCGCGCCAAGGCGCGCGCAGGCCAGCATCGCCTCCAGTGCTTCGGGGATCATCGGCATGTAGATGATGACGCGGTCGCCCTTTTCGATCCCCTTGGCACGCAGCGCACCGGCAAGGGTGGCGACGCGATTGCGCAGCTCGACATAGGTGATTTCGCGCTTGGACCGCGTGACCGGGCTGTCATGGATAATCGCCGCCTGATCGCCGCGCCCGGCCTCGACATGGCGATCAACCGCGTTCCAGCAGGTGTTGACCATGCCATCCGCGAACCATTCGTAAAGGTCATCGCCCTTGTCGAACAACGCCTTGCTGGGCGCGCGGTCCCAGTCGATGGCTTCCGCAGCCTGCATCCAGAATGCTTCCGGGTCGGCCTTCCAGCTGTCGTACACGTCCTTGTATGCCATGGTATTCCTCCTCAAAAGCTGAAATGGTGTTACGGGCAAGCGGGCAATTCAAACAAGCATGTTAGCGGTTGCAGCGTCAGAATGGCGCGCAATATTTGCAGAAATTGGGATTATAGGACTGCAAATTTTTGCAAAGCACTCAATGTTTGACGATTAAATGCAAATTACTGGCCAGTTTGCAAATCCGTTGGCTGTTGTGCAAATCATCGACCGGATCAGTGCTGACCATGGAAGTGGTCATCATGCCGGGCTGTCCGGCATCGTTGCAAGATGGAACCCAGGGGCGCGCGAACGGATTTGAGTAACCGGATCGGCAGAAAGAGCGGCCGCGCCTCGTGCAAAATGGCTTGGTTCAGCGGCAGTACAAGAGCCATTTCAGCCAAACGACCGGATACAAAAAATCACCGGCCCCCACAGGAGCCGGTGATCGGTTGTTCTGAACAAGAGATACCACTGCCGCACAGGTTTCGGTCTGCGCGTGCGCTGCGGGGCCTCAGCCGTAATGCGACACCGGGGTGCCCGCGACGGCGGCCATGTTGAGCAGCCCGCGCGGCGTGATCGAAGGTGTCACGATGTGGGCGCGGTTGCCCATGCCCATCAGGATCGGGCCAACCTCCAGCCCTCCGGCTTTCACTTTGAGGATATTGCGTGTTGCCGAGGCGGCGTCGGCATGACCGAAGATCAGCACATTCGCGGTGCCTTCCAAACGATTTTGCGGGCAAAGACGCTCGCGCAGTTCGGGGTTCAGGGCAGCATCGACGTTCATTTCGCCCTCGTAGCTGAAATCGCGCGGCTCCCGGTCGAGTATGGCAATCGCGTCGCGCAGACGTTTGCCGGAGCCTTGGGCCTGGTTGCCGAATTGCGACTGAGAGCAGAACGCGATATTCGGCGTAATACCGAAACGGCGCACATGCCGTGCAGCGCCAATCGCGGTTTTTGCCAATTGTTCCGGCGTGGGCAGTGACCAGACATGCGTGTCCGCAACGAATAGCGGCCCGTCCTCAAGGATTATCATCGAGAGCGCACCCAGCGGATTTTGCGTCTCGGTGCCGAGGATCTGGGAAATGTAGTTCAGATGCCAGCGGAACTCGCCGAACGTGCCGCAGATCAGACTATCGGCTTCGCCGCGATGGACCATGACGGCCCCGATTGCCGTGGTATTGGTGCGCATGATCGCGCGGGCCACGTCCGGGGTGACGCCGCGGCGCGCCATGATTTCGTGGTAGCTGCCCCAATAGTCGCGATAGCGCGGATCGTTTTCCGGGTTCACGATGCTGAAATCGCGATCGGGGAGGATCTCCAGTCCCATCCGTTCACAGCGGGCGGCAATCACCTCGGGGCGACCGATCAGGATCGGCAGTTCCGTGGTTTCTTCCAGAATGGCCTGTGCGGCGCGCAGCACGCGCTCGTCCTCGCCCTCGGCAAACACGATCTTGCGGCTGGCCGTCGCTGCGGCCTGAAACACCGGGCGCATCAGCAGGGCGGACTTGTAGACCGAGGCATCCAGTTTGCGGCGGTAGGCCTCCAGGTCATCAAGCGGGCGCGTTGCCACGCCGGTCTCCATCGCCGCGCGGGCCACGGCAGAAGACACGATGCTCGACAGGCGCGGGTCAAAGGGTTTCGGGATCAGATAATCGGCACCGAATGTCAGTTGCTCGCCCTGATAAGCGGCAGCGGCTTCGGCGCTGGTTGTGGCACGGGCGAGTTCCGCGATGCCTTCGATACAGGCGATTTTCATCTCGTCGTTGATCTCGGTGGCGCCCACATCCAATGCGCCGCGAAAGATGAACGGAAAGCACAAGACGTTGTTCACCTGGTTCGGAAAGTCGCTGCGCCCGGTGGCGATGATTGCATCCGGTGCAATCTCGCGCGCGATGTTGGGCATGATTTCCGGCGTCGGGTTGGCAAGGGCAAAGATGATTGGGCGTTTGGCCATCTGGCTGACAAGTTCAGGCTTCAATACGCCGGGACCGGACAGGCCCAGAAACAGGTCAGCCCCTTCGATCACTTCCGCCAGCGTCCGCTTGTCAGAGGCTTGTGCAAACGCTGCTTTTTGCGGGTTCATGTCCTCGGTCCGGCCCTCATAGACCAGCCCGTTCACGTCGCACAGCCAGACGTTTTCACGCTTCACCCCCAGCTTCAGCAGCATGTTGAGGCAGGCAATACCCGCCGCGCCACCACCGGTGGAGACGATCTTGATGTCCTCGAACGCCTTGCCCGCGACATGCAACGCGTTTGTGGCGGCAGCCCCCACAACGATGGCCGTGCCGTGCTGGTCATCGTGAAAGACCGGAATATTCATCCGCTCGCGGCACAGCTTTTCAACGATGAAGCAATCGGGTGCCTTGATGTCCTCAAGGTTGATCGCACCGAAAGTGGGTTCCAGCGCACAGACGATATCGGCCAGTTTCTCGGGATCGGTTTCGTCCAGTTCTATATCGAAACAGTCGATGCCCGCGAATTTCTTGAACAGGACGGCCTTGCCCTCCATCACCGGTTTGGACGCCATCGCCCCGATATTGCCCAACCCCAGAACCGCGGTGCCGTTGGACACGACGGCGACAAGGTTCCCGCGTGCGGTGTAGCGGGCAGCGGTGCTGTTGTCGGCCTGAATCTCAAGGCAGGCCTCTGCGACACCGGGCGAATAGGCCCGTGACAGATCGCGCCCGTTGGCCATGGGCTTGGTCGCGCGGATTTCGAGTTTTCCGGGTTTGGGAAACTCGTGATAGTCAAGCGCGGCTTGCCGTGCTGTATCGCTGGGATTGTCGGCCATGGGATCCATCCTCCGGGTGTCTTTACGTCAGGCTTAAACCACTGTCGGGTGAAGCGGAACCATGGACAGCGCGAAACACCTTTTGATAAATGCGAACAGTCGCTGTTTCGACAGGCGCAGCAAGGGAAGGCTTGCAATCCCCCGGCGCGCTAACGCACCATTGCCGGACTGGTGGATGCGGGGGAGAGGACAGATGTCACTCAGACAGTCAGCGTTGGATGTGCGGGACCGGGCCTATGCGCCGTATTCGGGGTTCAAGGTCGGGGCCGCGATCCGCGATACCGATGGCACCGTCCATTTGGGCTGCAATGTTGAAAACATCGCCTATCCCGAAGGAACGTGTGCCGAGGCGGGGGCAATCGCTGCGATGATCGCTGCGGGCGGCGCGCGTCTGGCAGAGGTCTATGTGGTGGCCGATGCGCCGATGCCGGTGACGCCATGCGGGGGCTGTCGGCAGAAACTGGCAGAGTTCGGCGCGGGGGATGTGCGCGTGACCATGGCCACAACCTCTGGCACCGAACAGGCGATGACCCTGGCCGATCTGCTGCCCGGTGCCTTCGGCGCAGAGCACATGAGCCGATCAGAGCCGGGCGGCACCTGAGCATGGATGCCCGTGCCGTGAATGCCGCTTTGCGCAAGGGACAGGCGCTGTCGTCAGAGCAATTGGCGTGGTTCGCGCAAGGTCTGGCCGATGGGGCGGTGTCGGACGCGCAGGCCGGTGCCTTTGCCATGGCCGTCTGTCTGCGTGGGCTTGGCGAGGAGGATCGCGTGGCGCTTACCCTTGCGATGCGCGACAGCGGCGATGTGCTGCGCTGGGATCTGGACGCGCCGGTGATCGACAAGCATTCCACCGGTGGGGTGGGTGATTGCGTCAGCCTTGTGCTGGCACCTGCGCTGGCGGCTTGTGGCGCGTATGTCCCGATGATCTCTGGCCGGGGTCTGGGCCACACCGGTGGCACGCTTGACAAGATGGAGGCTATTCCGGGGCTGGTCACGGCGCTGGACGGGGATCGGTTTCGACAGGTCGTGCGTGACACGGGCGCCGCCATCGTCAGCGCCAGCGCCGATATCGCCCCCGCCGATAAACGCCTTTATGCGATCCGTGATGTGACCGGCACCGTCGAAAGCCTTGATCTGATCACCGCCTCGATCCTGTCCAAAAAACTGGCGGCGGGGCTGGACGGGTTGGTGCTGGACGTCAAGTTGGGCACGGGGGCGTTCATGAAGACGCCCGAGGACGCGCGCGCGCTGGCGCAGGCGCTGGTCAAGACCGCCAATGCGGCAGGGTGCCGGACCACGGCGCTGATCACCGATATGAACCAGCCGCTGGCATCGTCGCTGGGCAATGCGTTGGAGGTGGATGCCAGCCTGCGCGTGCTGACCGGGCTTGACGATGGCTCGCTTGGAGAGTTGAGCGCAGAGCTTGGCGGCGCGCTGCTCGCCTCGGCCGGGTTGGCCGCGAGTGCGGAGGAGGGCAGAGCGAAAATCGCCGAGGCGATCCGGTCAGGCACCGCGGCAGAACGGTTCGCCCGGATGGTCTATGCCATGGGCGGCCCGGTTCATTTCGTCGAGGATTGGCAAAGGTTTCTGCCCGAAGCGCCGGTGATCCGCGAGATCACCGCCACTGCGTCCGGCATTGTCACGGCCATTGACGGCGAAGCTTTGGGGTTGGCGGTGGTCGACCTTGGCGGCGGGCGTCAGGTGGAAACCGATGTGGTTGACCCTGCGGTCGGGCTGTCAGACATCGTGCGGCTTGGCGTGCGTGTCGAGAAAGGACAGCCACTGGCGCGTGTCCATGCCGCACGGCTTGGTCAGGCCGATGCGGCAGAGGCGGCGGTGCGCGCCGCAATCAGCCTTGGCGATATGGCCCGCGACCTGCCGCCGCTCGTGCATGAAAGGATCACCTCATGAGCCGCGCTTTTCTGGTTGTGATCGACAGTGTCGGCATTGGCGGCGCACCGGATGCGGATGCGTTTTTCAATGATGGCGTGCCGGATACCGGTGCCAATACGCTCGCCCATATCGCACAGGCCTGCGCCGAGGGGCGCGCCGAAGAGGGCCGCTCTGGTCCGCTGCGCCTGCCTACGCTCGACGCGTTGGGCTTGGGGGCGGCGGTCCGGCTGGCCTCTGGCGACAATGTGCCGGGGCTGGGTGCCGAACCCGTGGGCCTTTGGGGGGCCGCGACGGAGGTTTCTCCGGGCAAGGACACGCCGTCGGGCCATTGGGAACTGGCGGGCCTGCCGGTGCCCTGGGACTGGACCTATTTCCCGAAACAGACGCCCGCCTTTCCCGACGACCTTGTGGCGCAGGTCTGCAAGATCGCGGGCACGGATGGCATTCTGGGCAATTGCCACGGCTCCGGCACGGTGATGCTGGACGCATTCGGCGCAGAGCATATGCGAAGCGGTTGGCCGATCTGCTACACCTCTGCCGACAGCGTGTTCCAGATCGCCGCGCATGAAGAGACCTTCGGGTTGGATCGGCTGCTGGATCTATGTGAAAAACTGGCCCCGACGCTGCACGCCATGAAGGTCGGCCGCGTCATCGCCCGGCCCTTCGTCGGCGAACCGGGCCATTTCAAACGCACCGGGAACCGGCACGACTACGCAATCCGTCCGCCGGAACCTGTCTTGACCAACTGGGTGCAGGATGCGGGGCGTCAGGTTTACGGGATCGGCAAGATCGGAGACATCTTTTCGATGGAAGGGATTGACGAGGTCCGCAAGGGCGACGATGCCACGCTGATGACACATCTGTCCGATCTGGTCGATGACGCCCCCGAAGGCAGCCTGACCTTTGCCAATTTTGTCGAGTTTGACAGCCTTTACGGGCATCGCCGCGACGTGTCGGGCTATGCCCGCGCGCTGGAATGGTTCGATGCAAGGCTGGCGCGGCTGCTGCCGCGGCTTCGCGGCACCGACATGTTGCTGATAACCGCCGACCACGGCAACGACCCCACATGGACCGGCACAGACCACACGCGCGAGCGGGTGCCGGTTCTGGTCGCGGGCCGGGATGCGGGGTCGGTCGGACAGGTTGCTTTTGTTGATGTGGCCGCCTCTGTCGCGGATCATCTGGGCGTGGCCAGTCACGGCCCCGGAAGGAGTTTTCTATGAGTTTTCGATCCCTGCCCAAGGTGGAGTTGCACCTGCACCACGAAGGTGCCGCCCCGCCGGAGCTCATCCGGCGGCTCGCGGCCGAAAAATCGGTGAACCTGGCGGGCGTCTTTGCCGAGGATGGCAGCTATGCCTATCGTGATTTCGTGCATTTCCTCAGCGTCTACGAGGCGGCGACACAGGTCTTGCAAAGCCCCGAGGATTACGCCCGCCTGACGCGCGCCATCCTGGAACAAAGCGCCGAAAACGGCGTGATCTATGCCGAAACCTTCCTGAGCCCCGATTTCTGCGGCGGCGGCGATGTCGGGGCCTGGCGCGAATATCTACAGGCCATTCGTGAGGCTGCGGAGGAAGGCGAGCGCGATACCGGCGTTACCTTGCGGGGTATCGTCACCTGCATCCGCCATTTCGGGCCGGACCGCGCCAAGCCGGTGGCGCGTTGCGCCGCCGAGACGGCGGGCGACTGGATTGTAGGATTCGGCATGGGGGGCGACGAGAATATCGGCAAACAGTCCGATTTTGCCTACAGCTTCGACATGGCGCGAGAGGCCGGGCTGCGGCTGACCACCCATGCGGGCGAGTGGCGCGGCCCGCAAGAGGTGCGCGAGGCCATAGACGATTTGCATGTCGAACGCATCGGGCACGGTGTCCGCGCGATAGAGGATCTGGCGCTGGTCGATGACCTTGCCGAACGCGGCATCGTTCTGGAGGTTTGTCCGGGGTCAAACGTGCGGCTTGGGGTCTATCCGCGCCTCTCTGCGCATCCGATTGAAAAGCTGCGCGCGCGCGGCGTCAAAGTGACAGTCTCGACCGACGATCCGCCGTTCTTTCACACCACGATGACACAGGAATATGATAACCTCGCACGGGTGTTTGGCTGGGACGAGGATGATTTTCTCGACCTTAACCGTATTGCCGCCAACGCCGCGTTCTGCGATGACGCCACCCGCGCCCGCATTCTGAAAAAACTGGAGCCCGCATGACCGATCACCTGAACGTCGTTTTGCACCCCTTGGTGCAGCATAAACTGACCCTCATGCGCAAGAAGGACACGTCGACCGGGGTGTTTCGGCAGTTGCTGCGCGAAATCAGTCAGTTGCTCGCCTATGAGATCACCGTCAATCTTCCGATGACCTCACGGACCATCGAGACACCGATGACCGAGATGGAAGCGCCGATGCTGGCTGGCAAGAAGCTGGCGCTGATCTCTATCCTGCGGGCAGGCAACGGGCTGATGGACGGCGTTTTGGAGCTGATCCCCTCGGCCCGCGTCGGCTTTGTCGGGCTTTACCGGGACGAAGAAACACTCCAGCCCGTGCAGTATTACTTCAAGGTGCCGGACAGCCTGAAAGACCGGCTGGTGATTGCGGTGGATCCGATGCTGGCGACCGGCAATTCGTCGGTTGCGGCCATTGATCTGCTCAAAAAGGCAGGGGCGACGAATATTCGCTTTCTGTGCCTGTTGGCGGCACCCGAAGGGGTTGCCAGGATGAAAGAGGCGCATCCGGACGTGCCAATCGTGACGGCAGCCTTGGATGAACGGTTGGACGAGAAGGGCTATATCGTGCCCGGTCTTGGCGACGCCGGAGACCGGTTGTTCGGCACCAAGTAGAGCAATCGCCGGATGTCGAGAACCTTCGGGACGGTGTGGAAAATGGCAAGATATTGGCGGGGACAGATATGCGGATCGCGAGTTTGATTGCATCGGCGATGCTGGTCATTGGAACCAGTGCTTTCGGGCAGGAGGCCGGAACAGCGGCCGGGCAGGGGGCTGGTGCATCATCCGGTGATCTGCTTCATGCCCCGGCCGAAGCGCCACCCGCAGAATTTCCCGGCGCGCAATATGTCGACAGCCGGGGATGCATCTTCGTGCGCTCAATAGACGACGGGCGCGAGGATTGGGTACCCCGCATCGCCCGGTCCGGGCAGATGATTTGCGGCGCAGTTCCAAGCCTGACGACCCTTGCCGGACAGACACCGCAGGTCAGGCCGATGGCGCGGCGTGCACCGGCCACCGGGGGTTCTGCCGCAGGCAGCGATACAGCCGCGCGGAATGCGACGCAGACAATTCCCAATATTGTCGGCACGCCCGACCCGAACGGATTGCCCGGCAGGTTCGTGCAGGCCGGATCTTTCAGAAGTGAAAAGACGGCGCAGGAAGCCGTCCAGAAGATCGCGGGCACCGGCTTGCCAGTGACAGTCAAACGCTGGCGGCGCGGCAGGGTGTATTATCAGGTCGTTTTGGCTGGGCCACTTCATGGCACAGTCGCGCAGGAGCGCGGCGTGCGTATCGTGCGGGGCGAAGGTTTCAGCGACGCCTATCTAAGAGACTGAGGCGTTTCGCGTCCGGGCAGCGGAAATACGGCAACGCTCGTCGCCTGGCGTTCAGCCATCGCAGATGGTTTGCAGGCGGATCCAGTTGCTATCGCTCAGGACTGACGTGTCGGACCCTGTGGGATAGGGGTCGGCCTCGATCAGGCCCAGCACGGATTCGCCCGATACGTCTCGGGCATAGGCATAGGGTGCGGTGCGCAGCTTCGCTTTGGTAAAGGCGGCAATCAGCTCTGCGTCAGGCAGGGGGTCGGGCGGCGCGGTCAGGATGCGTTCGGCCTGTGCGTCAAGTGTTTCAGGGGTGAGTTCGCCGCGCGTCAGAAGACGCAGGCTGGACCAGAAACCAGCGGAACGCAGCAGCGCCTCCAATGGATCTTGACGGTCGGCACGCAGCGCTTCGGCGACGATGTAACCGGCAGGCACGTCCGCATCCTCGAAATCCTCGACCAAAGCGCGGTTCATCAGGATCGTGCCTCCGGGCAGGTGGGCGGTTTCCCGCACGCCGTCGGGCAGAACAACCAATCTGTCAGGCGTGTCCAGAAGGCGCAGTGACAGCGCCTGCAACGCCGGTTGCGCGGCGCGGTCGGCGCAGGCTTGGCCCGAAATGCGGGTAATGCGCGACAGCAGGCCCTCACCGATCTCGGTGCGTTTGACGTCCGGGATCACCGTGACGGTGTGATGCAACAAGGCACCCGGCAGCCAGACGAAAGCCAGCGCAGCCACGACCGCTGCGGCCGACAATGTCAGCACCATTCGCAAACGTCCGGGTTTTGGGCGCCGACGGTCGATGACCCTGCGCAAACGCTCGATCGCGTCGAGCATTACAGTGGCATCCTCGCTAAGTTCCAGCGTCTCGCCGGGGTCGCCGTCAGGGTGATAAATGGCCGGAAACTGACCGGGATTTGCCCGTTCCAAGGCCGCGAGCGACCAATGCGTCAGTGCCACGTCCCGCAAGTCAGAAATGGTCAGCGTGGCATCGCCCAGCGACACGACGACTTCGCGGCGTTGATCGTCGGCAGTGGCCCGCCAGAGGCCGCTTGCCTCCAATCTGTCGTATTGCTTCAGCGCTGTCATTATCCGGGCTGCTCTGGCTTATTATTGCGCGGAAGCTAGCACGCCGACGACATGCCCGGCAATGCAGCACCGCCCGAGACCTGGCATCTACAGATCGGCCACCCGCTTGCGCAACTCGAATTTCTGGATCTTGCCCGTGGAGGTTTTGGGCAGTTCTTCGAAGACGATCTGTTTGGGCGTCTTGAACCCGGCCAGACGCGAACGGACAAAGGCGATCAGATCCGCTTCTGTCACCGAACGGCCCTGTTTCAGCTCGACAAAGGCGCAGGGCACTTCGCCCCACTTGTCGTCGGGTTTGGCCACCACCGCACACAGGCTGACCGCCTCATGCGCCATCAGTGCGTTTTCCACCTCGACCGAAGAGATATTTTCGCCCCCCGAGATGATGATGTCCTTTGCGCGGTCGGCGATCTGGACATGGCCGTCAGGGTGCATCACGGCAATGTCGCCGGAATGGAAATACCCACCCGAGAAGGCCTCGGCGGTGGCCTCGGGGTTCTTGAAATACCCTTTCATCACGCCGTTGCCGCGGAACATGATCTCGCCCCGGCTGGCGGCGTCCCGCGGCACGTCGGCCATTGCGTCATCCATCACGGTCACACGGTCAAGAAACGGCATCGCCACGCCTTGCCGGGCCTTGACGGCGGCGCGCTCATCTCCTTCAAGGCGGTCCCATTGCGGCAGCCAAAGGCTTTCGGTGCCGGGGCCATAGGTTTCCGTCAGGCCGTAGACCTGCGTGACGTTGAACCCCATGGGTTCGATCTGTGACAGGGTGGACGGGGCAGGCGGCGCGCCTGCGGTGAAAACCTCGACCGTTTGGGAAAATTCGCGGCGGTCGCCTTCGGACGCGTTGATCAGCGCGTTCAGCACGATGGGCGCGCCACCGAAATGCGTGACGCCCTCATCCGCGATGGCGTCGAAAATTGCCTTGGCGGTGATGTCGCGGCAGCACACTACGGTGCCGCCGACCATCGGCATCATCCAAGTGTGGCACCAGCCATTGCAATGAAACAGCGGCACGATGGTCAGATAGACAGGCTGCAACGTGATGCGCCAACTGATAACCTGCCCCATGGCGCTAAGATACGCGCCGCGATGGTGACAGACCACGCCTTTCGGATGCCCCGTGGTGCCCGAGGTATAATTGAGCGCGATGCTTTCCCACTCGTCCTGCGGCAGAATCCATTCGAAATCCGGGTCCGCCGAGGTCAGCAGATCCTCATAGGTCCGGTGCCGTCCGCTGGCTTTGAACCCTGCCTGCGGATCGGGGCATTCGATCAGCGTTGGTTTGGGGCCGTCCAGCGCGGCGATGGCGTTTTCCGCCAATTCGATGAACTGGCTGTCGACCAGCAGCACCTTGGCACCGCCGTGATCCAGAATGTAGCTGACCGTGGCAACGTCCAGCCGGGTGTTGATCGTATTGAGAACCGCGCCACAGGCGGGTGCGCCGAAATGCGCCTCTGCCTGCGTGGGCAGGTTGGGGATGATCGTCGCCACCACATCGCCCGGCGTCACGCCAAGCGCGGTCAGCCCGGATGCCAGCCGCGTGCACCGCTTATAGTATTCGGCATAGGTCACGCGGTGCGTGCCGTAGACCATTGCTGGCTCGTCCGCGAACACGTCTGCCGCGCGGATCAGCCCGGAAAGCGGTGTCAGCGGCGTATAGTTCGCGGCGCATTTATCCAACCCGGTTTCATCTGCAAGCCACCCCATCGGAACCTCCGCAATTTGCTGTGTTGGCTGACTATGCGGCGCTTTGCCGAGAGTGAAAACCCCTTTGCGCTTTTCCCCGGCTGCTGTCGCGCTAAACTGCCGCGCATGATTATTTCCGAAGGCCGCGCCTATATCTTCGTGCATATCCCCAAGACCGGCGGCACCTCGATGGCACTGGCGCTGGAAGCGCGGGCGATGGCCGGGGATATTCTGGTTGGCGATACCCCGAAGGCGCTGCGCAGGCGCAGGCGGCTGAAGCGTTTGCAGCCACGCGGGCGGCTTTGGAAACACAGCACGCTGGCGGATATTGAGGGCGTGCTGACGCCTGCGCAGATCGCCGCGATGTTCACCTTCACCATCGTGCGCAATCCCTGGGACCGGGCGGTCAGCTATTATCACTGGCTGCGCGCGCAGAGCTTTAGGCATCCGGCCGTGACACTGGCGCAACAGGCTGATTTCGCGACGTTTCTGCGTGATCCGCAGATCGTGCTCAGCCTGCATGGCGCGCCTGCGCGGCACTACATGACGGATGCGACGGGGGTTGAGCGTGCATCGGCCTACCTGCGGCTGGAACATATCGAAGAGGACATGCCGTTGCTCTCTGGGCATCTGGGGTTTACGCCCGATTTGCCGCATGTAAACCGGTCGGAGCGGGCGAATGACTATCGTCAGCACTACGACGACGCGCTGGCCGAGCATCTGGCAGAGGTTTGCGCCGAGGATATCGCCCGCTTTGACTATCACTTCGACGGGCAGGATTAGGCAGGACGTCAGGGTGCCGGGCGGACCTCTATGGTGTTGACAAGTTTGCCGTTGGCGCGGTCGAAAATCAGGATACGGTCATCGGCCGTGACCACCGCGTACCAGTCCGATCCTTGGGTAAAGGCGGTGGCCGTGGTCCCGTCCGGCAGGGTGATCGTGTCCGGCAAAGGTGCGCGTTGGTCAGAGTAGCGGATGACAACCAGCGCAATGATGATTAGAAGTCCCGCGATCATCGTGCCGGTCAGGATCGTGACCAGCATCCGCAGAAATTTCAAGTTTGCCGGTTCTTCGAAACTCTCGTCCGGCTGAGGAGCGTCATCCATGGATACCACCGTGATTAGCGTCACGATCGGGCTGGCCCCGCCGCCCCGCCTTGATAAGGCGCTTTCGCGGGATGTGCCAGACGAGGCATCGCTGTCGCGTACACGGCTGGCGCGGCTGATCGCTGAAGGCTGCGTCGTGTTGAACGGCGCGGTGGTGACAGACGCCAAGGCGAAGGTGTCAGAAGGCGATGTGCTGGAGATCACCGTGCCGCTGGCGACCGAAAGCCATATTGGCCCGGAACCGATTCCGCTTGAGATCGTTTATGAGGATGACGACCTTATCGTGGTGGACAAGCCTGCGGGGATGGTGGTGCATCCCGCGCCGGGCACACCGACGGGTACACTGGTCAACGCTCTTTTGCACCACTGTGGCGACACGCTGTCAGGTGTCGGCGGCGAAAAACGTCCCGGCGTTGTGCACCGGATCGACAAGGATACGACCGGATTGCTGGTTGTGGCCAAGACGGACCGGGCGCATCACGGGCTGGCAGCACAGTTTGAGGCACATACCGCCGAACGCGCCTATCTGGCGATTGTCCACGGCATGCCCGACACGGGTGATCCGCGTCTGCGCGGCATTCGCGGTGTCTCGGCGGAACCGGGCGCGGTGATCCGCATCACCACGCAACTGACGCGCCACAAGACGGACCGGCAAAAGCAGGCCGTGGTGTTCAATGGTGGACGACATGCGGTGACGCGGACGCGGGTGCTGGAAGGGTTTGGAACACCGCCTGCGGTGGCGCTTGTCGAATGCAGGCTGGAAACCGGGCGAACGCATCAAATCCGAGTGCATATGGCCCATGCCGGTCACGGGCTTGTTGGGGATCAGACCTATGGCGGGCGCCGGAAGATCGCGGTAAAGGCCCTGAACGACGCGACACGAGACGCTGTATCGGCGTTTCCGCGACAAGCGCTGCATGCCGCCGTGCTGGGATTCAAACATCCCGCGAGCGGTGAGGTGATGCGGTTCGAGTCGCAGCTTCCCGCTGATATGGCGCTGCTTTTGGCGCGATTGCGCGCATGACGCGGTCAAATGCACAGCACATGCGCGTGAACGCACTGACATATTGATTTCTTCCCGACGGAATTGTCTTAACTAAACGTTATAGTTTTGCACGCTACGGGAGTTGAAAGCCCGTACCGAGATGCCTAAGTAAATGTTAAGCCCTTAAACATGGGGAGGGACATATCCATGAGTAACTACAAAAACCTGCCGGCACCGACGCCAGAGGGCGGCCTGAACCGCTATATGCAGGAAATCCGGAAGTTCCCGCTGTTGGAGCCGGAAGAAGAATACATGCTGGCCAAACGCTGGGTCGAAGAGCAGGACACCGAAGCCGCCCACAAGATGGTGACATCTCACCTGCGTCTCGCGGCCAAGATCGCCATGGGTTATCGCGGCTACGGACTGCCGCAGGCCGAGGTGATTTCCGAGGCGAATGTCGGTCTGATGCAAGCGGTCAAACGCTTTGATCCAGAGCGCGGCTTCCGCCTTGCGACCTATGCGATGTGGTGGATCCGCGCCTCGATCCAGGAATATATCCTGCGCTCGTGGTCGCTGGTGAAACTCGGCACGACCTCTGCCCAGAAAAAGCTGTTCTTCAACCTTCGCAAGGCGAAATCCCGCATCGGCGCGCTGGAAGATGGCGATTTGCGGCCCGAGCATGTACAACGGATCGCAAACGATCTTGGCGTGACAGAGACCGAAGTCATCTCCATGAACCGTCGTCTGTCGGGCGGTGATGCGTCGCTGAACGCCACTGTCGGTCAAGAGGGCGAAGGCTCTATGCAGTGGCAGGACTGGCTGGAGGATGAAGACGCCGACCAGGCCGGCGACTATGAAGAGCGTGACGAGTTGGAAACGCGTCGGGCGCTGCTCGCGGAAGCAATGTCGGTGCTCAACGATCGCGAAAAGGACATTCTGACCCAACGCCGCCTGACCGATCAGGCCGTTACGCTGGAAGAACTGTCCGGCCAATATGATGTCAGCCGCGAACGTATCCGGCAGATCGAGGTGCGCGCCTTTGAGAAGCTACAGAAGAAGATGCGCGATCTGGCAAGCGACGCCGGGATGACACCGACGCAGTAAACCTGCCCATATGCCAATATTTGACAGGCCCCCATCGCGGGGCCTGTTTGCATTTATGATGGGCTGTTGACGTAAGGGACGGCAAAGGTAAGGTGTTCACAACAGGGAGAAAACGCAATGGCCAAACACATTCGCTGGGGCATCCTGGGTGCCTCGAATTTCGCGTTGAACCACATGGCACCCGCGATTCACTCTGCGCGTGGCGGCATGTTCTCCGCGCTTGCAACCTCTGACGCTGAAAATGCAAAGCCTTTTGTCGAGAAGGTGCCCGGCCTGACGGTATTTGAGGATTACGACGCTCTGCTGGCCGACGACCAGATTGATGCCATTTATGTACCGCTTCCGAACCATCTGCATGTCGAATGGACACTGAAGGCCTTGCGTGCCGGCAAGCATGTTCTGTGTGAAAAGCCGATTGCCATGCGGGCCGATCAGATCGACGAGATCATTACCTTGCGCAATGAAACCGGGTTGCTCGCGGCAGAGGCCTATATGATCGTGCATCACCCGCAATGGCAGAAGGCCAAGGCGCTATACGAAGCCGGTGCAATTGGGGAGCTGATCCGCGTCTCCGGCGCGTTTTCCTACGATAACAGCGCCGATGGTGGAAATATCCGCAACAGGCCCGAAACCGGTGGCGGCGCAATACCCGATATTGGCGTCTATACCTACGGATCGACCCGCTTCGTGACAGGGCAAGAACCGCAGGAAATCCTATCCACCGCTATCCGTTATGAAAACGACGTGGATGTGTGGTCGCATATCACGGCAAAATTTCCGTCATTCCACTATACGGCCGTCAATTCCATGCGGATGAGCCCGTGGCAGGATATGACGTTCCACGGATCCGAAGGGGTGATGCGACTGACAGCGCCGTTCAATCCGATGGTCTACGGCGAGGCGCGCATTGATCTTCATCGCGCCAGTGGCGAGATCGCCGTTTACCGGTTTCCCGGCGACAATCACTATGTGCTTCAGGTCGAGGCGTTCAATCGGTCCGCGACGAGCGGTGCCGCATATGCCTGTCCGCTGGAGTTTTCTCGCGGGACGCAGGCGATGATCGACATGGTGTTCGACAAGGACCGGGGTTGAGCCGACGCCCCGCGGTTGGACCGTTCCCCGCACGGTCATCTTGCATAAGACGGGGCCGAACCATTGCTGGTGCGGCCCCATTATGATTGGTCCAATGCAACGCCCCGGAGATTGCCGATCAGGCGGCGGCGTTCTTGTTCGCTGTCTTGGTGGTTTTGGCGGCAGGTTCCGGCGCGTCCGAATTGGCGTCGATGAATTCCAACACCAACGGACGAATGTTCTGCCGCCAGCTCTTGCCCGCGAAGATGCCGTAATGGCCGGCACCCGGTTCCAGATGGCTGGCCTTCTTGGATTCGGGCAGGCCGGTGCACAGCGCCAGCGCCGCGACGCATTGACCGGGGGCCGAGATGTCGTCCTTGGCGCCTTCGACCGTCTTGACGGCAACGCTGGTGATCTTGCCAATATCGACCAGCTTTCCTTTGACGGTGAATTCGTTCTTGGCAATCTCGCAATTCTTGAACACCCGCTCCACCGTGGACAGGTAGAATTCCGCAGGCATGTCCATCACCGCAAGATATTCATCGTAGAATCGGTTATGGGCGTCATGGTCAGACGCTTCGCCGCGGCTGACACGCATGATCTGGTCGCTGAACGCCTTGGAGTGCCGTTCGGCGTTCATCGAGATGAACGAGGACAGTTGCAGCAGGCCAGGATAGACCATCCGACCGACGCCATTATACTTGAATCCCACACGTTGGATCATGGTTTCTTCAAGCTGACCCATTGTTACGCGTGCGCCGAAATCGGTCACATCCGTCGGTGCAGCATCCGGATCAATCGGTCCGCCGATCAAGGTCAGCGAACGCGGTTGCGCATCGGGATCTTCTTCGGCCAGATAGGCGGTGGCGGCCAGCGTCAGTGGTGCGGGCTGGCAGACGGCGATCACATGGGTGTCGGGGCCGAGATGGCGCATGAATTCGACAAGGTAGAGAGTGTAATCCTCGACATCGAACTTGCCTTCGCTCACCGGGATGTCGCGGGCATTGTGCCAGTCGGTCACATAAACCTCGCAATCGGGCAGCAACGAAATCACCGTCGAGCGCAGCAGCGTGGCATAATGCCCCGACATCGGCGCGACCAAAAGCACTTGCCGGGGTTTCGGGTCGCGCCCCTGTACTTTAAAGTGGATCAGGTCACCGAAGGCGCGCTGAACGACGGTCTGCTTGACCACAACGTGATCTTTTCCGTCTTCGCAAGTGATAGAGCGGATGCCCCATCCCGGTTTTACAGTCATTCGCTCGAAGGATCGTTCCGTCACCTCGCCCCAAGCCGCCATCCACTGCAACGCAGGGTTGGGAATCAGGGCAAACGCAGGGTAGGATGCAGCAGCCTTGGCCGTCGCTCCCAACCACTGGTTGGTGTTGCGAAGGGTCTCCATAAGGTCGTACGTCGCCATGTAGCGCATGTGCGTCTCCATAAGTCCGGGCAGGCAAGCCGGTTCATTTCGTCGCTTTGCCCCCCAACAAGAGGCGACAGGATATTTTATTCTGCGTAGCAGCAAAAGTAAGGGGGAAATTTTCCAATGACAACTAAAGACGTTGCCGCAGGGCAGAATTTGGATCGGCTGAAGGAAAATTTGGCGCGTGTTGAGGAGTTGTCGCAACGCTTGATGGCCGCGATGTCGCAAAAACAGCCGGTAAATCCGGCACTCAGCGGCCCGAATCAAGAGCTGTATACCAAGGCAATGCAGACCTATTGGACGGAGGCCGTTCAGAACCCGTCGAAGCTTCTTGAACACCAGATCGGATTCTGGGGCAGCTCTCTGAAGCATTTTGTCGAAGTACAACAGACGCTTGCGCGCGGAAAACTGGAGGCACCCGAAGATCCCGGCCCGAAAGACCGGCGGTTTTCCAACCCGCTGTGGGATTCGCACCCTTATTTCAATTTCATCAAGAAGCAGTATCTGATCAATGCGGATACGATTTCTCGTGCCGTCGAGGACATCGAGCATCTCGACGATACCGAAAAGCGCCGGTTGACGTATTTCTCGCGGCAGATCCTTGATATGATGGCACCGACCAATTTTTTCGGCACCAACCCGGATGCATTGCAGAAGGCGGTTGAGACGGATGGCGAGTCCCTGGTCAAAGGTCTCGAAAATCTGGTGTCTGACCTAGAGGCCAACAATGGCGAGTTGGTGGTGCGGCTGGCGGATGAGCGCGCCTTTGTGCTGGGCGAGAATATCGCCACCACACCGGGCGAGGTCGTCTATCGCAACAAGATGATGGAACTGATCCAGTACACACCGGACACCGATCAGGTCTATGCCACGCCGATCGTGCTGTTTCCGCCGTGGATCAACAAATTCTACATTCTCGACCTGAAAGAGCAGAACAGCTTTATCAAATGGGTGACAGAGCAGGGCTACACGCTGTTCGTCGTCAGTTGGATCAACCCCGATCCCAGCTATCGCGACGTGGGGCTGGAGGATTACATAGAGGATGGCTACCTGACTGCTTTTCGGGAAGTGAAAGAGATCACCGGACAATCTGAAGTAAACGCGGTGGGCTATTGCATTGCCGGGACCACGCTGTCGCTGACGCTGTCGCTGATGAAGCAGCGCGGCGACAAGACGGTAAAATCGGCCACGTTCTTTACCACGCTGACAGATTTCAGCGATCAGGGTGAATTCACCCCTTTCCTGCAAAACGATTTTATCGACGGGATCGAACAGGAGGTCGAGGCCAAGGGGATGCTGCCATCCTTTGTCATGGCGCGAACCTTCAGCTTTCTGCGGTCGACGGATCTTATCTACGGTCCGGCGATCAAAAGCTATATGATGGGGGAAACGCCGCCTGCTTTCGACCTGCTGTACTGGAACGGTGACGGTGCCAATCTGCCGGCCAAGATGGCCATGCAGTATCTGCGCGGCCTGTGCCAGCGGAACGAATTTTCCGAGGGCACGTTCGAACTTATGGGCCACACGCTGAAACTGTCCGACGTTGATGTGCCGCTCTGTTCAGTCACCTGCGAGACCGATCACATTGCTGCTTGGAAAGACTGCTACCGGGGTGTTCAAAAGATGGGAGCGCGGTCCAAGACCTTCATCGTGTCGGAATCCGGCCACATCGCAGGGATCGTCAATCCGCCGTCCAAGAAGAAATACGGGCACTACACCAACACCGATCTGAAGCAGGACGCAGAAGGCTGGATGGAGGGGGCTACCTTCACCGCCGGGTCGTGGTGGCCGCGGTGGGAGGAATGGCTGCGAAAGCGTTCTGGCAAGAAGGTGGACGCGCGAAAACCGGGTGATTCGGACCATCCGACGCTTGGGCCAGCCCCCGGAACCTATGTGACGATCAAGGCAATCCGCTGAAAGTATTGGTCAAATAAACAATTTTCTGCGGCGCAGCATTAAATTCTTGAAATGCCGCGCCGCAGCATGCATATTCCTGACAGACGCAGGAAACGGGGTGGGCCCGAGTTCAGCTTTGAAAGGAATTTAACAATGGCTAAGACACAAGATCCGACCGCAATGATGAAAGACATCATGGGCGCGTTCCCGGTTGACACGAAAGCAATGGAAGACGCGTTCAAGACCACAGCGACTCTGAACGAGAAGCTCTCGGGCGTTGCTCTGGAAGCTGCTGAAAAGTCGACAGAAATCTCTGCCAAGTGGGCCAAGGACACTCTGACCAAACTGGCAGACATGTCCAAAGCCAAAGCAGAGCCTGCCGATTACGCCAAAGCGATGACAGATTTCGCTTCCGCTCAGGCTGAAGTTGCTTCCGAGAACATGGCCGCTTTCGCTGAAATCGCGAAAAAGGTTCAGATGGACACGGTTGAGCTGATGATGGCTGCCGGCAAGGACATCTCCGAAGACGCATCCGCGGCTGTCAAAAAGGCAACCAACGACGCGACAGCCGCTGCCAAGAAGGCAACTGCTGCTGCAACTTCGAAGTAAGTTATAATAACGACTGCGCCAACTCCTCCCAACGCGGCGCAGAGGTAGGGGCGGGCTTTATGCCCGCCCTTTCTTTTTGTTCTGCACTCGCATAAGCTTTTCTGCATTGCTGCATTCTTGGGGAGAACCTTCTTGGCTGACACCGATAAACCGCTGCTGATCAAGCGCTATGCAAGCAGACGACTCTACAATACCGAGACCAGTGATTACGTCACACTTGAAGATATTGCAGGCTTCATTCGTGCGGGCCGCGAGGTTCAGATCGTCGATCTGAAATCCGGCGATGATCTGACCCGTCAATATTTGCTGCAAATCGTGGCCGAGCATGAAAGCAAGGGCGAAAGTGTCCTGCCGATCAATGTGCTCACCGATCTTGTGCGCAGCTATACGACGCAGGCAACCTCTGTCGTGCCTCAATTCCTTGCGGCCTCCTTCGATATGTTCCGCGACAGCCAGTCGAAATGGGTCGAGAATATGAACTCGATGAACCCGATTTCCAAGGTTCCGGGGTTTGAGGCAGTGCAGGCGCAGCAAGAAGCGTTTGTTAAGGCGATGACCAGCGGAATTGGCAACACCTGGACCGGCCCCGGCAAGGACCCCAACGCCGAGAGCGGCGATGAGGATCTTGACGACATCAAAAAGCAGCTCGCGGAGTTGCAGGCAAAGCTGTCCAAACTCTCCAAGTGACAAAGCCTGTGACCGGAGACGCAGTAAAAGCCCGGTTACATATCCCGTTTCTTGTTTGTCTGATCGCCGTCTTTCAGGTGCCGTAGGCAGGCAGGGGAGTCATCACTGCCGCAGCCGCACCGGTCAAGGCATCTGCCACGAATTTCAGTTCCGGCACCGTCAGTCGTGCCGGAAGACGTACATCGCAGGCCTGTTTCAGCATGGCGCGTGTCTTGGGCAGATCCGGTATTCCGCCCGGAAGAAACTTCCAATTCCAGAACGCGCGTGCATTGTCCGTGGACAGGCCGAAAATCTGTACCTTGACCCCGGCTGCTGCGGCGGCGTCGGCAAAGCGCGCCGCATCGGAACTGTCCATGCCGACAAGGTTGAACTGAATCGAATCCGGCGCACGTTCTTCGGGCGACAGCGGGGCAGGAACGTCCAGCCAAGGCGACTGGTTCAGCCGCTCCGCAACGAAATCGTGGTTTGCCCGTCCGTCACGCACCCTGCGCGCAAGTTCTTCCAATTGCGGGCGAATGACCGCCGCGCTGAGGTTGCCCATGCGCAGATTGTAAAGCGGCAGCAGATTCTGCCAGCGCTGGAACGCAGCCGCCAGCCCGTCATGCTTTTTCCAGTTATGCTCATAGGCGCCGGACATGATGACCGCCTGGGCAAAGATTTCCGCATCATCCGTGATCAGAATGCCGCCTTCGCCCGCGTTGATCAGCTTGTAGCTTTGGAAACTGAAACAGCCGATTTTGCCGATCGTACCGATCTTGCGACCGTCCCAGACCGTGCCAAGAGAATGCGCGGCATCCTCGATCACCGGGATGTCACGGGCATCGGCCAGTTCCATGATGCGGTCCATATCAGAGGTATGGCCGCGCATATGGCTGATCAGCACCGCCTGCACATCATCCAGCTTTGCTTCGAAATCTTCCAGATCAATACGATAATTCGTGCCGACCTCGCACAGGACCGGATGGCAATCCGCGTGGAGAACGGCAGAGGGCACGGCGGCGAAGGTGAAGGCCGGGATCAGCACTCGCGCGCCACGCGGCAGACCCAACGCCTTGAGCGAAAGGAACAGCGCGGCAGAGCAGCTTGACACCGCCAGCGCGTATTTCACGCCCATCATCTCGGCAAACTCGCGCTCCAGCAGGGACACCGGTGCGTCTTGGGCCGCGTGATAGCGAAATAGATCGCCCGATTGCAGCAGCTCCTCGACCGCTTTCAAGGCGGCTGCGGGGATCGGCTCGGCGTCATGCATCTTGGGTGCGGTGACCATATTTCAATTTCCCAAATAGACCTTTCTGATTTTGTAAACTTATGGCGCGAAACCGCAAAGCGAAAAATGCCCGCGTCACGGGGTTTTCATCGAATTGTCACATGGAAATGCGGTCAGACGCCCAGCCTGTCCCGCAGCGCGTACCAGCTCATCGCCAGTGCCAGTAGGGGATTGCGCATCATTGCGCCGCCGGGAAAAGGCTGCGCCGGGACCGCCGCCATCGTATCGAACCCGTCGGTCTGGCCTTCGATGGCGCGTGCCATAAGCTGACCGGCATGTACGGCCGTGCCCACACCATGCCCGGAATAGCCCGAGGCCGACAGGATGTTTGGTGCAACCCGTGCGAGATAGGGCATTCGCCGCATGGTGATCGCCAGCGTTCCACCCCAGGCGTGGTCGATGCGCACGCCTTTCAACTGCGGAAAGCTCTGCTCCATAGGTTTGCGGACCAGAGCCGCAATGTCCGCCGGAAACTTGTAGCCATAGCTTTCTCCGCCGCCGAACAGTAGACGGCCATCGTGGCTCATCCGAAAATAATTGACCACGAACCGGTCGTCAGCCACCGCGACATTCCTTGCTAAAACTTCGGCGGCACCGTCGCCAAGGGGTTCTGTTGCGGCAATGAAGTTGTTGATCGGCATGACCCGTGCCGCGACCTTGCGGTTCAACCCGCCCAGATAGCCGTTGCAGGCAAGGATGACCTGCTCGGCAATCACGCGCCCGCTCTCGGTCTGTACGGTCGCCGGGGTGCCTTGGATCAGGTGATGTACATGGCTCGTTTCATGGATCTGCACGCCCGCGTCGTGCGCTGCCTGCGCCAGCCCAAGCGCCAGTTTCAAAGGGTGCAGATGCGCGGCACCGTGGTCAAGAATGGCCCCCAGATGCTGTGGCGCGCGGCAGATCGCCTGCCAGTCGTTGGTTCGCAGCGCGTCTATCTCTTCGTAGCCGTAGCGCGCCGCCAGATGTTCGGCATAGCGGTGCAGCCCGTCCACTGATCGTTGCGAAGTGCCGGCCCAGCCCACGCCTGGCGTCAGATCGCAGGCGATACCGTGACGCGCGATCAGATCCTTTACCAGCGCCTTGGCATCCTCGGCCAGATCCCACAGCGCGTGCGCGGGGCCGTCGCCCATCAGCTTTTCCAGCCCGTCCTGCGTCAGTCGCTGCCCGGATCCCAACTGCCCGCCATTGCGCCCAGATGCGCCAAAGCCTACCCGATGCGCCTCGATCAGCACCACCGACCGGCCCGCCTGCGCCAGATGCAGCGCAGCCGACAGCCCGGTATAGCCGCCGCCCACCACGCAGACATCCGCGCGAACCTCGCCGCGCAGGGGCGCAAACGGCGCGAGAGGCGTGGCCGTCGCGGCATACCACGACGCCGGGTAGGTGCCTCGTCTGTCATTGGAAAACAGCAAATCCACGACGCAAGTTCCTGTTCGTTGTCTCAACTCAGATCAGGAAAGGAAGGGCCCGTTCCCTTTCCGGTAATCGAACGACTAGACGTTCAACAGCAGATGTTCGCGTTCCCACGGGCTGATCACTTGCAGGAACTCTTCGTATTCGGTGCGTTTCACGATGGAATATACCCGCGCAAATTCCGGACCAAGCACTTTGTGCAGCGCTTCTGCGCCGTCGAACACATCCAGAGCCTGTCCCAGCACGCGCGGAATATCGCCCTCGCCCTCATAGGCGTCACCACGGAACTGCTTTTGCGGGCGGATTTCCTCCATCATGCCCAGATAGCCGCAGGCCAGCGACGCGGCGATGCCCAGATAGGGATTGCAGTCCATCCCCGCCAAGCGGTTTTCTACGCGCCGTCCGTCGGGGCTGGAGAGCGGAATGCGAATGCCCGTCGTGCGGTTGTCGCGGCCCCATTCCAGATTGATCGGTGCGGCCTGATCCTTCACATAGCGGCGATAGCTGTTCACATAAGGGGCCATCACGGCAATGGCTGCGGGCATATAGGTCTGCAACCCGCCGATGAAATGGAAGAACGCGTCGGTTTCACCGCCCTGCGGTCCGGAAAAGGCGTTCAGCCCGGTTTCAACATCCAGCACCGAATGGTGGATATGCATGGCACTGCCCGGCTCGTCCGCGATGGGTTTGGCCATGAAGGTCGCGAAACAATCGTGGCGCAACGCGGCCTCGCGGATCAGGCGTTTGAAGTAGAACACCTCATCGGCCAGCTTCAGAGGATCGCCGTGTTGCAGGTTGATCTCCAACTGTCCGGCACCGCCTTCCTGCGTGATGCCGTCAATCTCAAACCCCTGTGCCTCGGCAAAGTCGTAGATGTCGTCGATCACCGGGCCAAACTCATCCACGGCGGTCATGGAATAGGCTTGCCGTGCGGCGGCGGGGCGGCCTGACCGGCCCATCATCGGCATGATGTCCTTGGCCGGGTCCAGATTGCGCGCCACGAGGTAGAATTCCATCTCGGGCGCCACCACGGGCTGCCAACCCTGATCGTGATAAAGCTGCAGGACACGGCGCAGCACATTGCGCGGCGCGTAGGGTATGGGCCGGTCCTTGCGATCATAAGCGTCGTGGATCACCTGCAACGTCCAGTCGCCGGTCCAGGGGGCTGCCGTGGCGGTGGCCATGTCCGGGCGCAGGATCATGTCACGCTCGATAAAGCCTTCGCGCTCGTCGGCAGCCTCTCCCCAGTCGCCGGTGATCGTCTGAAAGAAGATGCTGTCGGGGAGGTGAAAATGCTTCTGCCGGGCAAATTTGCTGGCGGGCACGGCCTTGCCACGCGCGATGCCGGGCAGATCCGAAATGATGCATTCGACCTCGTCAAGGCGGCGACCTTCCAGATAGGCGCGGGCCGGGTCGGGCAAGCCATCCTGCCAGTCAGTGTCGCTCATGTGATCCTCTTTTCCTTGAAGAACAGCGCAAACATCTCGGCCAGCCGCGCGCTGTCCGTGTCGGCGTCAAGGCGGGATAGCGCCTCCTGCCGCAGCGGATCGGGCACGACGCCTTGCGCCCGTTTGTCCAGCAGCCCCTTGAGATAGGTCCGGTCAATCTCGGGGTGCGGCTGGATGGTGAAGGCGCGATCACCATATAGCAGTGCCGCATTTTCGCAGAAATCGGTGGAAGAAACAATTTCGGCATCGTCGGGCGCCACCACGACCTGATCCTGATGCCAGGCGTTCAGGTTCACGGTCTCGCCCAATATGTCATAGCTGGTGCGCCCGACAGACCAGCCGCCCGCAAATTTCTCGACCTTGCCACCAAGCGCTTGCGCGATGATCTGATGGCCGAAACACACGCCGATCATGGGTCGTCCCGAGCCGTAGATGTCGCGGATCAATTCCTCCAGCGGCGGGATCCACGGATGATCCTCATACGCGCCAAAACGCGAGCCGGTGATCAGCCAGCCTTCGGCATCTTCCGGGCCGTTCGGAAACTCGCCGTCCACGACCGCGTAGTTGCGGAAGGTCAGGTCACGGCCTGCCAGAAATTGCGCAAAGATTTCCGGATAATCACCGTTCTCCGCGACAAGCTCTTGCGCGACATGACCGGTTTGTAAAATGCCAATAAGCATGGGGCACCAATGTTGGGGTTCTGCTCAAACCTAAAGATGCAACGGGCCGTCCACAAGGGGCGGCCCGTTGGCGTGTCACACAGTGTCGAGGTAGATTTCTACCTGTTCGGTCGGGCTAAGCTCGGCCATGTAGAACTTCTCTTGCTTCTTGGTCAGGACAAGGTTGCGGATCAATTCTGCCGAGAAGATGCGCGGGATGAAGCTGCTGGCCTCGAAGGCCTCAATGGCGCTGCCCCAGTCGGACGGGATATGCGGAAGGTCCTGTGTATAGGCGTTGCCGGTGATCGGTTCGCAAGGCTCGATCTTGTCTTCGATGCCCACCAGCGCTGCGCCAAGGATCGCTGTCAAAAGCAGATAGGGGTTCACGTCCCCGCCCGCCACGCGATGTTCGATCCGCCGCGCCACGGGTGCGCCCGATGGGATACGGATCGCCGAGGTGCGGTTTTCATAAGCCCAGCAGATCGCCGAGGGCGCATGTGCGCCGGGCACCAGCCGGTCATAGCTGTTGGCATGCGGTGCGAAGATCAGCGCGCTGTCATGCATGCCCGCAAGACAACCACCCACGGCATGACGCAGCATGTCCGTGCCCTTGGGGCCGCCATCGTCGAAGATGTTGTCGCCGTTTCCATCCAGAACCGAGAAATGCGTGTGCAGGCCGGAACCCGCGTAATCCTCATAGGGTTTCGCCATGAAGGACGCGGCAAAGCCGTAGCGCCGTGCCAGCCCTTTTACGAGGATCTTGAACAGCCATGCGTCATCGGCGGCGCGCAGCGCGTCGTCGCAATGCATCAGGTTGATCTCGAACTGGCCCAGCCCGGCTTCGGAAATGGCGGTGTCGGCAGGTATGTCCATCGCCTCGCACCCATCGTAGAGATCGGTGAAGAATGTATCGAACTGGTCCAGCGCGCGAATGGACAGCGTCTCGGCGGCCTTGCGGCGCTTGCCGGAACGCGGACTGATCGGCACCTGAAGGTTGCGGCCTGAATCGTCGATCAGGAAAAACTCCATCTCCATCGCGACAACCGGGGTCAGGCCGAGCTTCTTGTAGCGTTCGACCACCGCACGCAGCGCATGGCGGGGGTCGCCGTCATAGGGTTTACCACCGTCACGATACATCCAGATCGGCAGCAGCGCGGTCGGTGCCTCCAGCCAGGGCATCGGCATGAAGCCGCGCTCTGTCGGCTTCAGGATGCCGTCTTCGTCGCCGCTTTCAAAGACCAGCGGGCTGTCGTCGATATCCTCGCCCCATATATCAAGGTTGAGGACGGACATCGGAAAGCGGGTGCCGTCCTCAACCACCTTGTCGGCAAAGCGCGACGGCACGCGCTTTCCGCGCGGCTGGCCGTTCAGATCTGCCGCAGCCACACGAATGGTACGCACTTCGGGATGTTTGCGCAGGTAGTTTTTCATTGTCAGCTTGGACATAGGACACCGGTTTAGAATATGATCAAATCATCGATAGCTGGGCAGGGGCGGGCTTGGCAAGGGCCATGTCAACACGCGCCTTAACGCAGCAGGTTCGGGCGCACCCTCAGCTTTGGTCGCGCGTCCTGCGGCAGATGCCGATTGAGATGCCGGTTGATCAGCCCGAAAATTCCCACGATCACCAGCGTCAGCAGAATGAAATAGCCGGCGAGGATCGGGTAGGGGACAAACGGGTTGAACGTCTTGTCAGCGAAGTAGCTGGCGTAATACAGCGCATCGCCTTTCTGTTGCAGCGCCGGAAACCCAGAGAAGAAGACCAGCGTCGTGGCGTGGAACAGAAAGATCGCCTCGTTCGTATAGGCAGGCCATGCCAGCCGCAGCATCGTGGGCCAGACGATCCGGCGAAACCGTGGCCAGCCGGACATGCCGTAAGCATCTGCGGCTTCGACATCGCCCTTGGGGACCGACAAAAGCGCGCCATAGAAGATCTCACCGCTATAGGCGGCGGTGTTCAGAAACAGCACCACCAACGCGCCCGCCCAGGCAGAGGAAAAGGCGGTGAACATACCGGTTGCCTGTTTGAGGCTGAGAAACAGGAAGTAGGCGAAGAAGAATTGGATGAACAGCGGCGAGCCTCGGAAGATGAAAATGAACCACTCCGACAGTTTGCGCAGGACGCGATTGTTCGAGGCCTTTCCCATCGCCACGGCGGTGGCCAGGCAGAAGCCGCTGGTCAGCGCGCATATGCCGAAATAGATGTTCCAAAGCATCCCAGAGCCGATCAGGGTGACCTGTTGGCACAGCGTGAAACCCTCTCGGGGCAAAAGCCGTTCGCCAATCCCGAGCGAACGCAAACCGTAATCGGCAATCGTTTCCCAACAACTCATGGCGCTGTCCTGCCCCGGGCTTGACCCGGGGCCTTGCGGCAGGCGGGGCAGAGGTCCCGGATCAAGTCCGGGACGCGTGTCTCTGTGTCTCTTGCCATCATGTCGCCGCCTTGCGTTGCGCTTCGCCGCCGGTGGTGGCCTGACCATGTGTGAGGCGGGCCATCAGCCGCCCAAGGACAACCTCTGACACGCGGGTGAACGCCAGATAGAAAATCAGCAGGGCCAGAAAATACCACATTCGCCAGTCGCCATGTGGATAGTCGGTGAAACGCGGCGTCTTGGCACCGCCAAGCTCGCGCGCCCAGTAGACGATATCCTCGACCCCCAGCAGGAACAGCAGCGGCGTGGCCTTGATCAGAACCATCCACAGGTTCGACAGGCCGGGCAGGGCAAAGACCCACATCTGCGGCACCAGGATGCGCCAGAACACCTGCCTGCGTGACATGCCGTAAGCCGCGGCGGTTTCCAGTTGGGCATGCGGTACGGCCCGCATAGCGCCGAACAGGACATTGCCCGCGAAGGCCCCGAAGACGATGGAAAAGGTCAGCACGGCGAGAAAAAAGCCGTAGGTTTCGTGCATCCATTGCGGCGAATTGCCCAAGGGCAGCTTGGCTGCGGCGCAGACCACGAAATCGTTGCCTTGACGGATCGGCTGGTCCCAGTCAGCACATTTCACCTTGTGCCGCATCCATTCGAACGCCTGATCCAGTGCGATCACAAAAAACAGAAAGAACGCGATGTCGGGCACGCCGCGCACGATTGCGATATAGGCCTTGCCGATCCAGCGCAGCGGCGCAACGGCGGATCGCGCAGCACCGGCGGCGGCAAATCCAAAGGCCAAGGCCGTGGGGGCCGTGATTGCCAGCAGCAGCAGCACCGTGCCGAACGAGACGTAAAATCCCATATGCTTGCCGGTCGTCAGGTAGCAGGCAAACCACTGCAATCCGTCCAGAGCCGTGGGATCTGTGCAATAGCTGAAAATGGCAGACCTCCCTGGGCAGGCGGACGGGCGGAAATCAGGGGCAGCCGCAGCCGCCCCCGGATCGGATCATCAGAAGGCGGGCGAATCCTCGCCCAGATACTCAGCGATCATCGTGTTCAGCGTGCCATCATCCTTCATCGACTGGATCGCGGCGTCGAACTTGTCGCGAAGCTCGGGGTCGGACTGGCGGAAGGCCATGCCGATGCCACCGCCCAGAGGAATGTCGTCTCCCACGAACACCATCGCACCACCGGATTCCTCGACCGCAGGGATCAGAAAGTCCTTGTCGGCAAGCCCAGCATCCGCTTCGCCGCTTACAACGGCGGCGACGACTTCATCAGGGTTGGGAAACTCCAGCAAGGTGGCCCCGGTCTGGGCGATATGAGCGGCCTGAATCGTGCCGGTCTGGGCCGCGATCACCCCGTTTTCAATATCCACATCCGCAGTCGCACCAACATAGGAGGACGGCGATGGCGGCGTGTAGTTCTGGGTAAATGCGACAACTTCCTCACGCTCTGGCGTGATCGACATGCCGGCGATGATGGCGTCATAGTTGCCGGATACCAGGTTGGGGATGATCGAATCCCAGTCGTTGGTCACCCATTCGCAGGTCAGTTCGGCGCGTTTGCACAGCTCGTCGCCCAGAACACGCTCGAACCCGTCGACCTCACCGGCATCGTTGATGAAATTATACGGAGGATAGGCACCCTCTGTGCCCAGACGCACAACCGAATGGCTGGCGGCAAAAGCCACTGACGCACTGAGGGCCAGCGCGGCGGTGCCAAGGATCAAACTTTTCATGATACACTCCCTTATTGAGTTTTACGCCGTCTGCGTGGCACTTAGAAAGCCTCGCAGACGTTCCGATTTGGGCGCACCGAACAACCGGTCCGGCGCGCCTTCTTCCTCGATCAGGCCCTGATGCAGAAAAACGACGTGGTCCGACACATCAGCGGCCAGTTTCATGTCATGCGTGACGATCAGCATCGTCCGGCCTTCGCGGGCCAGATCCTTGATGACACGCACCACTTCCTGTTCCAGTTCCGGATCCAGCGCCGAGGTTGGCTCGTCGAACAGAAGTGCCTCGGGTTCCATGCACAAGGCCCGTGCAATGGCGGCGCGCTGTTGCTGACCGCCTGACAGCTGTGCCGGAAAGGCATTGGCCTTGTCGCCGATCCCGACCTTGACAAGATAGGCATGCGCGGATTGTTCAACCTCTGCCCGGTCACGGCCCAGCACCGTCACAGGAGCCTCCATCACATTCTGAAGGATGGTCATATGGGACCACAGGTTGAATTGCTGAAACACCATCGACAGGTTGGTCCTGATCCGCAAAACCTGTTTGGGATCGGCTGGCCGACGCGACAGGCCATCGCCGTGCCATTGCACGGGTTCCCCTTTGAACAGAATCTCGCCCTGCTGGCTGTCCTCAAGAAGATTGCAGCAGCGCAGCAACGTCGACTTGCCCGATCCGGATGATCCGATCAGCGACACCACACCCCCAACCGGAGCAGAGATGTCTACCCCTTTGAGAACCTCAAGTGACCCGTAGCGCTTGTGCAGGTCGTGGATCTCGATAACGGAACTGGTGTCTGCCAAAGTAAACCCATGCTGATAGCAATCCTACACCGCGTAGCATGGGCTGCTTTTTTGCCTCATTGCAACATTCAAAGTGCCCGGAACACATCGGGAATGCCAAATTGACGACACGGAAGGTAGCTTTTCCGACCCTTCCCCGGCTTGCAGGCGGTCCCAGCGCCGCCGAGTTGCTCCCTTGCATCTCTTCCAGCGGAACCGGTGATAAGGCTGGCCATTTGCTTTGAAGGCGGCGCGTCGGTTAGGCATTCCAAGCTGCGCGATCAGCCTTTTTCCATCCGTTGCCGTGCCAATGCGCTGTCGACATCGCTGACGCCCAGCAGGTTGGATACGAGCCGCAGCAACGCGTCCTCTGCCTCGTCACGTTCGCCATCCGCCAGAACCACCTGCCAAAGCGCCTCGATCACGCCAATGCGGTGGTCGTAGGGCACCGCATCCTTGATCGCGCGGGTAAAGCGTACCGTGTCCGGCGCCTCGGATTCCAGCGTTTCGGCATCGCGTCGCAGGGCTGTAGCCTCGAAGGGCGACAGGCCGTAGCGCGCCGCAGCGATACGGTCGATGCGCGAGATCTCGCGGTCGGAATAGTCGCCATCGGACCGGGCCACCCGGACAAGCAGGGCGGTCAGGGCGAGGCGGGCATCACCGTCGTCCAGCGGGGCGGGCTCTGGCTGGGTCAGCCGTTTGAGGAAGTCTGCGAACATAGGTGATGATATATGCCGCCTGTCCGGGCGCGCCAAGCCTGATCGTTTCGGGCTTGCGCGAAAGGGCGTCGCTGTTCTGGATTTATGTGCGCTGTCAACGCGTTGCGCGTCAGAGCGTCGCGAAGAGTTTGCTCAGGCGGGCGGTTTCGTCCTCGATCCGGTAGGGCGGGTTGAGGATGAAGAGGCCGGAGCCGACCATCCGGTGGCCCTGACGGGCGGGCGGAAAGCTGACTTCGTGGCGCAGCGCGTCGGGATGTGCCTTGCTGAGGGCGCTCAACATCTTGCGGTGCGGCGCGTCCGAAAGGATCGGATACCACAACATGATGATGCCGACATTCCACTTGCGATTCAGGGCGGCGATCTGCGTGGGGATCAGATCATAGTCGGTTTTGACCTCGTAACTTGGGTCGATCAACAACAGGCCGCGGCGCGGGGTGGGGGGGCAGATGGACTGTGCCATTTCAAAGCCATCCTGTTGATAACACTTGGCTTTTGGCACGGCATAGTCGAGTGCTGCAAATTCCTGCGGGTGCAGTTCGGCAAGGTGCAGACTGTCCATCGGGCGCAGGATCTGTGACGCGATCAGAGGCGAGCCGGGATAGGAATTTTCCCCATGATCTGAATGGGTTGCGCGGATCGTTTTTGCAAATGGGTGGCTGTCGGGAAACCAGTTCAGGGCGGCTGCACGGGCAATGCCCTGCGCGGCCTCGCCGGTTTTCAGCGCCTCGGCAGCGTCCAGCCGGTAGAGCGCCCGGCCCGCATGGGTTTCCAGATAGGTGAGTGGTTTAGCTTTCTGGATCAAATGGTTAAGCATCCATGCAAGCAGGCTGTGCTTGTGGACATCGGCCAGATTCCCGGCGTGATAAATATGTTGGTAAGACAGCATCGGACTGGCTTAGCCCCGCACGCCTGTCCGCGCAAGAGCGGCTGACGTTTGGGGCCTTTTGTGCGTTTTGTACGGTGAATATGTACAAATGCCCGTCGGCCCGGAAATAGCGTCGTTTGAGCGGCAGAACCGCGCCCGGAATCAAGCGCGCAGCGCACCGGGCCAGCGCCTGCCCGTTCCGGCGGGCTGGCGCTTTGGTGGGGTCAGAGCATCGCGTTGGGCGTTGACGGATTTGGCTGGCATAAAGTGCGCGGCTTAGCCGTTGGAAGCGTCACCCCACGGGCAGGCGCTGGCCCATTGTAAATGGAAGAGCGGTTGAAAGTTAATTTGACACTTAGTTAGCCACAACTAAGAGGTCCGTTTGCCCTGAATCTCGTTGGCGAATAAGGCAAGTGGCCTCTTGTTGTATCCATCGACAAAATCCTTTTCGACAAAAGGCTCGACTTCCTGGGCAGTTTTTGTTGGAAAAACCTCTTCAATCATGTGGACTCCAATCGCATTAAAAACATCCACAACGGCGTTGCTTGCTTCGCCAGTCCAAACAAGCCATTCACGAAAAACATCCTTAGGAGGCATATCGTTCTTGTTCGCATAGTAGTCAAGCGCGGCATGAAACATCACGTCTTCTCCGAAAGGATAGAAGCTCTCGCCACTTAATTCGTGAAGATACATTGTGCGAGATGCGGTGTCCGAAAGAAACGGCAAGAATTCTGCCGCCATTGATGGAATCAAGTGATTCGAGGTTTTGTTACGAAAAAACGCCGCAATCGAGTAGCCTTGGCGATCCCTCAAAGATTGAAGTTGATCGAGGTGCGCGCTCAGAATATTCAATACTCTTTCATTAGTTCTGCAATTTTTTTGGAGCTTCCGCCTATAATCTGTAATCCCTTTCAGAGCTTCGAAGATCTTCGCGTTCAATGTGCGAGTGATCGAATTTTGTTGAATTTCCCACTTCGCTTTTATGTGGGGGTTTAGCGGTTTCTTTTTCGTCGTCGCTAGAAAAAGATGAGAATAGATGTTGATTTCATTTATTGTGTAGCACAGGAGCGCGAGAAGTGAGGCATATTCGCTGGGAAGACCCGAAATTTCTTCTTTGGTGAGTTGAAATTTAGCAAGGGAGACGAACTTTCCGTTTTTCATACGGCACACATTTACACCAGCCTCGACACATCCTTCGCCGCTCGTACAAAGTCTTTGAAAAGCGGATGCGGGTCGAAGGGTTTTGATTTCAGTTCGGGGTGGAATTGCACGCCGATGAACCACGGGTGGTCGGGCCATTCGATGATCTCGGGCAGCTTGCCGTCGGGGCTCATCCCGGAAAACTTCAGGCCGACCTTTTCAAGCTGGTCCTTGTACTGGATGTCGACCTCGTAGCGGTGGCGGTGGCGTTCGTCGATGGTGGTGGTGCCGTAGATCTCGGCGACGCGCGACCCTTCGGTCAGCACGGCATCATAGGCACCCAGACGCATGGTGCCGCCCTTGTCGTCAGCGACCGAACGGTTGACGCGCTCATTGCCCTGCACCCATTCCTTGAGGTGATAGACGACGGGTTCAAAGCGTTTCTTGCCGGCCTCGTGGTCAAATTCCTCGGACCCGGCGGTGGTCAGGCCCGCGACGTTGCGGGCGGCCTCGATCACGGCCATTTGCATGCCCAGACAGATGCCCAGGTAGGGCACCTTGTGTTCGCGGGCATATTGCGCGGCCTTGATCTTGCCTTCGGTGCCACGCTCGCCAAAGCCGCCGGGCACAACGATGGCATGGAAGCCTTCGAGGTAGGGGCCGGCGTCTTCGCGGTCGAAAATCTCGGCATCGACCCATTTGATGTTGACCTTGACGCGATTGGCCATGCCGCCATGGGTCAGCGCCTCGGCGATGGATTTATAGGCGTCCTCAAGCTGGGTGTATTTGCCGACGATGGCGACATTGACCTCGCCCTCGGGGTTGTAGATCCGGTCGGCCACATCGTCCCAGCGGTCAAGGTTGGGTCTGGGGGCGGGGGTGATCTGGAAGGCGTCCAGCACGGCCTGATCCAGACCTTCGCGGTGATAGGCCAGCGGTGCCTCGTAGATGGATTTGAGGTCCTGCGCGGCGATCACGGCATCGGAGCGGACATTGCAGAACAGCGCCAGCTTTTCGCGTTCCTTGACGGGGATCGGCCCTTCGGAGCGGCAGACGAGGATATCCGGCGCAAGCCCGATGGAGCGCAGTTCCTTGACGGAGTGTTGCGTGGGCTTGGTCTTGAGCTCTCCGCTGGCCTTGAGCCAGGGCAGCAGCGTCAGGTGCATGAAGATGCACTGGCCGCGCGGTTTGTCCTGGCTGAACTGGCGGATCGCTTCAAAGAAGGGCAGGCCCTCGATGTCGCCGACGGTGCCGCCGATTTCGCAGAGCATGAAATCGACCTCATCCTCGCCGATGGAGATGAAATCCTTGATCTCGTTGGTGACGTGGGGGATGACCTGAATGGTTTTGCCCAGATAATCGCCGCGCCGCTCTTTTTCCAGCACGTTGGTGTAGATCCGGCCCGAGGAGATGGAATCGGTCTTGCGGGCGGGGACACCGGTGAAACGTTCATAATGGCCAAGGTCGAGATCGGTTTCGGCGCCGTCATCGGTGACGAACACCTCGCCATGTTCAAAGGGCGACATGGTGCCGGGATCGACGTTGAGATAGGGGTCAAGCTTGCGCAGACGCACGGAAAATCCGCGGGCTTGCAGCAAGGCACCAAGTGCGGCCGAGGCCAGCCCCTTGCCAAGCGAGGAGACAACGCCGCCGGTGATGAAGATGAAGCGTGCCATGGACCGTGAACCCCGTGATTTATTGCATTTCAGGTGCCCACGGCAGCAGAAATCTGCCGCAGCATCACGGGACTTTATACTACAAGGATTCGTATGCGCTTGGCAATGGATACCGCAAGATGCTGTTGCGGTATCCTCTCCTTACTCAACCGATTGTGGTTAGTCGGCGCGTGGGGTCAGCGGGGCATCATCATCTGCCGCTGGCGGCAGAAGCGTGTCCAGATCGCCAAGGCCCGGCACTGTGGTATCCTCTGCGCCATCCGCCGGGGCAGAGGAGCCGCCCAGACGGTCGATCACCGACGCCCCTGCCGATTTCTCGGCCGCGATCACGGTCAGGGTGATCGAGGTGATGATGAAGGCGATTGCGAGGATCCAGGTCACCTTGCCCATCGCCGTGGCCGCAGCACGGCCCGACATGGCACCGCCGCCGCCACCGCCCATGCCAAGCCCGCCCCCTTCGGAGCGTTGCAAAAGCACGACCCCGATCAGCGACAGCGCCAGGAGGAGGTGAATGATGAGGACGACGTTTTCCATGGGCGGGATGACCTGTTCTCTTGTTCCGGGGGTATCTATGCAAAACCACGCGCTGCCGCAACCCGCCTTCTGCACCGAACCGGCGTGGCGCGTGATAAGGCGAGGTTAACCCCGCCTTACGGTCCGCAGGGGGTGTCAGTCCTCGACATCGTCCACATCTGCCTGACCCGACAGTTCGCGGCGCACGAGGCTCCAGCTAAGGCCGATGCCCAGCACGAAGGACAGCGCCAGAAGGCCGAGCCAGACGGTGAAATCGCGGTTCGACAGGTCTAGGATGCCGTAGTCATACAGCACCCAGAGCAACGCCGCGACAAGGGCCAGCACCAGCGTCATGCCCAAGCCACCGATGGATCGCAGCGTGGCGCGCAGGTAGATGATGTAGCCCACCAGCAGGATCAGCCCAAGCAGAACCACCAGCGGCAGTTGCGCGGAATATTCGGCGCGGACCCAACGAACATAGTTCCACGGCGTCGGGTTGAACGTCGCGGCCAGCAGCGCGAAAGCGGCGACCCAGCGTATGACAAAACCCATCTTGTGCCCTTCTGTTACAGCGCCTGCTTGCGTGTCGTGCCGATCCGCCGCGCCCTGCGGTGCAAATTCACGGTTCCCCTCGGCCTCGGCAATGGCTATATCGACGCGGGTTTGAAATCTCAATCGGAAGGGTTCAGCATGGCCAATGTAGTCGTCGTCGGTGCGCAATGGGGGGACGAAGGCAAGGGCAAGATCGTCGACTGGCTTTCAGAGCGGGCCGATGTGATCGCGCGCTTTCAGGGCGGCCATAATGCCGGCCACACGCTGGTGATCGACGGGACTGTCTACAAGCTGCACGCGCTGCCGTCCGGCGTGGTGCGCGGTGGCAAGCTGAGCGTGATCGGCAATGGCGTGGTGCTGGACCCCTGGCATCTGCTCGCGGAGATCGCAAAGATCCGCGAGCAGGGTGTCGAGATCACCCCCGAAACGCTGATGATCGCCGAGAACACACCGCTGATTCTCCCCATCCACGGAGAGTTGGACCGCGCCCGCGAAGAGGCCGCCAGCAAGGGCACCAAGATCGGCACAACCGGGCGGGGTATCGGTCCGGCCTATGAGGACAAGGTCGGGCGCCGGTCTGTCCGGGTGGCGGATCTGGCCGATGCGGCGACGCTGGAGGCGCGGGTGGACCGCGCATTGCAGCATCACGATCCGCTGCGCAAGGGCTTGGGTATCGAGGCGGTGGACCGCGACGGGCTGGTTGCGCAACTGCGTGAGATCGCGCCGCAGATCCTGCAATATGCTGCCCCCGTCTGGAAGGTGCTGAACGACAAGCGCAAGGCCGGCAAACGCATCCTGTTCGAAGGCGCGCAGGGCGCGTTGCTGGATATTGATTTCGGCACCTATCCGTTTGTGACCTCGTCCAATGTGATTGCAGGTCAGGCCGCCACGGGTGTTGGCGTCGGACCGGGTGCGATTGATTATGTGCTGGGCATCGTCAAGGCCTATACCACGCGGGTGGGCGAAGGTCCGTTCCCGTCCGAATTGCTGAATGCCGATGGCACGCCGGATGCCGATGGCCAGCGTCTGGGCGAGCGCGGCCACGAATTTGGCACCACCACCGGCCGTCAGCGGCGCTGTGGCTGGTTTGACGCAGCCCTTGTGCGCCAGACCTGCGCCACCTCGGGCGTCAAGGGCATCGCGCTGACCAAGCTGGATGTGCTAGACGGGTTCGAGACGCTGAAAATCTGCACCGGCTATGATCTGGACGGTACGGTTCTGGACTATCTGCCCACTGCCGCCGATCAGCAGGCACGCTGCAAGCCGATATACGAAGAAGTGCCGGGCTGGTCCGAATCGACCGAGGGCGCGCGCAGCTGGGCCGAACTGCCCGCCAATGCGATCAAATATGTGCGCCGGGTCGAAGAGCTGATCGATTGTCCGGTTGCGATGCTGTCCACCTCGCCGGAGCGTGAAGATTCGATCCTTGTCACCGACCCGTTTGCCGACTGATGGCCCTGTCCTACAAAGCGCGCAGGCGGTGGTCGCTGATCGTTCTGCTGATCGGGTTGCCGCTGTATATCGTCTTGGCGGTGACGCTGGTGAACATGCTCGACCGGCCTTCGGCGCTGGTCGAGCTGGCGATCTATGTCGTGTTGGGCGTGATTTGGATGGTGCCTTTGCGGTTTGTCTTTCTGGGCGTCGGGCAGGCTGATCCAGACAAACAGGACCGCGACGGCGAGGGGTGACGCCGTGACGTTCGGGGCGGTTCTGCCCTGATTGCCCGCGATGCGGGCGGTGCCGCGTGACAATGCGGCACTTGACCCTGCCGGACCGGGCGGCAAGAAAGCCCGCAACATTGCCACAAGGAGCACCCATGGCCAGAGCCCCCGTTCTTGCCCCAGGAGAGGCCGAACGCGAGAAGTCCAAGCGGCTTGGCGTGCTGTCCCGGCTGTGGCCGTTCCTTTCGCCCTACAAGCTGTTGCTGGTCGCCGCGGTGCTGGCGCTGATCCTGACCTCTGCGGTGTCTCTGGCCCTGCCGATGGCGGTGCGCCGGGTGGTGGACAATTTCAACACCGAGGACGGCGCGCTGCTGGACCTTTATTTCGGCGCGGCGCTGGGGATTGCCGCGCTTCTGGCCGTGGGGACCGCGCTGCGCTATGCGTTGGTGACGCGGCTGGGCGAACGGGTTGTCGCGGATATTCGCAAGGCGGTGTTTGATCGTGTCATCGGCATGAGCCCTGCGTTTTTCGAGAAGGTGATGACCGGCGAGGTTCTCAGCCGGATCACCACCGACACCACGCTGATTCTGTCGGTGATCGGCTCGTCGATCTCGATCGCGCTGCGCAACGCGTTGATCTTTGCGGGCGGGATGGTGCTGATGCTGTTCACCTCGCCGAAGCTGACCGGGCTGGTGTTGCTGATCGTGCCGCTGGTGGTGGTGCCGATCCTGACGCTGGGCCGCAAGATGCGGGTTCTCAGCCGCGAGAATCAGGACTGGATCGCGGCCTCGTCCGGCAATGCGTCAGAGGCGCTGTTGTCGGTCCAGACGGTGCAGGCGTTCACGCATGAGGACATCAACCGCGCCGCCTTTGCCGAGGTGACGGAGAAAAGTTTCGATGCGGCGCGCAAGCGGATCTTTACCCGTGCGCAGATGACCATGATCGTGATCTTCCTGGTGTTCAGCGGTGTTGTCGGCGTGCTGTGGATCGGCGCATGGGATGTGCGCGCAGGCGACATGAGCGCGGGCGCGCTGGTGCAGTTCGTGATCTATTCGGTGATGGTGGCAGGCTCTGTCGCAGCCCTGTCCGAGATTTTCGGGGAATTGCAGCGTGCCGCGGGTGCGACCGAACGTCTGGTCGAATTGCTGGAGACCGTTGACAGCGTCAATGACCCCGCCAGCCCGATACAAATGCCCGCGAAGGTGCGCGGTGAGATCCGGTTCGAGGATGTGCATTTCAACTATCCCGCACGGCCCGATACGCGGGCGCTGGAAGGCGTTGATCTGACGATCAATCCGGGCGAGACGGTGGCGTTGGTCGGGCCGTCCGGCGCGGGCAAGACGACCGTGATCCAGCTGATCCAGCGGTTCTACGATCCCGATAGCGGGCGGGTCACGCTGGACGGGATTGATCTGGCGACGACGCGGCGCGACGATTTCCGACGCTCCATTGCGCTGGTTTCGCAGGATCCGGTGATCTTTGCCGCTTCGGCCCGCGACAATATCCGCTTTGGCCGGCCCGATGCCAGTGATGCAGAGATCAAGCAGGCCGCGCGCACCGCCGCCGCCGATGACTTCATCTCGGCGCTGCCGGATGGCTATGACACCTATCTTGGCGAACGCGGCGTGATGCTGTCGGGCGGGCAGAAGCAACGGATCGCCATTGCACGGGCCTTGCTGCGCGATGCGCCGGTGCTGCTGCTGGACGAGGCGACAAGCGCGCTGGATGCCGAAAGCGAACGTCTGGTGCAGGCCGCCGTCGACAAGCTGGCGCGCGGACGCACGACGATCATTGTCGCGCACCGGCTTGCCACGGTGAAGAAGGCCGACCGGATCATCGTGATGGATCATGGCCGCATCGTCGCCTCTGGTCCGCATGATGCGCTGGTGGCGCAGGGCGGTCTGTATGCGCGGCTGGCCCGGCTTCAGTTCACCGATGGCGTGGCCGCGGAATAAGCGCTGGGCGGGGTTTCCTTGAACGTCTTGCTCGGCGGGCGTTGCCTTGGTCAGACGCGCTGTGCATGTGACAAGGCTGATTGCCGGATGGTATCGCAGGCATTGCTGTTTGGACGTTGCGTCAGTGCGCATGTTTCCGCAGCGTCTTGTTTGCTGTGGCAGGCTTGCGTGAGAACATGCTTGTCCTGCAAGGTGGGCGGGGACGCGACTGGGAGGAGCGCTAATGAGTTTTGCATCCATGGCGGATCGGAATGCCATCGAGGACGAAATGTCCTGGGAGGACCGGGATCTGCCCAAGACCATTTTTGGTCTGCTCGACAGGACGGCGACGGCCTTTCCGGACCGACCCGCTGTCAGCTATCAGCTGACCTCTGGCCCGGCCGACAAGGCAGAGACGCTGAGCTGGGCGCTGTTGCGCGAACAGGTGGTGCAGGCGGCCAATCTTTTCCGCTCGCTCGGGATCGGTGAAAATGATGTGGTGGCCTATGTGCTGCCCAACTGCACCGAGACCATCGTGACGCTTCTGGGCGGCATGGTCGCGGGCATTGCCAATCCGATCAATCCCTTGCTGGAGCCGGAGCAGATCGGCGCCATCCTGCGCGAGACGGATGCAAAGGTCGTGGTCACGCTGCGGGCCTTTCCCAAGACCGATCTGGCGCAGAAGATGGCAGAGGCCGTCCGTCATGCCCCGCATGTGCACACGGTGCTTGAGATCGACCTCAACCGCTATCTGACACCGCCGAAGTCGTGGATCGTGCCGCTGATCCGGCCGAAAGCGCCCCAAAATCATCATGCCGATGTCAAATCCTTTCACAAGGAAATCGCCCGACAGAACCGCAAGCTTGATTTTGCCGACAGCCAGGGCGACCGGGTGGGTGCCTATTTCCACACCGGCGGCACCACCGGAATGCCCAAGGTCGCGCAGCACCAGTATTCCGGGATGATTTACAATGGCTGGCTGGGACACCGCCTGCTGTTTTCCGAACACGACAATATCATGTGTCCCTTGCCGCTGTTCCACGTCTTTGCCTGCCATGTGATCCTAATGGCGGCGCTGGCCTCTGGCGCGCATGTGGTGTTTCCCACCCCGCAGGGCTATCGCGGCGAGGGCGTGTTCGACAATTTCTGGAAACTGATCGAGCGCTGGCAGATCAGTTTCATCATCACCGTGCCAACGGCGCTTTCGGCGCTGATGCAGCGGCCCGTGGATGCCGATATTTCTTCGGTAAAGACCGCGTTTTCCGGCTCTGCCCCGCTGCCATTGGAACTGTTCCGGCGGTTCGAGGAAGCCTCTGGCGTGACCATCGTCGAGGGCTACGGGTTGACCGAGGCGACCTGTCTTGTGTCCTGCAACCCGCCCGAAGGGGCCAAGAAGGTCGGATCGGTCGGCATTCCGTTCCCGCATACCGAGGTCCGAATCCTCAAGTCCGGGCCGGACGGGCTGATGCAATGCGACGTGGACGAGGTCGGCGAGATCTGCATCGCCAATCCGGGCGTCTTCGCGGGCAGCACCTATACCGAAGAAGTGAAAAACAAGGATCTGTTCTATCACGACCGGTTCCTGCGCTCCGGCGATCTGGGCCGGATCGACGCGGATGGCTATCTGTGGATCACCGGGCGGGCCAAGGATCTGATCATTCGCGGCGGGCACAATATCGACCCGGCCGAGATTGAAGAGGCGCTGCTGTCGCATCCCGCCGTGGCCTTTGCCGGGGCGATTGGTCAGCCGGATGCCCGCGCGGGCGAACTGCCTTGCGCCTTTGTCGAACTGGTCGGCGGGACCGAGGTCACAGAGGAAGAGCTGATCGCGCATTGCAAGACGCATGTCCACGAACGCGCGGCATGGCCCAAGCATATGACGATATTGCCGGAACTGCCCAAGACCGCCGTTGGCAAGGTGTTCAAGCCCGATCTGCGCAAGATGGCGATCACGCGGGTGTATAACGCGGCGCTGGAAGAGGCGGGCATCAAGGCGCGTGTGGTTGCCGTGATCGACGACAAGAAACGCGGGCTGGTTGCCAAGCTGGAGGCGAACGGGGCCGACGAGGTTGCGGTCGGCGATGTGCTGGGCAATTTCACGCGCCCCTGGGATTGGGCGGAGTCTGACGGGTCTGCGGGCTGAGGCCTTCTCCGGTCACGGACCGGAGGCTGCTTAAAGCAGCGCCGGTTCTTATCAGGCGAAGCTCGCGCCGGGGAATGATCTGGGCCGATCCGGCATGGGGCGCGGCCTTGTACGGGGTCAGTGGCCCGCGCTGCTGCGCGTGATCGGGTCGATGGGGGTTGTTGGCAGCGCCAGCGCGGTCTCGATATGCTGGGCGACCTGCAAAAGACGGGCTTCGCCGCGCGGGCGTCCGATCAGTTGCAGACCGACGGGCAGCCCGTCGGGTGTAAAGCCCACCGGCAGGGACATGCTGGGCAGGGTCGTCGTGGTGGCCAGGAAGGAAAAGCGCAGCCAGTCGATATAATCCCCGGTCGCGATGCCGGCGACGCTGCGCGGAAACTCCTCTTCCACCGGGCCGGGACCGATGCCAGTCACGGGGCAGGCCAACACGTCGAAATCTGTCAGGAAGTGCCGCATCCTGTCGTAAAGCGCAGAGCGGCTTAGCTGTGCGTTCACGATGTCCTCGGCGCTGAGCGCGCGGCCCTCGGCGATGTTCTGTGCCAGCGTCGGCTTGTAGAAATCCTGCACGAAATCCGGCGCGCGGCCCGGCAGCGCCGCCCAGTAAAAGGCGCGCAACGCGCGGTAGGTTTTTTCCAGATCGGGCAGGGCGGGGCAGGCATCCTCGACGGCGCAATCGGGGCCTTGCGCCTGCGTCATGGCGTCCGAGAGCGCCTGCGCGATGACGGGTTCCACCGGGGCAAAGCCGCCCAGATCGGGGGCAAAGGCGATGCGGATCTGGCCGGGATCCTGCGCCGCGACCGTGGCATAGGGGGTTGTAGGCGCGGGCATGGATAGCGGCCAGACCGGATCGAACCCGGCCATCGCGTCCAGAAACAGCGCGCAATCGGCCACGTTACGGGCCATCGGGCCTTGCAACCCCTCATTGGCAAAGCCCATCGCCGCAGAGCCGCCGCCCGCCACGCCCGGCGAGGGACGAAAGCCCACCACGCCGCAAAAGCTGCCAGGGGTGCGCAGGCTGCCCGCAAGGTCAGAGCCGTGGCTGAGCCAGACCTCTCCGGTGGCCAGCGACACGGCGGCCCCGCCGGATGATCCGCCCGCATTGCGCGCCGTATCCCACGGATTGCGGGTCATGCCGAAAACCGCGTTGAAGGTGTTGCCACCGGCGCCCATTTCGGGCGTGTTGGTCTTGCCCATCACGATGGCACCGCGTTCTTCCAGACGCAGCACCAGCGGATCGGAGGCCAGCGGGTAATTGCGTTTCAACGCTTTCGTGCCCATCGTGGTCAGCACGCCCGCGACCGGGGTCAGATCCTTGATGCCGATGGGCAAGCCGCCCAGATCGGTGCCCTTTGCCGTCAAAGCGGCCTCGCGGGCGCGGTCGGCGCAGACCGTGACGGTGGCGTTGACCGACGGTTCCACCTGCGCGATGCGCGACAGGCTGGCCTCGACCAATTCCGCTGCCGAAACCTCGCCTCTGCGGAGCAGCCCGACCGCTTCGGTGGCGGACAGGGCGCACAGGTCTGGGCCGCTGAAACTTGTATCGGGACGCATTTCGGCTCCTGCTCAATGATTGGGGGGAGGGGGCCTGTGGGGCACCTAGTCTGTCTGACAGAACAGATCGTGGAGCAGACCAATGACGCGGCGCGTGTCCGCGTTGGCGAGGCTGTAATAGATTGTCTTGCCCTCGCGTCTTGTGCTGACCAGATCCTCTTCGCGCAGGCGGGCCAGCATCTGGCTGACCGCCGCCTGACGCATGTCCAGCAAGGTTTCCAGTTCTCTCACGGATTTCTCGCCGGGGCCGAGATGGCACAGGATCATCAACCGGCCCTCATGCGCCAGCGTCTTGAGATAGGCGGCGGCACGGCTGGCACTTTGCGCCATCTCCTGAGGTGGTGCGATTGGATCTGCGACGCTCAATTCAACGGTTCCCGGACTGCTGTTCTCTTTTGACCAACATGCGGCATGGGGCGGGTGAATTTCAAGCCTTCGTCAATCGGCAGGCGGCGGTGCACCGCCCTGAAAGGCGTTCTGACCGTGATAGTCGCAGGGGGCCTCTTGCATCTGGAGATGCAGATCATTGCCGGTATAGGGATGCGCGCGGGCCAGATCCTCGTCCACGTCGATGCCAAGGCCGGGGCCTTGTGGGGCGGCGACAAAGCCGTTCTCGACCCGGATCGCCCCACGGATCAACGCATCGTGGAACGGGGTTTCGATGGTTTCGGCCATCAGCAGGTTGGGGATGGTGGCGGCAAGATGCAGGTTCGCCGCCCATTCCACTGGACCTGCATAAAGATGCGGGGCGATCTCGGCGTTGAAGCCTTCGGCCATGGCGGCGATCTTGCGCGCCTCCCAGATGCCACCGGCGCGGCCCAGGGCGGGTTGCAGGATGCGCACGCCGCCCAAGCGCAGAAGCGCGGCAAACTCGGCCTTGGTGGTCAGGCGTTCCCCGGTGGATAGAGGGACGCGCACAGCGCGGGCAACCTCGGCAAACTCGGTCAGGTTGTCGGGCGGGATCGGTTCCTCGAACCACAGGGGCGCGTAGGGTTCCAGCGCCTGTCCCAGCCGGATCGCGCCTGCGGTGGTGAATTGCCCATGTGTGCCGAACAGCAGGTCGGCGCGGTCGCCCACGGCGTCGCGGATCGCCTTGCAGAAGGCCACGGATTGGGTGATGTCGCGCATCGCGGGCTGGTGGCCGCCGCGCATCGTATAGGGGCCTGCGGGATCGAATTTCACCGCCGTATAGCCACGTTCGATGCAGTCCAGCGCAGACTCGGCGGCCATGTCGGGCGAGGTCCAGAAATCTGCCATGCGGTGCTGTGGCAGGGGGTAGAGGTAGGTATAGGCGCGGATGCGGTCGTTCATCAGCCCGCCCAGAAGCACCCAGACGGGCCGGTCGCGCGCCTTGCCAAGGATGTCCCAGCAGGCGATCTCCAGCCCCGAGAAGGCCCCCATGACGGTGAGATCGGGCCGCTGGGTGAAGCCCGACGAATAGGCGCGGCGGAACATGCGTTCGATATTTTCGGGGCTTTCGCCCGCCATGTGGCGTTCAAACACATCTGCGATGACGCCGCGCATCGCGTCCGGTCCGACCGAGGCGGCATAGCATTCGCCCCAGCCGGTGATGCCGCAGGCGGTGGTCAGCTTCACCAGTATCCAGTAGCGCCCGCCCCAGCCGGGGGCTGGTGGCGCGGTGACGATCACGTCGAGGTCTTGCAATTTCATGGCGTGTCTCCTTTGGCGGGGGTTTCGGATCGCTTGCGCGATCCGACCGGGTGGGGGCAAGCCCCCCACACCCCCCAAAAGCAAGGCGGCAGGTCAGCGGGTCAGCATGATCACATTGCGCCGCGCGCCGCCGGATTTGGTGTCGGCGATGGCCTCGTTTATCTGATCAAGCCGCCAGCGGGCCGAGATAAGCTCGTCGAGTTTCAGGCGGCCTTGCTGGTAGAGGTCGACCATCCACGGAATATCGCGCGAGATCACCACGTCGCCCATTTTCGAGCCGATCATGCCCTGCCCCATGAAGGCCGACACGACAGGTTCGTAGCTGGCCTGTGCGCCCGAGGGTGGCATGCCGACCATGACGACCCGGCCCCCCGCCGCGAGGTAGAGCGGCGCGCTGTCATAGGCCGGGATCGCGCCCACGGTGACGATCACGGCGTCGGCACCGCGCCCCGTGGCCTTGCGCAAGGCTTTCCACGGTTTATCCGAGGTGGCAAGCAGCCCATCCGTGGCACCGAAATCACGCGCGATGGCCAGTTTCTCTTCGGTCATGTCGACGGCGGTGATGCGGCGGGCACCTGCGATCCGCGCGCCCTGAATGGCGTTGAGCCCGACGCCGCCCGCGCCGATCACCACCACGTCCTGCCCGGCGCGCAAACCGGCGGCGTTGACCACGGCACCGACGCCCGTGATCACCCCGCAGGACAGCAGGCTGGCTGCATCCATGGCCATGCCTTCGGGCAGTTTCGCAATCTGGCTGGTGTCGATGACCACGCGTTCGGCAAAGGCACCGCAATTCATCGCCTGCACCACCTCTGTGCCATCGGGCGCGGTCAATGCAGAGCCATGCGGGCCGGTCTGGTCCTCGCAGATCGTCGGGCGGCCGGTGGCGCAGTTGGGACAGGTGCCACAGCTACGGATCAGGGTGACCACCACGGGATCGCCGACGGCAAACCCGGTGACACCTGCGCCAAGCGCGCTGATCCGGCCTGCCGCCTCGTGGCCGTAAACGGCGGGAAGCGTGCCGCCCCACGCGCCCTCGGCATAGGAAATGTCGGAATGGCAGATCGCGACGGCCTCCAGCGTGACCTCGACCTCGCCAGCCAGAGGCGCGCGCAGGTCAAGCTCTTCGATGCTGAGCGGTGCGCCGAATGCGCGGCAGATGGCGGCCTTGATACGTGGCATATGTCCTCCGGGCGTCACGGTCCTAGCGCGACGGTTGCGCGGAACCTGCCCGGACGCAAGAAGAAATTCCGGCAGACCCCACAGGTCCAGGACGTCGCGCAGGCAGCAAGACGCCGGCCAGACAGGATGCCCGCGCCGCAGCCCATGCGGCGCCTCGCGCCTCAGACGCTTTGGGTCAGGAGGGTGCGGGCGGCGGCCGCAAATCCGCGTGCCTCGGCCGGGGCCTGGCCCAACATTGCGGCCTTGTCGAACGCCTCGGCAGGCAGATCGGGCCATTCCGCGCGGGCCATCTGCATCAGGTCGCCGCCCTCTGCGACAACCCTCTGGCACAGCGCCTTGACGGCGGCCTGTGCGTCGGGGCGCGGCATCCGGGCGGTCAGGGCAAAGCTGAGCGCCTCAGCATTCAGCAGACCTTGCGCGCTGTCCAGCGTCGCCTGCATCTGTGCCGCGTCGGGGGCAAGCGACGCGGCCAAGGCTTCGGCATGTCCGAGGGCGGACGCCGCCGACAGGCACAGCTGCGGCAGGGTCAGCCATTCGGTGAACCAAGCGGCCCCGTCGCGTTGCAAGGCGTGCCCCGCCGTGCCGCTTAACGTAAAGGCAAGGCCTGTTCCGTGATGCCACAATGCGATCAGCACCGACGGCCCCACAGGGTTTTGCTTTTGTGGCATGGTCGAGGACCCGCCGGACGCCGCCAGACGGACCTCTGAAATGCCCGATTGGGTCAGCAGCACCAGATCGGTGCCCAGCTTGCCAAGTGCGGCCAGCAACCGGGTGATCCATTGCGCGATGCGCAGAATCGGGGCGCGGTCGGTATGCCAACTGCGGCCCGGATCGGTCAGGCCCAGCTTTTCGGCAATCTCGCGCCGCAAGGCAGGTGCCTTTGCCCCCAAGGCCGAGGCGGTGCCCGCCGCGCCTGACAGCGACACCCAAAGGCCGGTTGCGCGCAGCGCCCGAAGCTCTGCCAGCAGATCCAGCAGGGGTGCGCCCCATTGCGCCGCCAGCGCGCCAAAGCTGGTGGGCGTGGCGTGCTGGCCATAGGTGCGCGCGGCCATTGGCAGATCGGCATGGTCCTCGGCCTGCGTGGCCAGCGCGCCGATCAGCGCGGTCAGGTTTGCCTCGTACTGTGCCAGAACCTGTTTCAGCCGCAGCATCTGCGCGGTGTCCAGAATATCCTGAGAGGTCGCGCCCCAATGGACATATTGCGCATGTTCCGGCGCGCTCATTTCGTGGCGGAAGGCCGCGACAAGGGCCGGGACGCTGACGCCGTTCTGCGCTGTGGCCTCGCGCAGTTGCGCGGGGTCGATCAGCACCTCCATCGCGGCGCGTTGGATGGCGGCGGCGCTGATCTCGGGGATGATGCCTGCCTGACCCTGTGCCTGCGCCAGCGCCCGCTCGACCAGCAGCATGGCGCGCACCTCGGCGGTGTCGCTGAACAGGCGGGCGGTCTCGCCGGTGTCGAACAGGCCGCCCAGATGGCTGCTGTCAAAGGGTGTGGCGGTCATGGTGAGGTCCTTGCAATATCGGACAGGCGGCGCGCGAGGTCATCGGGTGCCGCGAAAAACGGTGAATGGCCGGTGGGCATCTCGGTGACATCCGGGGATGGCCAGTCGACGGTCATGGAGCGCTGAAACTCCGGCGGAACGGTGCGGTCATCGGTGCAGCGGATATAGTTGCGCGGCACGCTTGCGTAATTGGCACCAAGGCTGACGGGCGTTTCCTGCGGCCGGATCGCCTGCGGGCCAAGCCGCGTTTTGGCATAGGCCACAGTGTCCGGGGGGCAGTCGTGGTAGAAGACCTGCTGCGCCAATTCGGGCCGCACCGTGAAAGCAAGGCCATCGGCGGTCTTTTCAATGGCAGGCAACAAGGGCTGATACGGCGCCTGACGGCGGCGCTGGGCGAGTGACAGTCCGTCGGTCGGGACATAGGCGCAAAGATAGATCAGACGGGTGATCCTGTCGGGTGCGCGCTCTGCGGCAAGGCTGATCGGATAGCCCGCCATCGAGTGGCCAACCACCACCTTGGGACCGTCCAGCGCGTTCAGGATCGCCTGTGCATAAAGCTCCAGCGTGATGTCTTCCACAGGGGTCTTGTCGGCTCCCTGACCCGGCAAGTCGATGGCATGGGCGCTGTGGCCCTGCGCCTCAAGCGCCGGGATCACGTCGCGCCAGCACCATGCGCCGTGGCAGGATCCGTGGACCAGCAGAAAATCAGACATGGCCCTGCGCGGTCAGAAAGTCGGTCAGGATGGCGGCATATTCTTCGGGCTTTTCGACGCAAGGCAGGTGGCCCGCGCCCTTTATCAAGCGGAAGTCGGAGCCTTTGATCAGGTCGATCGTCTCGCGCACCAGATCGGGCGGGGTGGAGCCATCAACCGATCCCGCGATGCCGAGCGCGGGCAGGGTCAGCGCGGCTGTGGGCGTGTAGAAATCAGTACCCGCAATGGCCTGCGAGCAGCCGATATAGCCTTCCAGCGGTTGCCGAAGCAGCATGTTTTCCCACCCAAGAAACGCGTCCGTCTGGCGGAACCCCTCCGAGAACCAGCGTTCGAGGATCGCATCGGACAGCGCGGCAATGCCGCCTTTGCGCAGGGTCGCGACACGATCTTCCCACATGTCTTTCGTGCCGATCTTGGCTCCGGTATTGGACAGGACCAGCGCGCGGACCAGATCCAGCCGCTTGGCTGCCAGTCCCTGCGCGATCATCCCGCCGATGGACAGGCCGACAAAGACGCAATCGCGCACGCCCAGATGATCCAGAAGACGTTCGGCATCCGTGATCAGCGCGCCCATCGAATAGGGTGCCGGCGGACAGGAGGACAGGCCATGCCCGCGCTTGTCATAACGGATATATTTCAACCCCTTCGGCAAGAGCGGGATCACCTGATCCCAAAGCCGCAGGTCGGTGCCCAGCGAGTTTGCAAAGACCACCGGCGCGCCATCCGGATTGCCATCAATCCGGTAATGCAGGCCGATCTCTCCTAGCGTTGCGATTTTCATGTCTGTTCCTTCAGTGGCGGCACGACGCGCGGGTTTGACGGATCCGGGCGCAGGTGCTGTCAGGCGTTACCAAGGCGAGAGACGCGGGCAAAGACGTCTGCATCGACATTGCCGCCCGAAATGACACAGATCACCGCATCGCCGTCAATCTGGTCGGCGTGGTAGAGTGCTGCGGCCAGCGCCACGGCACCGCCCGGTTCGGCCACCAGTTTCAGCCGCAGGAACGCTTGCGCCATCGCGTCCAGCGCCTGTGTGTCGGTGACGACAAGTCCGGGGCCGCACAGGCGCTGCATGATCGGAAAGGTCAGATCACCGGGCGCGGGCGTCAGGATCGCGTCGCACAGCCCGCCCGACAGCCGATCATTGCGCAGGATCTGACCGGCGACAAGCGAGCGGGCGGTGTCGTCGAAGCCTTCGGGTTCGACGGGACGGGCACGCAGGCCGGGGGCATGTGCCTCCAGCGCCAACGCGATGCCCGATGTCAGCCCGCCGCCGCCGCAGCAGACCAGCACATCGGCGGTCTCCACGCCTGCGTCGCGTGCTTGGCTCGCAATCTCCAGCCCGCAAGTGCCTTGGCCTGCGATCACCTGCGGTTCGTCGTAAGGCCGGATCAGGGTGAGGTCGCGCGTCTGCGTCAATTCTCCGCCCAAGGCCTCGCGGGTTTGCGCCCCGGCACGATCATACAGCACCACCTCGGCACCCAGAGCGCGGGTATTGGCGATTTTCAGCGCGGGGGCGTCTTCTGGCATGATGATAACGGCGGGAATGCCGTGCTGGCGGGCGGCCAGCGCCACGCCCTGCGCGTGATTGCCCGACGAATAGGCCAGCACGCCCCGCGCCCGCACATCCGGGGCAAGCGCAGAGATCGCCGCATAGCCGCCGCGATATTTGAAGCTGCCGGTATGTTGCAGGCATTCGGGTTTGACCAGCACGCGCCGCCCGGCGATTTCGTCCAGAAATGGCGAGGACAGCAGCGGCGTGCGTCTTGCGTGACCGCTTAGCCGCTGTGCGGCGGCCTCGATCATGGTGATGTTCAACGCATGCTCTCCAGCCATTCATCCAGCGCGGCCAGCGCCTCGGGTTCGTCCAGAAAGGGGATATGGGCGCGGTCGGGCACTTCGGCGGTGATCATGTCCGGGCGGCGGCGTTGCATTTCCGCAAAGGTGGCAGGGGTCAGCAGATCGGAATTGGTGCCACGGATCGCCGCCAGCGGCAGGCCCGCCATTGCGTCGAAGAACGGCCAGAGATCGGGGGCAGGTTGCGCGCCAGCGGCCTCGACCGCGTCGCGCAACCGCGCGTCATAGGGCAGGTCAAGCCCTTCGGGAGTTTCGATATACAGCTTCTCGACCTCGGCGCGCCACCGCTCTGCCGGGACATTGGCAAAGCCTTTCATCGCCCCGGCACGGGCGGCGGTGGCTTCTTCAAATGTTTTCCAGCGCGGTTTTCGCCCGAGATAGCCCATGATCGCCTCCAGCCCGTCAGTGGCAATGTCCGGGCCGATGTCGTTGAGCGCAACACCCAGCACACGGTCGCGGGCGCCGGCCCCCAGCCCCATGGCGATCAGCCCGCCGCGCGACGTGCCCAGCACTGCGGCCTTGGACAGCTTCAGATGGTCCAGCAATTCGACGGCGTCGCGCGCCTCGATGGGGATGGTGTAGGTTTCTGGTCCCGGCCAATCGGATTTGCCGCGCCCGCGATAATCCAGCCGGATCAGGCGCACGCCCTTCAGATGGGGGGCGACATAGTCGAAATCCCGACCATTGCGGGTGAGGCCGGAAAGCGCCAGCACGGGCAGGCCTTCGCCCTCATCGGTGTAATGCAGGCGAATGTCGTCGGAGGACTGGAAATAGGGCATCAGATGGCAATCTCCGGCAATGTCGTCAGGTCGGACAGGATGTGGTGGGGCCGGTGTGGCAGACGGTCGACAGGGTCGCCCGCGCGGTTGGCCCAGACGGTGGTAAATCCGTAACCTGACGCCCCTGCCACGTCCCAGCCGTTGGACGACACGAAAAGCACCTCGTCGCGGGCGCAACCGAAGCGTGCGCCGACCATGTCATAGACTTTGCTGGCGGGCTTGAAGATGCCGACCTCCTCGACCGACAGGACCGCGTCGAGATAGGTGCCGATGCCGGAAAATTCCACCGCGCCGTCCAGCATGTCGGGGCTGCCATTGGACAGGATGGCGCAGGATTTGCCCGCTGCCTTGAGCTTTGCCAGCATGGCGGGCACTTCAGGGTAGGCGGCAAGTTCCCAGTACAATGCCAGCAGGATTTCGCGAAGCTCTGCGTCCTCCTCCAGCCCGTGCTTTTGCATCGCCCAGTCCAGCCCGTCCATCGTGACGTTCCAGAATGGTGTATGTTCACCAGTGATTGCCCGCAGCCAGGTGTATTGCAGCTGTTTGGCGCGCCAGTCGGCGGCGAGCGCCTGCCACGAGGCGGCGAGTTTCTCGCGTCCCGGCTGCTCTGCCGCCTGCCGTGCGGCGGCGGTGACGTCGAACAGGGTTCCGTAAGCGTCGAAGACACAGGTGGTGATGGGCATGCTGTCCTCCGTGAATCCGATTACAGTCGCATGCTGGACCGGCGGGGAAAAGGGGCGAAATTCGCCTGTTCATCGCCATCGGGAATGTCGGTTTGCAATCCGCTGACAGGGCGGTTAGGGTCTTGCGCCATTCATCCAGGTCGCTTGCGCAGGCAGCGCACGGCCTTTCAAACTCATCCCAAGACAGTACTGGATTTAGCATGACCGAAGTCAAAACGGGAGACACCGTTCGCATCCACTATACCGGCACGCTTGCCGATGGCAGCACGTTCGATTCCAGCGCGGGCCGTGATCCGCTGGAATTCACCGTGGGGTCCGGGCAGATCATTCCCGGCCTCGACAAGGCGATGCCCGGCATGACCGTCGGCGATTCCAAGAAAATCGACGTGGTCGCGGACGAGGCCTATGGCCAGCCCGACCCCGCCGCGCGCCAGGCCGTGCCGCGCACCGAGATCCCGGACGATGTTCCGCTGGACCTTGGCACGCAATTGCAGGTGCAGACGCCCGATGGCCAGACGATGGCCGTGACCGTTGCCGAAGTGACCGACGCGCAGGTGACGCTTGACGCCAATCACCCGCTGGCGGGCAAGGACCTGACCTTTGATATCGAGCTTGTCGAGATCGCCTGAGCTGGCTTTGCAGGTTTGACCTGAATGAGTGCCTTCGGCACACAGGCTTTTTCTAAAAACGCGGCCCCCATCGGGGCCGCGTTTTGCGTGTGGCGAATGTGGTCCTGCCGAAACCAGTGGCAAGTTTGCTGGAGAGTTTGCGGGGGAAGCCGATACCGGGGGGACGGTCTGGTCAGGACCGCACAGCTTTTCCGCAGCAGGCTGGGCGGAGACCCCGACGTTGTGACTGTTCTTGAATGCTGTGCACGATCTTCTTGGCAAGCGGGGGGTTTTGTCGGTAGCCTCACGTCGAAGTGATACTGTTTGCCGTTGCAAAGTTTCAAACTGGTGGAGTCTCGGCTCGGTCCTATCTAGTCTGCAAAGCGAGGGCAGGAGAAAAAGGTGCGGTTTCATATGCGTGTTGGAAGTTGGGCTGGGGTTGCGGCGAGTGTGGTCATTGGCATAAGCGGTGCGCCGTCGGCACTCTGGGCGCTCGACTCCGTTGATTTCCGCTTTGCCAATGGCGAGTCAGAGCTTGCCGAAGACATTCAGGACGTCTCGCTTGTCGCGGCTGCGAAAGACGAGGGGCGCACCGGGCCACGGACCGTCCTTGCCGCGGCCCTGGCCGATTATGCCCGCATCGTGGAAACGCTGTATGCGCATGGCTATTACGGCGGCACGGTCAATATTCTGGTGGACGGGCGCGAGGCGAGCGCCATTCCGCTTTTGGATGTGCCGACCAGGATCGACACCGTTGCCATTGTCGTGGATCGCGGCCCGCAGTTTCGGTTCGGGCGGCTGAGTGTGGCCCCGCTTGCGCGGGGGACCGAATTGCCTGACGGTTTCGGGCCAGGCAAGAAAGCCCGCAGCCCGGTTATTCGCAGCACCGTCAACGTCGCGGTTGATGGGTGGCGGGAAGTCGGCTATGCCAAGGCCGATGTCGGCGCGCAAACCGTCACGGCCCAGCACGGCGATAGCACTCTGTCGGTGGATGTGCGCATTGCGCCCGGCCCAAAAGTGCGCTTTGGCGATCTTGTCATCACCGACCCCAGCGCCGTTCGCGCGGCGCGCATTCAACGCATTGCAGGATTGCCGACCGGCGAAGTCTATTCGCCTGACGAGCTGCGCCGCGCCGCCGAACGGCTGCGCCGCACCGGGGCCTTTGCCTCTGTCAGCCTGACGGAGGCTGATCTGGTCGGGCCGGATGGCAGCATGGATGTCGAAGCCGCGCTGGTTGATGAAAAACCGCGCCGCTTCGGCTTTGGTGCCGAGCTTTCGTCGCTTGAAGGGCTGACGCTAAGTGGCTTCTGGCTGCACCGGAACCTGCTTGGCGGGGCAGAGCGGCTGCGTTTCGATGCGCGGGTCTCGAATATCGGCGGCAGCAGCGGCATTGACTATTTCGCGGGTGTGAAGCTGGAGATTCCGGCCGCTTTGGGGGCCGATACCACGGCCTTTGTCATGGCCGAATACGAGCTTCAGGACGAGCCATCCTATTTTTCCGAAGCGGTTACGGTCGGCGGCGGTGTCACCTGGCGTCTGACCGACGATATCAGCGCCGAGGCGGGGATTTCCTACAGCTATTCGGAAATCAGCGACAGTTTCGGTGACCGGACCTTTCAGGTTGTGGCCTTTCCCACATCCATCACGCGCGACAAGCGCGACGATGTGCTGAACGCGACGAAGGGCACCTATGCAAAGCTGGAACTGACGCCATTCGCTGGGCTGCAAGGCTCTGACAGCGGGGCGCGGGTCTATACTGACATCCGCGCCTATCAGGGATTTGGCGAAGAGGACGGCGTGGTGGTCGCGGGGCGGCTGCAATTCGGGGCTGTGCTTGGCGCGGGGCTGGAAAAGACGCGGCCGGAATACCTGTTTTATTCGGGTGGTCCCGGCACCGTGCGCGGCCAGCCTTACCAATCGCTTGACGTCGATCTGGGTAGCGGGGACAGCAGCGGTGGGCGTGGCTTTGTGGGCCTGTCGACGGAACTGCGGGTGGCAGTCACGCAAAGCATCGGTGTGGTGGGGTTTGCCGATGCCGGTTATGTCAGCGCCGATAGCAGCTTTGGTGATACCGGCGACTGGCATGCGGGCGCGGGACTGGGCTTGCGATACCAGACGGGCATTGGCCCCATTCGCCTTGACGTCGCGGCCCCGGTGTCGGGCGATACCGGCGACGGCGTGCAATTTTACATCGGGATAGGGCAAGCATTTTGAAACATCTGACCTGCATCCTTGTCATTCTTGCCAGCCTCATGCTGCCGATGGCGGCCACTGCACAAACGCAGGAGGAAGACCGCGGCTACCTTCAGGGCCTGCTGGAGGACAACCTGTCCTCGGCCGGACGGTCGGTGCGGATTGTCGGGTTCGAGGGCGCGCTAAGTTCGACGGCGACGATCGAGGAGATGACCATCGCAGACGATCAGGGCGTCTGGATCACCGTGCGCGGCATCGTGCTGGACTGGAAACGTTCTGCCTTGCTGCGCGGCGCTGTCGTGGTCGAGGAGTTTTCCGCGACAGAGATTGATCTGGACCGTTTGCCGGTCTCCACCGGGCCGGACACACCCGCCCCCGAGGCGACGCCTTTCGTGCTGCCAGATCTGCCCGTGTCCATCAATATCGGCAAGATCGCCGCAGAGCGTGTCCGCCTGGGACCGACCGTTCTGGGCCGCGAAGTGGTGGTGACGCTGGAAGGCTCTGCCCAACTGTCCGGCGGCGAGGGTGAGGCCGCGCTGATCGCGCAAGGCACAGAAGGCACCGACATCGCGCTGAACCTTGCGGGCCGCTACGCCAACGAGACCCGCAGCCTGACACTGGATCTAAGCGTCGAAGAGGGCGCGGACGGATTGGTTGCCACGCTGATTGGCCTGCCCCAAACGCCTGCGTTGTCGCTGACCGTGCAGGGCGACGGACCGCTGGACGCCTTCGGGGCGGAAATCGCGCTGGAGACAGATAATGAACCCCGTCTTGTGGGCACCGTCACGCTGTCGCGGGTCGAAGGCGACACGCCATCCGAGACCGGCCACCGTTTTGCCGCACAGCTTGGCGGCGACATTCGACCGCTGCTGCAACCGGACTATCGCGATTTTGTCGGCGCGGACCTGTCGCTTGATGCCTCTGGTGTCAGCTATGAGGACGGTCGGCTTGAACTGACGGAACTGGATGTGCAGGCGCAGACGATCTCTGTCCAGGGCAGCGCTGCGTTGGGCCCGGACCAATGGCCAGAGCGGTTTGATCTTGAGGCGCGTATCCGGTCGGAAGACGGCGCACCCGTGCTGCTGGCAATTCCGGGCGACCGGACAGAGGTTGGTTCTGCGCAGATGCGGCTGCAATTCGACAGCGCACAAAGCGATGTCTGGCAGGCGCGGATTTCTGCCGATCGTTTCGCGCGCCCGGATCTGACGGCTGAGGCATTGGTGCTGGCCGGGGACGGGACGCTGCGGCGCGGTGAAGGGTCCGTCTTGGGCCAAGTGCTGGGCGATCTGAACCTCAAGATCGGCGGCTTGGGTTTCTCTGACGAGGCGCTGGCCGCTGCGGTGGGGGCGGACCTGAGCGGTGATGTGAGTTTTGATTATACCGAAGGCAATCCGCTGAATCTCAGCGCGATCCGTCTGAACGGTGCCGATTACATGCTGAACGGCGACGCGACGGTTGCCTCGGTCGAGGGCGCGGTCGAGACGGATATATCGGGCAATATCGCGCTGTCGGCGAACGATCTTGGCCGGTTTGCACCGCTTGCCGGTCAACCGCTGGATGGGTCCGCGCAATTGCAGATCGCGGGGCGGGTCTCGGCGATTTCGCGCGGATTCAACCTGACGGCAAACGGCACGACCACCGATCTGGCGCTGGGGCAGGACAATTTCGACCGGCTGTTTGCCGGTGAGGCGGCGCTGTCGCTATCTGCCCTGCGCGATGAGGGCGGGGTCACCCTGAACAATTTTGTCATCGACGCGAACGGCACAAAGCTGGAGGCCAGCGGCACCCTTGCCACTGGCGACAGCGCCGGTCAATTCTCGTTGGTCACTGCAAATTCCGGGCTGATAGAGCCGCGCCTGCAAGGGCCAGCGCGCCTGTCGGGGACGTTCAAGCAGACCGAAGACAATTGGGATTTCGACGTTGATGGCGCGGGGCCGGGCGATGCCACAATCGCGGCCAAAGGTCGGGCAGAAACCGTGAACGGGGCGCTGGTGGCACTGTCCGGAAATGGCGAATTGCAAGCCGGTGATCTGGCCGCCTTTGCCGAGATCGCGGGTCGCCCATTGGCGGGGGCCGCGACCCTGACCGTCGATGGCCGCTTTGAGCCTGAAACGCAGCATTTCAACGTCGAGGCCAATGGCACAACGCGCGATCTGGCCATCGGGCAGCAGAATTTCGACCGGCTGTTCGCGGGGCCTGCGACGCTTGCCGTGGTTGCGCGCCAGGATGAAACGGGCCTGACGCTGGAAAGTGCGAAGATCGACGCCGACGGGCTGCGGCTTGACGCCGACGGCACGCTGATCGATGGCAACAGCGCAGGGCGGTTCACGCTGATCGCACCGGATGCAAGCCGCCTTGACGGCCAGCTTAGCGGCGCTGCCCGGATTAGCGGCACGGTCACGCAAACCGGTGACGACTGGGTGTTCGATGTAAACGGCGAGGGGCCGGGTGCCGCGCAGCTTAGCGCGCGCGGAACGGCCGTCACCGACGAGTTGGCATTGGTCTCTGTCACCGCAGAGGGCAGCGCGCAGGTGCAGGACCTGTCGGCCTATGCACAGATCGCCGGACGTCCCATCGGCGGCGGCGTGCAACTGGAAGGATCGGGCACATATCTGGCGTCGGGCGATCTGAACGCGACGGCCAGCGTCGTTGGTCAGTCCCTGCGCACAGGAATTGCCGAGGCTGACAAACTGCTTGTCGGCCGCAGCACGTTTGAAACCACGCTGCGACGCGAAAGCGGCACCTTTGTCTTCGATCAACTGGAAATCGCCACACCGGAACTGACGGCAGATCTGACCGGATCGCTGTCGTCAGAGCGCAGCCGTCTGCGGTTTTCCGCAGCCTTGCGCGATATCGGGCTATACGCGGCGGATTTCTCGGGCCGGGCGACGGCCAGCGGTTTGATCAGCGCATCGGGCGGGCCTTATACGGTGGATGTCAGCGCGACCGGGCCGGGGGGCATCGCCGCCGATATTGACGGGCAATATGACGTCGCCAATGCGCGCGCCAACTTGACGGTGCGCGGCAATGCACCGCTGGGGCTGGTCAGCAGCCTCGCCGCCCCGAACCTGATTTCCGGCGCGGTGGATTTCGACATCGGCATCAACGGGCCACTGGCGTTGCAATCGCTGTCTGGGCGCGCGTCGCTGAGCAGCGCTCAGGTGGTGGTGCCAAGTGCCGGGCTGTCGATCACTGGCATCTCTGGCGCGGTAAATCTGGGCGGCGGGCGTGCCAACCTTGATTTCAACGGCAATCTGTCTTCGGGCGGACGGCTGCGGCTGGGCGGGGCAATCACGCTGACGCCGTCCTATCCCGCCGATCTGGCGCTGGCGCTGAACGGGCTGGATCTGGTCAAGCCGGGCCTCTATGAGGCCAAGGCCGATGGCAACATCACCATGCGCGGGCCACTGACGGGCGGTGCCTTGATCGCAGGTGAACTGATACTGAATTCGGTGGAGCTGCGCGTGGCCGATACGGGCATGGGACCATCGGGCAGCGTGTTCGGTCTGCACCACGTCAATGCGCCCCGAGATGTGCGTGCCACGCTCAATCGCGCGGGCAAAGAGGATGCCGGGGCTGGTGGGTCGTCTTCCGGCACAGCCTCTGCGGGTGCGTCTTATCCGCTGGACCTGCTGATCCGTGCGCCTGCAAGGATTTTCGTGCGTGGGCGCGGGTTGGATGCCGAACTGGGCGGAGAGTTGCGCCTGACGGGAACCACCACGAATGTCGTGCCGCAGGGCGAATTTGACCTCGTGCGGGGCCGGTTCAATATCTTGGGAAAACGGTTGGACATAACCGAAGCATCAGCGCAGCTTCTGGGCGATTTCGATCCGTATCTGCGGGTCGTGGCCGAGACTGACTCAGGCGATGTGACCGTGCGGTTCATCATCGAGGGGCTGGCCTCTGAGCCCGAAGTTACGATTACCTCGACGCCGGAGCTGCCCGAAGAGGACATCCTTGCCCAGCTTCTGTTCGGGCGTGACATGTCCGAGATTTCGGCGTTTCAAGCCTTGCAGATTGCATCAGCGATCAACACGCTTGTCGGGCGCGGCGGGGATGGCATCATGGATCGGCTGCGAATGGGCTTTGGCGTTGATGATCTGGACGTGACCACCGACGAAGAGGGCAATGCCGGGCTGCGATTGGGCAAGTATATCTCGGAAAACATCTACACGGATGTGACGGTCGATGCGTCGGGTGATAGCGAGGTGAACCTGAACCTCACCATCACCCCGTCAATCACTGCGCGGGGCAGCGTGTCGTCGGATGGCGATACCGGGTTGGGCATCTATTTCGAGCGGGATTACTGACGTTCAGCGTCAGTCCGGTCGCGGCAGCCGCGCTGCTCTTGGCGGCAACTTGGGTGCAATTGATCGGAAGAGAGATTGCAGAGCAAGGCAGCCCGCCTGGGCGTGCACCCTCATCCGTTGTCATCGTCGCGCGCTAAGACGGTTCTTCGCGCTACGATGCCTGGCTGATGATCTGTATTGTCCGTTCAAGCGGTAAATGGGGCTTGGCATGTGAGCGGCACAATTTTGTTGCTTGGTGCCAAAAAGCAAAACGGGCCGATGATGCGGCCCGTTTTGAAGTCTTCGCTCAGATTGACAGAGCTTGGATTTAGCTGGCTTTCTTACGACGACGCGCCGCAGCAAGACCACCCAGACCGGCAACCAGAAGAAGGCCGCTGGCTGGCAGCGGAACTGCCGAAACCGATTCCGATACATAAGTTGCTGTCAACCGAATGGTGGCACCATTCTCGTCACCGGGAGTTGTGCTCCACCAGTTGCCGCGGTTGAACGTCGCATCGCTCAGTTCCAGATCCAGCTGTCCGCCATTGCCGAACGCCAGGCTGACCGGGCCACCCCAGCTAACCGAGCCGCTCTGGTAAAAACCAGTGAACGAACGATTGCCGATGGAAGAGCCGCCAAGGGTGCCGCTGACGACTGGCGATGTGAAGTTGAAATCCGCGATGATGGATTGCGCGACGGTGTCATCGCTACCAACGGAGTTTTCGTCTGTCCAGATGTCGAACAGGTCGAACGTGATGCTGTCACCAACGTCAAGGTCAAAGCTGCCGGTGTGCGACATCGGATCGGCGTTCACAACAAGGCCCGGATCTGAAAACGCGTCACCCGAAAGCGCAAAGCTACCGGAGAAAGTCGCGGCGTATGCACCAGTCGTCATCAATGCCGAAACGGCCGCAGCCGCTAGAAATTTTCCCATAAACTCAATCTCCTATTACAACAATAAGCGCCACATACATTTTCCCCAAATGCGGCGCACCCCAACCCTAGGCCATTTCTAGCCAAACGATCGTGCATGTTAATTATTCGATAAGATCAATTCAGTCAAGTTATACTCAATTCTGCGTGATGCGGTTTTTACAGATGGTTAACGCATATGAGCACCGGCAATCGTATCTTGGGCCGGCCTGATTTTGACACATCCGGATGGGGATTGCCGCTTTTGACATGTGTTGCGGCATCCCCCAAACATCGAAAGCAATACCGTCGGCGTGGACCTCTCATCCCGCTGATTTGTCGATATAACTGCGACGATTCCGGCCGCTTCCTTACACGCAAACGCCTTTCGACCTAATACGGGTTTTTCGGCGATCGGTCCTCGGACAGAGAGCTGTGTCTGCGCGTGGTCAGTGCCTCGATCGCGTCGGCAAGGTGAATGCGGTCGATATGGTGATCGCCGCGGGCCACGCGGATCCGGTGCGCCTCGATCATCACATCGGCATGGCGGCACCCTTCCGGCGGCTCGAACCGGTAAGAGGCCAATTCGATCAGCAGGCCCATCGGATCCTTGAAATAGATCGAATCCATAAAGCCGCGATCCTTCGGGCCGGAATGGCGAATGCCGCGCTCGTCCAGCCGCTCTACCGCTTGCCAGAACGTCGCCTGACTGACCGAAAAGGCCAGGTGATGCACGCAGCCGGGATCCGTCGGGGTGCGGTTGGGCTGGGGTTTGCGGCTTTCATTGGTAAAGACCGTGATCAGCCGACCGTCACCGGGGTCGAAGTAGACATGCCCTTCATCCGGGTCATCCAGATTGGGCTGATCGAAGACAAACGGCATTCCCAGCAGCCCTTCCCAGAAATCAATCGAGGTTTGCCGGTCGGCCCCCACAAGGGTGATGTGATGCACGCCCTGGCTCTGTAATTTCCGCATCTGCACGTTCCTTCTTTGCTTTGACAAGACTGTAGGTCCGGCTGGCGCGGATCAAGAGCGAAGAGCACCTGCTGGATGAACCGGCATTGTGCGGCCCCGTACAGAGGCCGCCGGGATCGTGCCGTTTGCCAAATGCGCGCTATACTTGCAGCATGGGTTGCGGGGCATCGCATCAGCGCAGAGGCAACAGGAACCACATGAGGCCTGGCAGGCAGCTTTCCGAACTTGAAATCCGGTCCGAACAGGCGTTTGGGGATGTCGCCAGTGGTGCGGGTCTGCCGCGCACCGGCTGGACATTGACGCGTCTGTCAAAACGCGACGATCCCGCAATATCTCGGATCAGCTATCTGGCAGAGCATGGCGATTGCGGGCGCTTTACCTATAAATTCCAATTGCGCCCGCTGGAGCCGCACGGATTTACGACAGAATACCGGATGCAGTCCACGGCGTTCGATCTGTTTCCGCATTCGGATCATCTGACGGTGCCCGAACCGGTTTATCTGGATGCCAGACAGCAGGCGAGCCTGATGACCTATATCGAAGGCCGTCCGCTTTCGGAGTTCATGCGAGAGGCGAGTTTCGATCGTGCCGCCCAACTGGTATTGCTCGAACATGCCGGTCGCTGGCTGGATGCGTATCATCGCGCCGCGGGTCCTGAAAGGCGCGGGTTTCGGCCGCGACATACGGTCGGGTATTACGAAAAGCTGCGCGACCAGATCACGACTGGCGAGATCAAGGTCGCGGCCAAGCCCCTGTTTCTGAAAGGGATCGCCAAGCTGGTGGAGCTGGAGCCCGCCTTTCAGGGGCGCGAAACCGTGTCGGCCGTTCAACACGGCGATTTCCACATGCGCAACCTGATCTTTGACGGGCACCGGATGGCCGGTATCGACTTTTCAAAGGATCAGCGCGCGCCGGTCGGGTTCGACATTGGCAAGATCCTTCTGGATTACACGTCGATCCTGCGAAGCGAAGCGGATTTGCGGCCCGGTCAGGTCATTCCCGATGACGCGATGGAGGCATTTTTCCGGGGCTATACGCTGGTGGGCCGCAATGATCCCAGCGTCGAATTCCTGCTTTACGCCCGGATATTGGCGACGCTTGTTCACGTTCCGCAAAAGCAAAGTGACCGGACTGACGCCAAGCAACGCACCTTGGTCAGATTGCGCCCCATCGCCCAAAAGGCCTTTAGCCCCGGCATGTCGGGCCGAACCACGCGCGCCAGACCTGGCATTCGCCTGTATCTGACAAGCAAGAGCCTTGAGCGCGCCCGTCATGGCGAACACGAAGTGTATAACGCGATCCAGGAGGTCGGCCGACAGACCGGGACAGAAGTGACCCTGTCGCGAAATGCCCCGAAGCATCGGCAATCGGAGGCCTCGGCCGAGATGAGCCTCGTTCATATGTCCGAACCGATTGGCCGCAACGGGCTGGTCTTTCGGCGGCTTTATGCAGGCTCGTTCTGGCAGTTCGAACGATGCGCGGCGCGCTGGCAATGGCAAAGCGCAAAGGCACTGTTCGACCCCGGCAAGATTGATGCCGCTGCGGCGGCGACGTTTTTTGACGACTGGCGGGAAAGACTATACGGGCGACGTGCAAAGCAGGCGTCGCGCGACGGTTTCATCTACATGCCCTTGCAGGGAAGGTTGATGCAACACCGATCCTTTCAAAGCAGCTCTCCGATCAAGATGATCGAAGAGGCGTTGCAAAACAGTGATTTACCCATTGTCGCAACCCTGCATCCGAACGAGAGCTACTCTGACGCAGAGCAAAAGGCGCTTGATGCCCTTCAGGCACAATATCCGCGTTTCAGGGTAGAAAATATAGGCATGGAAGAGGCCCTGGCGACCTGCGATCTTGTCGTGACGCAGAATTCCAGTGCGGCCTTTCATGCGATGTTCTTCGGCAAGCCGTCGGTCTTGTTTGCCGGGGTCGACTTCCATCATATCTGCGCCAACGTGCCGAAGCTCGGCGTGTCCGAAGCGTTCGCGCAGGCGAAGGTGGCGCAGCCGGAATTTGCAAAATACATCTACTGGTTCTGGAAGTTGAACGCGATTGATCTGGAGGACAACGCGTCAATCGAAAGGCTGATTTCCCGGCTGAACGCTCTGGGTTGGAAAGTTTGACCCGCACGGACGGCAGACGCCCGAGACACGACCTGTTATTGAAACTACGCACGGCCGGCCTCTGCCGGGATCATTCGATGGATCTCAGACGCAAGACCTGCCGACGCGCACACCGCGATACGCTGGCCGCATCGGTGTGCGGCGTGTTGCCCGGATTTGACCACCCCACAGTTTCAGGCCCGAAACTCCGCGCGTCTTCTGGAACTTGGCTTTTCGTGCACCGCGCGGCATGGTCCCCATGTCTGAACCGAAGGTGCAGGAGGCCGCATGACATCCGACGATACACAGCCCGAAACCACGCATTCCGCCGAAGATGATCCGCGCAATCGTGACATCCTGATTTATGTCGACGGTGCGTTGAAACATCGCGACGAGGCCAAGGTCTCGGTCTATGACAGCGGCTTCATGCTGGGTGACGGGATGTGGGAAGGGCTGCGGCTGTATAATGGCAAATGGGCGTTTCTGGACGATCACATGGACCGGCTTTACGAGTCCTGCAAAGCCGTTGCGTTGGACATCGGGCTAAGCCGAACAGAACTGGTCGCAGCACTGGAAAAGACACGCGTTGCCAACAAGATGACCCATGATGTGCATTGCCGTCTGATGGTCACGCGCGGCGTCAAGGTGCGCCCCTTCCAGCATCCGTCGCTGTCGCGCAGCGGGCCGACCATCGTCATCATCATGGAGCATTCCAAACCGGTCGATACATTGCAGTCCAAAGGTATCCGGCTGGCCACGGTCCCGCAGGTGCGCGGATTGCCGATGAGCCAGGACGCGAAGTACAATTCCCATTCCAAGCTGAACTGCGTGATTGCCTGCCTTCAGGCCGAACAGGCGGGCGCGGATGAAGGGTTGATGCTGGACCCGCATGGTTTCGTGAACACCACCAATGCCTGCAACTTCTTCATCGTTCGCAGGGGCGAGGTTTGGACCTCGACCGGCGACTATTGCATGAACGGGGTGACGCGCCGCAAGGTGATCGAGCTGTGTCGCCAGGACGGCATTCCGGTGTTCGAGCGCAATTACTCGCTGGTCGATGCATATGGCGCGGACGAGGCGTTTCTGACCGGCACATTCGGCGCGCAGACGCCTGTGGCGGAAATTGACGGGCGTAGCATCGGAACGGATGGGGGACGCGGACCGGTCTTTGCCCGTATCCGCGCGCTATACAAGACGTTGGTGGCGGAGACGACGCAGTAGGACCTGAGCCTTGTCAATTTGCGCATCGAGCGTGGGTTCACCGGCATGCCCGGTTTTCCGGATACCGGGCGCTGAAACGATGGCAAATTTGAATGCAAGGCGGATGCTGAAGGGATTCTTTGCAGATTGACGCACCGCAAAGCTTGCGGCGCCAAGGACAAATGTATTTCATGTTGCATCAGAGGGCGTTCGATCCACCCGGTCGCATCTGCGAAAAGGGGATCGGCGATCCGCTGATATGGTGAAAGGGACGTGACCACGGGTGCGTTCGCGCAAATCACCGGCGGCGGATTGGACGTCTGACAAAAGTTGTCGCCGGGGAGGGCGGATTGAAAATTCCACCCCTTCGTGCGGAGACACCAAAGAGACTAAAACTGGGAGACTGAAAATGACACTCAAACGACTTATGGTTTCGGCAGGGATTGCGGCCATGCTGGCCGGGTCCGCCGCGGCCCAGCAAACGCTGGTCTATTGCTCCGAAGGTTCGCCCGAGGGTTTTGACCCGGCGCTCTTCACTTCGGGCACGACATTCGATGCCTCGTCGCATCCGGTCTATAACCGCCTGGCAGAGTTCAAGACGGGCACGACCGAAGTTGTACCGGGCCTTGCCGAAAGCTGGGAAGCGTCCGAGGACGGTCTGGAATACACCTTCCATCTGCGGTCCGGCGTCAAGTTCCATTCAAATGACAACTTCACGCCGTCGCGCGATTTCAACGCCGATGACGTGATCTTCTCGTTCGAGCGTCAGCGTCTGGAGGATCATCCGTTCCACAGTGCCTCGGGTGGTTCGTGGGAATATTTCCAATCCATGTCCATGCCTGACCTGATCACCTCGGTCGAAAAAGTCGATGACATGACGGTCAAGTTCGTGCTGTCGCGCCCCGAAGCGCCGTTCATCGCGAATCTGGCAATGGATTTCGCCTCGATCCTGTCGGCGGAATATGCCGATGCGATGATGGAGGCGGGAACGCCCGAAATGCTGAACCAGGCACCTGTCGGCACCGGCCCGTTCAGCTTTGTCGCCTATCAGAAAGATGCGGTGATCCGCTACGCCAAGAACCCCGACTACTGGGCCGACGGTCTGCCCAAGGTCGACAATCTGGTCTTCGCCATCACCCCCGATGCTTCGGTTCGCTACCAGAAGCTTCAAGCGGGCGAATGCCACATCATGCCCTATCCGAACCCGGCTGACATTCAGGCGATGCAGGATGACGAAGCCGTCACCGTCGCACAGCAGGAAGGCCTGAACGTTGGCTATCTGGCCTATAACACCACCGTTGCGCCTTTTGACAATCCGAAGGTCCGCAAGGCGCTGAACATGGCGATCGACAAGCAGGCGATCATCGACGTGGTGTTCCAAGGGTCCGGTCAGATCGCCAAGAACCCGATCCCGCCGACCATGTGGTCCTATAATGACGCGGTCGAGGATGACGCCTTCGATCCCGAGGCCGCCAAGGAGATGCTGGAAGCCGAAGGCGTGTCCGATCTGTCGATGAAGATCTGGGCGATGCCGGTGCAGCGCCCCTACAACCCGAACGCCCGCCGCATGGCCGAACTGATGCAGGCCGATTTTGGCAAGATCGGTGTGGATGTGGAAATCGTGTCCTACGAATGGGGCGAATATCTTGAGCGTTCGCGCGCCAAGGATCGCGACGGCGCGGTTTTGCTGGGCTGGACCGGCGACAATGGCGACCCCGACAACTTCCTTGCGGTCCTTCTGGGTTGCGACGCGGTTGAAGCGTCCAACCGGGCGCAATGGTGCCATCAGCCCTTCGAGGATCTGATTCAGGAAGCCAAAACCGTGACCGACCCGGCAGAGCGTACGCGCCTGTATGAAGAGGCGCAGGTTGTCTTCAAGGAACAGGCCCCATGGGCGACGATCGCGCATTCGGTCGTCTTCATGCCGATGCGTCCCGAAGTTGAAGGCTACAAGGTTCATCCTCTGGGCGGCCACATCTTCACCGATGTGAGCCTCGCCGAGTAAGGCCCTGTTTCCAATGAAAGGGAGGGGGCCGTGCGCGGCCCTTTCCGCCACCTGAAAAGGCAGCTTTATGGATCGTTTCGCAGAGTATCGCGGTGTCGCGCGCCAACTGGGCGTCGATGCGGTGGGTCTTGTTCCTGGCCCGAATTTCACCCGCGCATTAGGGCAGGCTTTCGGAACCAACGAGCGTCCCAAACTGGTGATTGTACCCGCCGAGGGTGATCCGGCCGCAGTGATGCCCAACCTTGAACTTGGCTCGTGGGAGCAGGTCAATTTTCCGGGCGAAACCTTCGACTGGATGGACCAGACCGGCTATGATGATGCCTTCGTCGCCCTCGCCCGACATTTGCCGCTGACCAGCCTTGCCGTGGAAGGGCAGGTGATGCGCGTCTTTGTTCATCACGCGCTGGCGTCGGCCTATCCGGGGTTGCGTATCGTGGACGCAGAGCGCGAAATTTCCGGTCTGCGAACGGTCAAGACGGATGCCGATATTGCCGCGCTTGAAAAGGCGATCCGGATTTCCGAGGCCGCCCTTGCCGACACGGTTGCACAGGTCCGCGCAGGCATGACCGAAAAGCAGGTCGAGAGCCTTCTTGTCCGCGCGCTGTTTACCCACGGCGCCGACGGCTTGGCTTTCCCGCCTATTGTTGCGGCGGCGGATAATTCCGCCCGTCCCCATGCCCATGCGCGCAGCGACTACCAGATCCAGTCCGGCGACGCGCTGTTGATCGACTTCGGCGGCACCGCCGACGGGTTTTGCGCCGACATCACCCGCACCTTCTTTGTCGGACACGCGACGGACGAGGCGCAGGACGTTTATGCCACCGTCCTTGCCGCCAATGAAAAGGGACATGCCGTCACCAAGGCGGGTGTCACCGCTCATCAGATAGATGACGCCGTGACGGGTGTGCTCGAAGCGTCCTCCTACGCGGACCGCATTCGCACCAAGACAGGTCACGGGCTGGGCCGGGAGGTGCATGAAGCGCCCTATATCATGCGCGGCAACCCCGAGGTTCTGGAGGCGGGCACCGTCTTTACCAACGAACCGGGTCTGTACCGGTTGGGCGGTTTTGGCGTCCGGATCGAGGATGACATTCTGGTCACGGCAACCGGTTGCCGGTCGCTGACAACTTTCCCCAAAGACCTGACGGTGATTGGCTGATGTTACGCTTCTTCATATCCCGGCTCTCGACGTTCTTCGTAACTTTCGTCGGCGTCACGCTGATTTCCTTCGCCTTCATCCGCGTCATTCCCGGCGATCCGATCATCGTCATGGCGGGCGAACGCGGCATGTCACAGGAACGCTATGAAGAGCTGAGCCGCCAATACGGGTTCGATCAACCGGTGCTGACGCAATTCTGGGACTATCTGACCGGCGTGCTGCAAGGCGATCTGGGCCAAAGCTTTGTGACCAAGAAACCAGTCTGGGACGAATTCTTCGCGCTGTTTCCCGCGACGTTGGAATTGTCGCTTTGCGCCATCATCCTGGCCATCGCTCTTGGCATACCGGCGGGTGTGATCGCGGCGGTGAACCGGGGCAAGTTCTTTGACCGGGCGCTGATGTCCTCGGCATTGGTGGGATATTCCATGCCGATCTTCTGGTGGGCGCTGCTGCTGATCATCGTGTTCTCGGGCAATCTGGGCTGGACGCCGGTCTCGGGCCGGATGGGCCTGTTATATTACTTCCCGACGCCCACGGGTTTCATGCTGATCGACAGTCTGCTGTCGGGGCAAAGCGGCGCGTTTGTCTCGGCGGTGCAGCATCTGATCCTTCCCACGATTGTGCTGGCGACCATTCCGCTTGCGGTGATCGCGCGGCAGACCCGATCCGCCATGCTGGAAGTTCTGTCCGAGGACTACATCCGCACCGCCCGCGCCAAGGGGCTGAAGCCCTGGCGGATCAACGGTCTGCACGCGCTGCGCAATGCGATGATCCCGGTCATCACGGTGATCGGCCTGTCGGTCGGCACGCTTCTGGCCGGCGCCATCCTGACAGAGACGATCTTTTCCTGGCCCGGCATCGGCAAATGGATGGTCGACAGCATTTTCCGCCGTGACTACCCGGTGGTCCAGGGCGGGCTGCTGCTTGTCGCCGTGGTCGTGATGATCGTGAACCTGATCGTGGACATGCTCTACGGGCTTATCAACCCAAGGATACGGACGCGCAAATGACCGATATGACCGAAGTCGCGATAACCGCCCCGAAACGCCCCGGCCGCCTGGCCGAGTTCTGGCAGTATTTCAGCGAAAACCGTGGCGCGGTGATCGGGATGTGGACATTTGCCATTCTGGTGCTGCTGGCGCTGCTGGCCGATTTCATCGCCCCTCACAGTGCGACCGAACAGTTCCGCGAGGCGACGCTGCAACCACCCGTCTGGCAAGAGGGCGGAAGCTGGACCTTCCCATTGGGCACCGATCCGCTGGGACGGGACATGCTGTCACGGCTGCTATATGGTGCGCGGTTCTCGTTCTTCGTCGGCATGGTCGTGGTGGTGATCGCGGCCACGGGCGGTATCCTGCTGGGCCTTGTGGCGGGCTTTGCTCCGAAATGGCTGGACACGGTCATCATGCGCCTGATGGACATCATCCTGTCCTTTCCGTCGCTGCTGCTGGCGCTGGTGCTGGTGGCAATCCTTGGGCCGTCCCTTTTGAACGCGATGATCGCCATCTCCATCGTGTTGCAGCCGCATTACGTCCGCCTGACCCGTGCGGCCGTGATCAACGAGCGCACGCGCGACTATGTCGTTTCGGCGCGCGTGGCGGGCGCGAAACTGCCGCGACTGATGTTCGTCACTGTGCTGCCCAACTGCCTTGCGCCGATCATCGTGCAGGCGGCCTTGTCCTTCTCCAATGCGATCCTCGATGTAGCCGCATTGGGCTTTCTCGGCATGGGCGCGCAACCACCGACGCCGGAATGGGGCACGATGCTGGCCGAGGCGCGAGAGTTCATTCTGCGCGCGTGGTGGGTTGTGACCCTGCCGGGACTGGCGATCCTGATCACCGTGCTGTCGATCAACCTGATGGGCGACGGGCTGCGTGATGCCCTTGACCCCAAACTGAAGCGGAGCTGAGATCATGGCGCTGCTGAACATCCGCAATCTCTCTGTCGAATTCGCCACCGGCGGCGGGTCATTCCGCGCCGTGGACGGGGTCGATGTCACCGTCGAGGGTGGCGAGGTGCTGGCGATCGTCGGCGAATCCGGATCGGGCAAATCCGTGTCGATGCTGGCGGCGATGGGCCTTTTGCCATGGACGGCGACCGTGACCGCGGACGAGCTGAGCTTTGACGGCAGGGACCTGCGCGACCTGTCGGCCTCGGCCCGCCGCAAGGTGATCGGGCGCGAAATCTCGATGATCTTTCAGGAACCGATGTCGTCGTTGAATCCGTGCTTTACTGTTGGTTTCCAGATTCGCGAGGCGTTGAAACAACACCTGAAGCTGGACAGTTCGGCCCGCAAGAAACGCGCTTTGGAACTGATGGAGATGGTGGGCATTCCGGCACCGGAAAAACGCCTGACTGCCTTTCCGCATCAGTTGTCGGGCGGGATGAACCAGCGGGTGATGATCGCCATGGCCATCGCCTGTGGACCCAAGCTGCTGATCGCGGACGAACCGACGACGGCGCTGGATGTCACCATTCAGGCGCAGATCCTGGACCTGTTGACCGGGCTGCAACGCGATACCGGCATGGGGCTGATCCTGATCACGCATGACATGGGCGTCGTGGCCGAGACCGCGCACCGGGTCGCCGTGCAATATGCCGGCTGGAAGGTCGAGGATCAGCCGGTTGAGACCCTGTTCGACACGCCGCATCACCCCTATACCGCCGCGCTTCTGGCAGCCCTGCCGGAACGGGCCACCGAACGCCGTCTGCCGACCATTCCCGGTGTCGTGCCCGGCCAGTTCGACCGACCTCAGGGCTGCCTGTTCTCGCCGCGCTGCGCCCATGCGGACGATCTTTGCCGCTCTACCGTACCGCCTTTGCAATCGCCGGAACTGGGCCGCGCGAAGTGCCACTACCCCCTGTCGGTCCCAGCCAAGGAGGAGGTGCAATGAGCGGCCCTGTCGTCACCGCCCGCAACCTGTCGCGCCATTACGAAAGCGGCGGCGGGATGTTCAAAGAACGGCAAGTCGTGCGCGCCCTGTCAGAAGCCAGTTTTTCGATCCAGCCCGGCAAGACGCTTGCGGTTGTGGGCGAAAGCGGCTGCGGCAAGTCCACGCTCGCGCGGCTGATCACCCTGATCGAGGAGCCGACCGCGGGCGACTTCACCATCAACGGGGTCGAGGCCGTGCCCGAGAACTGGGACAGCCTGCGGTCCCAGGTGCAGATCGTGTTTCAGGATCCTTATGGCTCGCTCAACCTGCGCCACCGCGTCGGCGCGATCATCGAAGAACCGCTGAAGATCAAGCGTCCGGACATTTCTGCCGCCGACCGTGCCGACAAGGCGCGCGAGATGATGGCGATGGTGGGCCTTCGGCCCGAACATTACGACCGCTTTCCGCATATGTTCTCCGGCGGGCAGCGCCAGCGTATCGCCATTGCGCGCGCCCTGATACTGGAGCCGAAACTGCTGGTGCTGGACGAGCCTGTCTCGGCGCTTGACCTGTCGATCCAAAGCCAGGTGCTGAACCTGCTTCTTGACCTGCAAGAGCGGATGGACCTCGCCTATCTGTTCATCTCGCATGACCTGTCGGTGGTGCGTCATGTTGCCGATGATGTGGTGGTGATGTATCTGGGCCGTCCGGTTGAACGCGGGTCGAAAGAGGCGGTCTTTTCGGCACCGCGCCATCCCTACACCGTGGCGTTGCTGTCAGCGACACCCTCGGCTGATCCGGCCCGCGTGCGCAAGCGGATCAAGCTGGAAGGAGAGTTGCCCTCACCGCTGGCGATACCCGATGGCTGCCCGTTTGCGCCGCGCTGCTGGAAGGCGCAGGATCGGTGCCGCAAGGAACGCCCGTTGCTGGACGATGCCGATCACGCGGCGGCCTGCTTCTACCCTGAAAGCTCGGACGACAACGGTTAAAGCGTCCGCCGACGGGGTCAGCTCGTGCGGACCATCAGGCGCGTCAGCCCGTGAAAATGATACAGGTTGGCATATTCCGGCGCGTGCGTCAGCCTCAAATGCGGGTGTTGTTTCAGCAGAGTTGCCAGGCCGATCCGCAGTTCCAACCGGGCCAGCGGCGCACCGACGCAGAAATGCAGACCGGCACCAAAGCTGGCATTGGGTTTGGGTGCGCGCGTCGGATCAAACTTGTCTGGATCTGTCCAATTCGCCGGGTCGCGATTGGCGGCACCCAACATCAGGGCAACCTGATCGCCGCGCTGGAACATGTGATCGTGTATTGTGACAGGCTCTTTCGCGTAGCGGGTAAACATATGCAGCGGAGGATCGTAGCGTAGGATTTCTTCGACAGTGCGTTCCATGTCGGCCTGGGCTTCGGACAGCATTCCGGTTTCCAACAGCGTTTTCACCCCGTTGCCCAGCGTGTGCACCGTAGCCTCGTGTCCGGCGTTAAGCAGCAGGATACAGGTGGTGATCAGCTCGTCTGTTGACAGCTTTTCGCCTTCTTCTTCTGCTGCGATCAGATGGGTGATAAGGTCGTCGGCAGGTTTCGCCCGACGCTCCTCGACATAGCCACGCAGAAAGTCCGAAAATTCCTGTGCGGCGCTGGCGGCGGCGTCCTCGATGGCCCGGTTCCGGCGGGCTTGGTACATCGCGACCATGGCGTTGGACCAGTTCAGCAGTTGTGGTGCCATACTGTCCGGCACCCCCAGAAGCCGGGCAATGACGATCACCGGCAGCGGTGTGGCATAGGCCGTGATCAGATCGAACGGATCGTCCGGCAGGGCCTGTGCAAGCTCCAGCGCCAGTGCCTCGATCTCTGGCGCAAGTTCCTTGATCCGCCTTGACGTAAAGCCACGCAGAACCAGCCCCCGCAACCGGGTGTGACGGGGCGGGTCAAGCTCCAGCATGGAATGCGCTTCGACGGCGTAGAAGGCCCGCAGGTGTTCGGGAATGTCCCCCGCGAGTTCCGCCGGGCATTCGCGGCCAAAGCGGCGATCGCGCAGAATTGCGTGAACCGTGGCGTGGTCCATCGCGGCGGGCATGCCGTAGGCGTCCCACCAAACCAACGGCCCATTTTCGCGGGCGCGGTCATAAGCAGGGTAGGGATCTTGCACAAAGGCGGCGTCGGTCGGGGATTGATCAAAGCTGTACATGGCGGCACTTCATGCCCTATCGCGCCCCGGTTGCAAGCGGGATATGCGGGTTGCCGCCGGATCATGCAGATTTCTGTAGAAAAGTTGCTTGCCACCGGTGATCTGCTTGGCTAAACCCCGCTGCACGGGTGATTAGCTCAGTTGGTAGAGCGCTTCGTTTACACCGAAGATGTCGGGAGTTCGAGCCTCTCATCACCCACCATATTTTTCACAGAGACTCAGAAAATGGCGCGGCGGGAAACGCGGCGATCAGATTATGTGTTTGAGCGGTGATTTGAAAAATCCTGCCCGCGCCTGCCCGAAACCGTTCTTCGTTGAAACTGGTCCAAGCGTAACCAATGGCCAAGCAGTTCGCTCGGCTCTGGGCTCATGCAATGAAGGGTGGCGGGACGATAAAGGGTGCGGCCGGACGAGGACCGCATCCTGTCAGTATTCTTCGCTGCTGTTATTGCTTTGCCAGGGTTTCACAAGGTTGCCGAAGCGGGTGAACTGGGCCTCAAAGCTAAGTGCGACCGTGCCGATCGGACCGTGGCGCTGCTTGCCGATAACGACCTCTGCCTTGCCATGCAGATGGGACATCTCATCCTGCCAGCGCGCCATTGCGTCCAGATCGTGATCGCCGGGCTTCTCGCGTTCCTTGTAATATTCTTCGCGGAACACGAACATCACGGCGTCGGCATCCTGTTCGATAGAGCCTGATTCCCGCAGGTCCGACAGTTGCGGGCGCTTGTCCTCGCGGTTTTCGACCTGCCGCGACAGCTGTGACAGGGCAATCACCGGGATATTGAGTTCCTTGGCGATGGCCTTCAGGCCCATGGTGATTTCCGAGATTTCGTTGACCCGGTTTTCCGACCGGCCGGTGCCGCGCACCAGTTGCAGGTAGTCGATGATCAACACGTCCAGCCCATGCGTCCGCTTCAGCCGTCGGGCGCGCGCCGCAAGCTGCGAGATCGGCAGGGCTGGCGTGTCGTCTATGAACAGCGGACAAGCTTCCAGAGCTTTCGCGGCCTCGACAAAACGGCGGAATTCGACCTCGTCCATGTCACCCTGACGGATCTTGTGAGAGCTGATTTCAGAGGCTTCGGCAAGGATACGACCAGCAAGTTGTTCGGCGCTCATCTCAAGGCTGTAAAACCCCACGACGCCACCCTCGACCGCCCCTTCGGTGCCGTCGGGCAGGATGCCGCGCTTATAGGCCTTGGCGACGTTGAAGGCGATGTTGGTGGCCAGCGAGGTTTTCCCCATGGACGGACGTCCGGCAAGGATCAGAAGGTCGGATTTGTGCAGGCCGCCCAGTTTGCTGTCCAGATCGGTCAGGCCCGTAGAGATCCCCGCCAGACCGCCGTCGCGCTGATAGGCGGCGTTGGCGACGTTCACCGCCTCTGTCACGGCTTTCAGGAAAGACTGGAAGCCGCTTTCGCTCTGGCCCTGTTCGGCCAGCTTGTACAGCGCCTGTTCGGCCTCGACGATCTGTTCCTTGGGTTCCGACCCGATCTCGACCTTTGTGGCCTTGGCGCTGATGTCGCGGCCCAGCAGGATCAGATCGCGGCGCACAGCCAGATCATAGATCATCTGCGCATAGTCACGGATCGCAAAGGAGGCGACGGCAGATCCGGCCAGCGTTGCCAGATAGCGCGGCCCGCCTAGTTCCTTCAGTCCTTCGTCATCTTCCAGAAACGCCTTGAGCGTCACCGGAGAGGCAAGATTGTTCTTCGCGATTCGGGCTGCTGCGACCTCGAAGATGCGGGCATGGACGGGCTCGTAGAAATGTTGCGGCCCGATGATGCTGGCGACGCGGTCATAGACGTCATTATTGGTCAGGATTGCGCCCAAAAGCTGCTGTTCTGCCTCGATGGAATGGGGCATCGTTTCGGGCTGCTGGATCTCTGCGCCTGTTGGATTGAATGCGGTGATCTCGTTCATCTTGCGCCCCTCTGCCCGTCAGACCGCCCACATAAACCATCGCCTGCGGCCGAGGCAAATTGTATAACCTGTGGACAGTCTGTGGGTAATTTTTATTACATTATCTTGACAGATATGTGGCCCGCACGTCAACATATTGTGGCAAAATCCTGCCACTTCGACCGAGTTGCAATGTTGGCGATTATTGAACCAAGCGGACGTTGCGTCAGCTCTTGGCAGCCATCCGGGCCTCTTGCCAGTCGCGGGGTGCCTTCAGGAACGCCTCAACTTCCGTCAGGGTCGCCTCGTCAAAAGCCTGTTGCGCGCGGGCCTCTGCCAAGACGTCCCACCAAGTGCACAGGTGATGCAGCGCAACCCCGTGGTCGCCAAGGGTTTTGACTGTTTCGGGGAAAATGTCGTAGTAGAAAATCACCGCCGTATGGCCGCAGGAGGCCCCGGTTTCGCGAATCGCATCGACGAAGGACAGCTTCGATCCGCCATCGGTGGTCAGATCCTCGACCAGCAGCACGCGCTGGCCTTCGGTCATCGTGCCCTCGATCCGCGCATTGCGGCCGTAGCCCTTGGGTTTCTTGCGCACATAGGTCATCGGCAGGGCCATGCGTTCGGCCACCAGTGCTGCGAATGGAATGCCCGCGGTTTCACCGCCGGCGATATTGTCGAACGCCTCAAACCCGGCGTTGCGCATGATGGTCGCAGTCAGGAAATCCATCAGCGTGGCGCGGATACGGGGGTAGGAGATCAGCTTGCGGCAGTCGACATAGCTGGGCGACGGCAATCCCGAGGACAACGTATAGGGCGTTTCGGCATTGAAGTTCACAGCGCCGATCTCCAGCAGCATCCGGGCGGTGAGCCGGGCGATTTCCTGGTGGTCAGGGTAGGCAGAAGGGATCATGGCGATGTCCTTTGGCTAAGGCGGGATCAGGTGACGGCCCAATGGACCGGAAAGCCGGGGTCAAAGACGGTGACGGGGCCATCGGCAGTGTCGATCTTTGACGGATAGGTGACGGGGTTTGCCTCACGGGTCAGGGTCAACGTGGCCTCATTGCCGGGCAACCCGTAGAAGGCTGGGCCGTTCAGCGAGGCGAAACCTTCCAACCGGTCCAGCGCGCCATCCTCGTCAAACACATGCGCCAAAAGCGACATCGTGTTCGTGGCGGTGAAACACCCGGCGCAGCCGCAGGCCTGTTCCTTCAGCGCATCGGTATGCGGCGCGCTGTCTGTGCCCAGAAAGAAGGTGGCGTCGCCGCTGGTTGCCGCCTCACGCAGGGCCAGCCGATGCTCTTCGCGCTTGGCGACGGGCAGGCAGTAGTAATGCGGTTTGATTCCGCCCACGAGGATATGGTTGCGGTTGATGATCAGGTGATGCGTGGTGATCGTGGCACCCAGATCGGCACCGCCGGCACGGGCATAGTCGACGCCCTGTTTCGTGGTGATATGTTCCATCACGACGCGCAGGCCGGGGGTTGCGCGGCGGATCGGGTCCAGCACGGTGTCGATGAACACAGTCTCGCGATCGAAAATGTCGATCTCGGCTGCTGTCACCTCTCCGTGGACACAAAGCGGACAGCCGATCTCGGCCATGCGTTCCAGCACCGGACGCACCTTGTCGAAATCGCGCACGCCGGAATTGGAATTGGTTGTGGCACCCGCCGGGTATAGTTTGACGGCGGTGATCAGGCCCGATGCATGGGCCGCAGCCAGATCGTCCGGGTCCGTGTCTTCGGTCAGGTAGAGCGTCATCAGCGGTTTGAAATCCGCGCCCTCGGGCAGGGCGGCCATGATGCGGTCACGATAGGCGGCGGCCTGTGCGCCGGTGACGACCGGTGGCACAAGATTCGGCATGATGATCGCACGGCCAAAATGACGCGCGGTTTCAGGGGCGACGGCGGTCAACATGGCACCGTCGCGCAAATGCAGATGCCAATCGTCGGGACGGCGTATGGTCAGTGTCTGGGTCATGCGGCGTCCGATAGCACGGGCGGACCGACGCGCACCAGAGGGTGGGGACGCAAATCAAAGCCTCCGGGACCGATTTTCGGAAGTTTCACGCGCGCTATCTGATGCTTCGGCGTTGACGGCGCGGGCAAGAGTCAAGTGCGGGACTTCAGCGCCGCGGCCTGTCGCGCAAGCGTGCCGTGATGGGCAAGAAATCGCGCCTTGTCGAGCGGCACCGGCTGCGACGGCGGCGTCATCAACAGACGCCCGAACAGGGCGCGGTAGGGTTCTTCGGCCAGTAGCATGTCGAACTGGGCGATGCGCCACTGCACGGCCTTGTCGTGAAGCGTGGCAAGAAGAGGATCGGCAGACAGTTCGGCCCGGATCTGTGCGGTCTGCACAGCCAGTGCCTGGATCGAGAGATCCTCATCGGTGTTGAAATTCCGCTCCACCCAGTAGTCAAGCCCCAGCATGTGATCGGAATGCACGGCCCTGCCGCGCGCCGCTTTCAGCACGAAGCTTTCCATCGCGCCGAGCGCATAGTGATTAAGCTGCGCCAAGCCGTAATTGGGCCGCCCGTAATTGCTGAAAATACGCTTTGTGGTGAAGCCTTCATCAAGAAGACGTCCGTGGCCGTCAAACCATCGCGCATCGCCCAAGCGGCTGTCGCGGGGGTTGCGGGGTCGGTGAATGCCGAGGTTCCGGTAGGTGCGATCATTGCGGTAAAGCGTCTTGAACATCGCCGCGCGCCACGGCCAATACATGATCTCGGGCGCGGCGCGGGTGAATTGCTGCGGCACAGGCCGATCATGGTATCGCTCAATCCCCGCATTGCCGAACAGACGCCATGTCAGGGTGATCGCGGTCGCGTCCGGAAGGGCCTCGATCAGCGCGGGCAGGGTGTGGTTGCCGACATGGACGTTCACGAACTCGTCGATATCCAGCGCCAGCAGCCAATCGGCGGCTTTCACAGGTTCGGACTTGTCGGCCAACTTGAGGCCCGCGAACTGGATGCCATTGCGCCCGTGCGGGCCATCGTTGCGGATATGGCTCAGGCCGCCCATGTCCTGCAACCGGTCCAGCATCGCATCGGTGCCGTCCTGACAATCATTTGAGAGCACGACAAAATCCGTGACCCCGCAGGCGCGGTGATGGGCCAGCCAATCAAGCAGAAAGGCGGCCTCGTTCCGCACCGTCAGAACAGCGCAGATCCTCATGCGGCCGCCCGCAAGTCTTGCAGCCATGAGCCGATTGAAGGCCCGTCCACCATCACCAACCCTTGCGGAACGTGACGACCTTGGCCTCGGACGCCTTGGGGAAATAGGTCAAGCCAGCCTTGTGCATGGTGTCGAACACCGATTGCACGCCCGCCTGACCAATCCATTGCGGGTGTAACTCAATCACGGCGGCGCGCAGTCCGGACCAGTCGGCCGATTCCAGCAACCCGGCCTCTGCGCCCTCGATGTCGCAGACAAGGACGGTGGGTCGAAGCTCTGCCAAGGTTTTGGGCAGGCTGCGCATCTCAACTTTTTCGACAGAGACAATGTTGTCCGGGTCGCTTTCGCGATCCAGCGAGGAGGCGAGGAAATTCTTGCGCACGAAGAAATCCGCAGGCGCGCCGTCTTCGGGGGCCAGCAGGGCATTATGCACCGTGACGTTGGTGACATTGTTCGCTTCGTGGACCGAGCGGATATAGGGGATAAGGCCAGGATTTGCCTCGAACGCATGGACATGTTCGACCAGCTTCTTCGTGGCAATCAGCGTTGATATATACCCGATTCCCGCACCCAGTTCCAACACCACATCGCCTTGCTGCACGACCTTCATCACCGCGTCGCATTCCTTGCGCTCATACAGACCTTCGCGCAATGCGCCGCGCACCCGACCGGTGGTGATTTCGGGATGTTTGGGGATCTTCATGCCGCGTGATCTTAGAAATTGCCGCGGCTGGGTCGGGGCGTCCATGTCAGCTCTCCATATCGAGTGCCAGCGCATAGGCGACACGTTCCGTTTCTGTCAATCGCATGGCCAGCGCCTTGCGGTAAAGCTCTGCAAATTCGGGGTTCGCGTGCAACTCGTCGGCCTTGGCACGGTGCCAGCCCAGCCCGTTTTTGTGCAAGGCGCGCAATCTGTCATCCTCCATCAGCCGGTCATATTCCAGTTGCATACGGGGTATGTTGCGCTTGATGGTCACGTCAGTGAAGTCCGACCAGTCCATCCGGATCCAGTAGTTCAGCCCGATTGACCGGTTGACATGCAGGGCGCGGCCGCGTTGCCGCTTGATCAGGAAACTCTCTGCCGACCGCAGCGCGTAATGGTTCAGTTGCAGCAGATCGTAGCCGATGGATTTGCGCGAGTTGCGCCAGCCGTTCTGGACAACTTCGTCGGTCATGTCGGCACCGGAACCGTTGACCCATCGCACCTTTTCGCGAAACGCCTCGTCCAGCTTGTTCGGCCTGTGGCAAGAGATTTTGGCATAGGCCCCGATATTGCGGAACATTGTCTTGAAGCCCCAGACGGTGTGCGGTTTGGGGCAATATTTCGGCGCGCATCCGTCAAACTGGTCGATCACAAACCGATCTTCCAGCCGTTGAATGCCGTTGTGACCGAACAGCCGCCACGTCATGGCCACGTTGGTGACATCCGGAACGCGCGCCAGAAAGTCCTGCAAGGTGCCATTGTCGCAGCGCACGTTCATAAACTCGTCGACGTCGATATGGATGATCCAGTCGGCCTTGCGGATCAGTGGTTCCTTCAGCGCCTGATTGAGCGCGTATTGCTGCGGGGACTTGCCCCTCCAGCCATCGTTGTTGCGGTGCTGGACCACGCCCATGTCTTGCAGACGGTCTAGAATTTTCGCCGTCCCGTCCTCGCACCCATTGGTATAGATCAGGAAATTGTCGACACCGATGGCGCGGTGATAGGCGATCCATTCGACGATATAGGGTGCCTCGTTCTTCATGCACCCGACGATGACATTGCCGCTTGTTCCTTGGGGCAGGTCGCGCGGGGGCGCTGGCGTATAAGCGGCGGCCAGATCTTCCTCGTTCACAAGGCCCAGACGGTTATGCGGCGCGAGGTACGACCCTTGCAGCTTGGCAAAGTTCTGACGGGCGAGCGGCGGCATGATGGCCTGAGCGACGTCAGTCAGCCCATCAAGCGATTCATCCTGGGCAGGCGCCTCGCCGTTCAGGGCGGCCAGATCGGCGGCGCGGTCCTGCATTTCCTGCTTCGCGGCCTGACGAATCCGGGGACGGAAGGCCAGAAGATATTGCGTCGCACGAAAGCCGAACTGTGGATCGGCTTCTCGCCAGGCTGGTGCAGCGGCGTCAGGCGTCATCGACTGTGGGGTCAAGGCTGGGTGGCGCTTCAGAAGCTCAGCATTGGCAGCGGCGAACCGGTTGGACACGATTGCCAGACTGCCCGGCGCAATGGGCGAGCCTTCGACCTTTAGCTCTCCCAACAGGCGTCGCCAGGTCTGGCGCGGAAGAATCGCATTTTCGTGGTCAAGATACCTCAGCAAGACGTCGTTGAACTGGCGGCCGCGTGTCAGCCATGCCGCAGCGGGTTCTGCTGGCAGGGGTTGCGCCTCATATTTGCCAAAGGCCTTCCTGATGGCAAACGTCTGCGCGACCTCGTCCAGCAACTTGTCAGACCCGACCACAGCGGCATCCAGCGCACGCAAAGATGTCGCGCCTTTGCCAAAGACCGCATCCCATTCCTGCACCAGCCGGGCATAGTCCAGCCAGAACGGCGCAGCCTGTGCGTCGGCGAATAGGCTTGCCTGCGGGTTTGACGCAGGCGCATCGTCCAAGGCTGCCTGCCACCAGTCGGCGAAGCCCGTCAGGCCGATCTCAATGGCGAGAGACCGTCTGCGACCGTCCCAGACCTGTTGGGCATAGCGCCGCGCCAGCATGCGGGACTGCTCTTCGACATGGGCGACAATGCGGATGTCATCAGACAGCGGCGCAAGCATCGCGCGCAGGCGTTCCAGTTCCGAGCGTGACACCAAGGCGGTCCCGAGTTGATGCGCCGACAGAATCAACACCTCCGGGGTGTGCTGATCCACCTCGCGGCGCAGCCCTTCGGCCACCTGTTCGCGCAATTGCGCCTGTTTTTCGGCGGCCCCATAGCCGCGGTTGAACCGAAGACTGTCGATATTTTCAGGATCGGTCACCGCCATGAACAATCGCGTATGATTGTGCGCACCGGGGGTTCGGGCGTAGCGAATGCCTTTTTCGGTCAGTTGGTTGCGCTTTGCATCGAGAATCTTTTGCAGACGCCCAGTCGCTGCCGCATCCAGCCCGATATGCAGGTGAATGCGCATTATACTGCGCCCGGTGACGGCAGTGATGCGTTGACATTGGCCTTGCCCCACCATGGCAGGTCGATGCCCAGAAATGCCCCGATTTGCGCGGGCGCGTCAGTATCCTCGACATGATATTCCAGAAAATCGCGCGCGCCCCGGAAGAGCTGTCGCATATGCGCGTAATGCCCCTCGATCCAGGTGACACGTTGCAACGTGGTTTCCCCGAAGCCCGACGGCAGGCCGGGGATGGCGCCACCCGGCAAGCGCGACATGCCCAGATCGGCCCATCGCAGCATCGAGCCGGACAAGGTGCGCGCGTCGCGTCGCGAACACACGAAGCGCACATCGGGATGACGCTGGCGGATCGCGTCGATGACGCCCCAATCGGTCTGCGGCCACAGGGACAGTGTGGGGGTGATGACACTGATCTCTGTCAGCGCGTCGAAATCGCCCAGAAACTCCAGCGGGTCGCCGGACCGGAAAAGCCCCTCGTAAAGCTGGCGCCCGACAAATGTCCCTGCCAGATGCGGATCGTCTGTCTGGCTGCGGCGGATGCGATGGTCGGCGACGATTAGGCCGGCGGCGCGCAATGCGGTGGCCAGCGTCGTCGTGCCGGATTTCGGCAGACCAAGGTTGATGACGCGCAAACGACTCATGCCGTAATCCCCAACGCGCGCATCAAGGCCAGTTCCTCGGGCGGAATCGTCGGGGCCAGCCGCAACTGCTCATGCATTTTCCGATAGGCCTCTTGTTCCATCAGGGCATCGCGTTTCTCGATATGCAGGCGCACCGCCGCGTCATGCAACGCGCCGATTTCCGGGTCGGCTTTCATCTCGGCCAAAGCCGCGTCCAGATCCGGCAGATAGCGCAGGATCGAGCGGTCCTCCCATGCGCTGTCATTGCGCTCTCGCCAATAGGTGTCGTCGAAATTGCGGTTGTCGCGGTTCACATCGCCCCGGTCATTCTTAACCAGATAGCTGTCCAGCGAACGCAAGGCATAGTGATTGAGTGTTGCGTGCACCCGCGCGCCTGCCGCCGGGAATTTGCGAATGCGGCGCGGATTGGCCGCGACAAGAAACTTGTGCGGCACGGCACGTCCCGATCCATCCGTCCAATGCGGCCGCTTTTCCTCGGCCAGATCGTTGCGAAAGAACGGCCGATGCGCGCCGTAATATTGCAGCGGAAAATCCCTCCGCACCAACGTCTTGACCTCAATGGCAGAGTCCCCGCACCATAGATCCGGATTGTGGCACTGGGAAAACTGCGCGATCACCGGGCGGTCAACGTATCCTTCGACCCCGCCATTGGCGAAAAACTGGAAGGTTGTCGAAATCGCCTGCGGATCGCCGCTGGCCTCGATCAGCGCGGGGATCGTATGGTTGCCCGCATGGATGTTCAGGAACTCATCCACATCCGCGATCCAGGTCCAATCCGCGTCGGACACCACATCCTGCCGCGTGGCGTCTTTCAGCGCCTCCATCTGATAGTTCCGCCCCTTGGCGGGATTGGGCAAGTGCCGCACGATGCCGCGCGCCGCCAAAGCGTCCAGCAGCGCATCTGACCCGTCGCTGCAATCATTGGAATAGAACAGGAAATCCGTGACGCCCAGCAGACGGTTGAAGACGATCCATTCCAACAGGAACGGCCCCTCATTCTTGACGCATGTGACGGCAGTTATGCGCATGTCCGCATTCCCACCCGCAATATGTCCATGATCTGCCCGTCGCCTTGCCCGAAGATTTCACCTTCCGTAGCATGATTTGATTCAGCGAAACATTGCAGCTTGGCGGGGGGCGGTCAAGAAACCTGCCTGTTTCAGCCATGTCGGCAATAGGTTGGCCCGCCCGTCTGCGACCTTGGCGCTATTGACCCCGGCGGCGTGCCATTGCACCCAAGGGGGCAGGAGGACCGTGAATGTCTCAGCCAGATACAATCGATGCCGTGCAGGAAATGCTGGCCAGGCAAGGCTATGTCTGTGGGCGGGCGCTCGCCACGGTAGTGTTTCTGTCGCTGCGCCTGGGTCGGCCACTGTTTCTGGAGGGCGAGGCAGGTGTCGGCAAGACAGAGGTTGCCAAGGCGATCGCCGCCTCACTTGGCCGCCGCCTGATCCGGCTGCAATGCTACGAGGGGCTGGACGCCTCCTCTGCTGTCTATGAATGGAACTTTCCCGCGCAGATGATTGCCATCCGCAGCGCCGAGGCGCAAGGCAACGCCGACAAGGATGTTCTGACCCGTGAACTCTTCGGGCCGGATTTCCTGATCGAACGCCCATTGTTGCAAGCCATGCGCCCCGATGAAAACGGTGCACCTGTGCTATTGATCGACGAACTGGACCGCACCGATGAACCGTTCGAGGCTTTTCTGCTGGAAGCGCTGTCCGACTTTCAGGTGACCATCCCCGAGATCGGCACCATCAAGGCACCCGAACCGCCCATCGTCATCCTGACCTCCAATCGCACGCGCGAGGTGCATGACGCGCTCAAACGCCGCTGTCTCTACCACTGGGTCGACTACCCGACTTTCGACCGCGAGATCGAGATTCTGCATGCCCGCGCCCCCGAAGCTGCCGAAACCCTCAGCCGCGAGATCGTAGCTTTCGTCCAGCGCCTGCGCACCGAGGATCTGTTCAAGAAACCCGGCGTGGCGGAAACCATCGACTGGGCGAAATGCCTGTTGGCGCTGGATGTGATCGACCTTTCCCCAGAGGTCATCAGCGACACGCTGGGCGCGATCCTGAAATACCAGGACGACATCCAGAAACTGCAAGGCTCCGAAGCCAAGCGTCTTCTGGACGAGGCCAAAGCCACGCTGGATCCTGCATGAGCCACGCCTGTCTTCTTCTTGGCAAAAATACTCTCGGGGGGTGCGGGGGGCAGACAGCCCCCCGCTGCACACCATTACCGCAGGCGGATCGCAGGTTCCGGGCAGATGCCTGAATATCTTCCGCTGGACATTCCCGACAACCCGCGGCTTGGCAATAACATCACCCATTTTGCCCGCGCATTGCGCCGTGCCGGGCTGCCGGTCGGACCCGGCCGGGTGATTGATGCTGTTCGCGCAGTAGAGGCTGCGGGCTTTACCAACAAACGCGACTTTTACTGGACGCTGCATGCCTGTTTCGTGAACCGGCCCGAACATCGCATCGTCTTTGCCCAGATCTTCCGGCTGTATTGGCGCGATCCGCGTTACCTCGAACACATGATGTCGATGATGCTGCCTGCCGTGCGCGGCGTGCAAGAGGAAAAGCTTGCCCAATCTGCCGAGAAACGCGCGGCAGAGGCGCTGCTGGACGGCAAACAACCCGACGCGCCCGAAAAGCCAGACTCCGAGAAAGAGGAAACGCAGATCGAGATCGACGCCTCGCAGACCATGTCCGCCGAGGAAAAGCTGCGCACGCTCGATTTCGAACAGATGTCCACCGCCGAGGTTGCAGAGGCCAAGCGCATGCTGGCGCGGCTGAAACTGCCGGTGAAGCCGATCGCCTCGCGCCGCGGGATGGCGTCATTGCATGGCAAGCACACCGACTGGCGGCGCACCATTCGCGCGGCAATGCGCAACGGTGGCGAGATCCGCAGCCTGGCGCACACGAAACCTCGTCCGCGCTGGCCCAACCTTGTGGTGCTGTGCGATATTTCCGGCTCCATGTCGCAATATTCCCGCATGGTTCTGCATTTTCTGCATGCAGTGGCGAATGAGAAAGGCGCGGGCTGGGCAAAGGTCCACGCCTTCACGTTCGGCACGCGGCTGACCAACATCACCCGCCATCTGGCCACCCGCGATGTGGATCAGGCGCTGAAAGCCGCAGGAGCCGAGGCGCAGGACTGGGAAGGTGGCACACGGATCGGTGCCAGTCTGCACGCTTTCAACCGCGACTGGTCGCGCCGGGTGATGGGGCAGGGCGCAGTTGTCCTGCTGATCACTGACGGGCTGGACCGTGACGATGCCGGCGCGCTGGAACGCGAGATGGAGCGGCTGCACCTGTCATCCCGCCGTCTGATCTGGCTCAACCCCTTGTTGCGTTGGGATGGCTTCGCGCCCAAGGCAACCGGCATTCGGGCCATGTTGCCGCACGTCGACAGCTTCCGCGCGGGCCATTCCATTCAGTCGCTGGAAGACTTGGCCAACGCGATTTCGCGCACCGATGATGTTGGCGAGAAAGCCCGCCTGATGGCGCTTCTCGAAGGCTGACCCGGCGGATTTCTGCTGGTGCGGTCGGACCTTCATGCAACCCTATCGCCTGTTTCTGCATTGTCCCATGACGCCTTCACCGGGCAACAGTTGAAAGGACACGCATATGAGACATGGGATTTTCAGATCGACGACGGCGCTGGCAGTCGTGGCCAGCCTTGCAACACCCGCTCCGATTCTCGCGCAAACGCCAGATCTTGCGTCGATGTCTTCCTCTGACATCACGCAAGAAATTATTCGTTGCCGACTGGAGGAAGCGGCGCGGGCCGGACAGGGCGCGACTGAAGATCCGTTTTGTGTGGCCTACGAAGACGGCTCTGTTGCGCAACAGATCGGCGAACAGTTTGCCGAGTTTGACGCCGCTGCGCGCGAAGTGACCGCGCAGCAACTGGGCGCTGACGTGGATGCGCAGCTATTTGCAGACGGCGACGCGGCTTCGGCATCAGCCGAAGACGGTGCCGCAGCCGATCAGGCGCAGACCGAGCAGGCACAGGCTGAGGCGCCCGACGAGGCAGAGTCGCAAGCGCAGGCCGAGACCGACGCAGAACCGCAAGCCGACGCCGAGGCAGCCCCGTCTCCCGAGGCAGAGGAAACGGCAGATGCCGAGCCGACAGCAGAGGCTGTGACGCCGGTGGAGAGCGAGGGTGAGACATCCGCCGAGGGTGCCGAGCCAACTCCAGATGCACCAGCGCAAGACGTGCCGTCAGACGCCGAAAATGCCGCGCAGGATCCGACTTCAGACGCGGCGACTGCCGAAGCAGAGGCCGCAGGTCAGGCGCAGGCGGCCGAGACGCAGCCTGCCGGAGACGAGGCAAGTCAGGCGGACGATCTGGCCAAGGCTCTGGCTGATCAGGAAGCTGCCGGTCAGGCGGCGACCAATGAACAGACAGAAGCCCCGGCCGACGAGGATGGCGGCACCGACGGTAACTCGGATGAACAACCCGCCGGTGATGCGGCAGCTGTGACGGATGATGCCGCGACGGATGCAGACACCTCCGATGCAGCATCTGCCGATCAGACGGCCACTGAAGAGCAGCCGGCGGAAGACCAGGTCACGGAAGAACAGGCGGCTGAAGAGCAGGCCGCGCAAGCCGAAGATCCTGAACCGATGGACAGCCAGCAACAGGCCGACGCCTTGGCCGAAGATCTGGCGCAAGGAACCGAGTCGATGGCCGCCGCTGCCGGGCAGGATGATGGCGAAGCCGAAGTCACCGAAGAGACCGTGACCGAGGAAACCGCCCGCAGTTCTTCCGAAGAGTTTGAAACCGACGTAGCGGGTGATGAAGAGGCGCGCGACGAGGATGATGACGACGATTCGGGGCTGAGCAACTTCGAGCGTGCAGCACTTCTTGGGCTGGGTGCTGTGGCGATCGGCAGTTTGCTGGGTGACGGTGAAAAGGTCGTCAGCAACTCTGGCGACCGGTTGGTGGTCGAGGATCAAGGCCAGTATCGCATCATCAAGAATGACGATGCCCTGCTGCGCCGTCCGGGGTCGGATGTGAAAACCTATCGCTATTCCGACGGCTCAACCCGCAATGTCGTCACGCGCGAAAATGGCGCGACGGTGGAAACCGTCCGTGCCGCTGACGGGCGTGTGCTGCGCCGGACCCGGACGCTTCAGGACGGAACCGAAGTGGTGTTGTTCGATGATACGCAACAAAGCGAGCAGGTCCAAATCAGCGAGTTGCCGCAAGTCACGGAACGTCGCACATTCAATGCCGGAGAGGTGCAGGCCGATGATCTGGCCCGCGCGCTTGCCCAGGCCCAGAACGAGGGCGTGAACCGGACATTTTCGCTGGCGCAGATCCGCAATATCGACGCGGTGCGCGACTTGGTGCCCGAGATCACGGTGAACACCATCAACTTTGAGACCAATTCGGCGGTGATCCGCCCCGATGAGGCCGAGGAGTTGGCAGCACTTGGCAACGCGATGCGCGACATGATCGAGAAGAACCCGCGTGAGGTGTTTCTGATCGAAGGGCATACGGATGCGACCGGTGCGGCGAATTACAACCTCGCCCTGTCAGACAGGCGCGCGGAAACCGTGGCGCTGGCGCTGACAGAATATTTCGACGTGCCGCCCGAGAATATGGTGGTGCAGGGTTACGGCGAATCCGACCTGGTAATCCGCACGGCCGCTGCCGAACGGGCCAACAGGCGTGCCGCCGTCCGCCGGATCACGCCGCTTCTGGCCAGCAACTAAGGGAGCTTCGCCTCGAAGGCACAGTCTTGACAATGCCGCCCCGTGCCACGCGCATGGGGCGGTATTTGCGTTTTATCCCCGCGACCAAGGAAGGGGAGGCGACACCCCGTTTCAGCGTGTTAGAACGGGGCAACGATGGAGGGCGGATCATGGACCGTTTCGACAACATTCCCGAACAGGCGCTTGCCTGGCACCGCGCGGGCGACCGGGCGGCGCTGGCCACGGTGATCGAGACATGGGGCAGCGCGCCCCGCCGCACCGGGGCGCAACTGGCGATCAGCGGCAAGGGAGAGATCGCAGGCTCTGTCTCGGGCGGTTGTGTAGAGGGGGCCGTGGTCGTCGAGGCGCTGGAGGCGCTGGAGGATGGCACCCCGCGAGAACTGGAATTCGGCGTCAGCGATGATGATGCCTTTGCGGTGGGGCTGGCCTGTGGTGGCACCATCCGCGTGCTGGTGGAACCGGTCGGCGGGGCGCTGAGCGAAGCCTTGCTGGCAGAACTGGCGCAAGCGCGCGCCGACCGACGCGCGATCTGCTATGTGGCCGATCTTGAAACCGGCAGCCGGTCGTTGATGGCAACCGGCCATGACGAGCGTCTGCGGATGGATCGCTCTGGCTTTGACGACACTGCACCGCGCGTTTTCATTGGCGTTCACAACCCACCTCTGCGGCTGATCGTCGTGGGGGCGGTGCATATTGCGCAAGCCTTGGTGCCGATGGCGCGTCTGGCGGGTTATGATCCGGTGGTGATCGACCCAAGAGAAACGTTTGCCTCACAGTCCCGCTTTCCCGAGACCACGCTGATGCATGACTGGCCTGACGAGGCGGTGCAGGCATTGGGTCTGGATGCCCGCACGGCGCTGGTGCTGTTGACGCATGATCCAAAGCTGGACGATCCTGCGATCGAGCAAGGACTGCGCGGCAATTGCTTCTATATAGGTGCGTTGGGTTCGACCCGGACCCATGCCAAGCGCGTGGCGCGGCTGGAGGCGGCCGGGTTCAGCGCAGAAAAAATCGCGCGCATCCACGGACCCATAGGTCTGGATATCGGCGCGGCAGGGCCGGCCGAGATTGCTGTGGCGACGCTTGCGCAGATGACCCGCGTGTTGAGGAGAGGCGCATGAAATTCGGTCCCGTTTCTCTGGATCAGGCGGCGGGCACGGTGCTGGCGCACTCGATCGCCTTGCCTGACGGTCGGCTGCGCAAGGGAAAGCTGCTGGATGCCGACGACCTTGCCGCGCTGAAGGACGCCGGGCTGCAAGAGGTCACGGTGGCGCGATTGGAACCCGGCGATCTGCCCGAAGACGAGGCCGCCGCGCAGATTGCCGCCGCCCTTGCACCGGACCCGGCAGGGGCCGGACTGCGCTTGGGACCGGCGGCCACGGGGCGTGTCAATCTGCACGCGCTTGGCGCGGGCGTGCTGGAGGTGGACGCCGCGCGTATCAACGCTGCGAACGCGATCCACCCGATGATAACGGTTGCCACCCTTCCCGAATGGAAACGGGTCGTGGACGGAACAATGATCGCAACGGTCAAGATCATCTCCTATGCGGTGCCGCAATCGGCAGTGGACGAGGCCTGTGCCGTCGGCCGCGATGCGCTGCGCGTGCACGTCCCTGTCGAAAAGACGGCGGCGCTGATTCAAACCGGCCTGGGAAAACTCAGCGGCGCGAAGGGCGAAAAGGCGCTGCGCACCCGGCTTGACCGGCTTGGTGTCGAGCTTGCCGACAGTCGTGACTGTGCGCATGACATTGACGCATTGACGGCGCAACTGGACGCGACCGATGCTGAGGTTATCTTCATTCTGACCGGCTCTGCGACCTCGGACATGTATGACATCGCACCCGAAGCCGTGCGGCGGGCAGGCGGCACGGTCAGCCATTTCGGAATGCCCGTTGATCCGGGGAATCTGTTGTTTTACGGCTCGCTTGATCAGCGCCCTGTCATCGGGTTGCCCGGCTGCGCCCGTTCGCCCGCATTGAACGGAGCGGATTGGGTGATGGAGCGTATCCTCTGTGGCATCCCTGTCACCCCCGCCGATATCGCGGGCATGGGCGTTGGCGGCTTGCTGATGGAAATTCCCACACGCCCACGCCCGCGCGAGGGCTGAGCCGAACGCCGATCCTGCGACAGGTTCCTCGTGCGGAGAAACAATCCGTAAAACGAAAAAGCGGCCCCGAAGGGCCGCCTGTCGGAAAATCAGGGAAAACCCGGATTTATTTGGTAAGCGGGCCGATCATCATGATCATCTGACGACCTTCCATCTTGGGCATGTTTTCGACCTTGCCGACTTCCTTGGCGTCCTCGGCAATCCGCTCCAGCAGTCCGCGACCAAGATTCTGGTGCGCCATTTCACGGCCCCGGAAACGCAGAGTCACCTTCACCTTGTCGCCACCTTCCAGAAACCGGAACACGTTGCGCATCTTGACGTCATAGTCATGCGTATCGGTGTTGGGGCGGAATTTCACCTCCTTCACATCGATCGTCTTCTGTTTCTTGCGTGCCTCGGATTCGCGTTTCTGCTGTTCATATTTGAACTTGCCGAAATCCATGATCTTGCATACGGGCGGATTGGCATTCGGCGAAATCTCGACAAGATCAAGACCGACATCGGCTGCCATTTCCATTGCGCGGGCGGGGGTTACCACGCCGACATTTTCGCCTTCGGCACCGATCAGGCGGATTTCAGGGGCGCGAATCCGTTCGTTCACCTTGGGTCCGGTTTCGCGTGTCGGTGGCGCATTATGAGGTCTGCGGGCTATGGTCGTTGTCCTTTCGGTAGGTTGCGTGCTCGAATGCGCAAGGTAAACTTGGCGCCTTGCGTATTCAAGCGGCAAATCAGGGGTTTTAGGGTTAAAGTTGGGGATTTACCCCTTGCGAACTACATGGCTGTGGGGGACACCTGCACGAGAAATCGGACCCCGGCAAGCAGGGGTCAGAGGAACCAGGAGAGATTTTGCCATGAGAAACTTGATTTGGGTCGTGGTGGCCGCTGTCATTGTCGTCGCCGGATACCTTTGGTTCAACGGCACACAGCAGCCGGAGCAGGCCGAGATTGCCGAGCAGACAGAAACCGTCGCGGCACCCGAACCGCTGGATGCAGAAGTTGGCGAAGCGGCCGAAGAAACCGGCGACGCGATTGAAGCAGCCGTTGACGAGGGCGCTGATGCGATCACCGAAGGCGCAGAAACCGCCGCTGAAGAAGTGGCCGATGCTGTCGATGGGGCGGCTGCCGCGGTAGGCAGCGCCGTCGAGAATGCGGGCGAACTGGCAAGTGACGCCGTCGAAGCCGCTGGCGGAACCGCAGAAGAGGCCGCCGAGGCTGCCGAAAATGTTGCCGCTGCTGCCGGAGAAGCCGCTTCAGGTGCCGCCGATGCTGTTGGGGAGGCCGTGAATGATGCCGCCGCCATGGCTGAGGGCGCGGGCGAAGCTGCCGCCGGTGTCGCTGAGGACGCAGCAGACGTTGTCGAGTCTGCCGTTGGCGAAGCGATGGACGCGGCCAGCGATGCGACCACAGCTGCCGGAGAGGCCGTTGACGATGCTGCGGCGTCAGTCGCCGACACGGCAACCGCTGCGGCGGACAATGTTGGCGAAGCGGTTGAAGAAACCACGCAAGGCGCGTCCGATGCGACATCCTCTGCCGAGGTCGCCGACCCCGAGGCAGCCGAAGAGCTGTTGACCGTGGATGGCTTCGACTACGACAAAGTGCTCCAGATGCTCGACGACTCTGACCTGGGGGCGCTTGAGAAAGGTGCGCTGAAAACTGGCCTGGGGCAGGTGAAGGACGATCCTGCCATGCTCAAGGATATGTTGGCAAAACTGCGTGAAGCGCTGAACCTCTAAGTCAATCTGAACAGATCCCATGACGGGCCGTGCGAATGGAAACGCGCGGCCCGTTTGCTTGCAGGGCTGTCTGGCACCGCTCACCGCTGCGAAAAACATGAAAACACCCGCAAGACGGGCTGTCCTGCGGGCGTTGCTTGGATTCGATGTCCTTGGCCTGACGCCTGTGGCTGAAAAAGCGCGCTATTCACGCGTCACGCTACACAAAAGAGCTTGCCGTTCTAGCCGACAAACGCCTTTTCAACCACATACTCGGCAGGATCGGAATTGGCACCTTCGCGCAGGCCGAAGCTTTCAAGGATGTCTTTGAGATCCTTGTTCAACCCGATTGACCCGCAGACCATCGCGCGGTCATCCTTGGCCGACATGCCCTCGATCCCGAGATCGCGGAACAGCGTGCCATCCTTCAGCAGGTCGGTCACGCGGCCCATTCTGGGGCTTTGTTCGCGGGTGGTGGTCGGATAGTAGACCAGCTTGTCGGCAAAGCCTTCGCCCATCAGTTCAGCCAGCAATGCGTCGTTGCGCACGTCTTCAACCAGTTTGCGGCCGTATTCCAGCTCTGCCACGTCGCGGCAGGTGTGGGTCAGGATGATCTGGTCGTAATCCTCATAGGTCTGCGGTTCGCGGATAAGGGACGCGAAAGGGGCAAGGCCGGTACCGGTGGCAAAGAACCAAAGGCGTTTGCCGGGCAGCAGCGCGTCATGCACCAGCGTGCCGACGGGCTTGGGCCGCAGGATGATCTGATCGCCGGGCTTGATATGTTGCAGACGCGAAGTCAACGGGCCGTCCTGCACCTTGATCGAATAGAACTCCAACTCTTCATCCCAGGCGGGCGAGGCGATGGAATAGGCGCGCAGCAACGGTTTCTGCTTGCCGGTCCTGGGGTCCGGGTCGTTCATCAGGCCGATCATCACGAACTCGCCCGAACGGAACCGCAGCGATGCAGGACGCGTCACGCGGAACGAGAACAGACGGTCGGTCCAGTGTTTCACGTCTGTGACGGTCTGGGCGTCGGGAAGGGTCGGGGTGGCCTTGACGGCGCTGGTTTGGTTCACGGGCTTCAACTCGGTCATGTGTTTCCTGTCCGGTCGATCAACCGGTATCTCCTATTAAGCGTTGATGCATGTCAGAGCAACGGCGGCGAATGGTCTCAAACGTCCGTGTTGCCGAAACGCGGTGCGACGGGCTGCTATCCACGCAGCCGCGACTGATAATCGTTCTGCGTCCAGCCGGCCCGGAACTGCCATTGGCTGGCGGGTTGGCGGGTGGCCAGATCATCGCTGATCTCGATCTCGTCAAAACCCGAGCGGCGGGCCATCGTATACTGATCGGCGATCACATGACCACGGGCGCGCAGACGGCCCTTGTAGCCGCGAAGCCGCAACAGACGCGCCAATGTAAAGCCGCGCCCGTCGGCAAAGCTGGGAAAGTCGATGCGTATCATGCGCAGCGTTGCCAGCTTGTCCACCGCGCTGTCGATGTCGGCATCGCTGGGCAGGTCCAGCGCCACCACGTCATTGGCGGCATCGGCCATCTCTGTATAGCCGCAGGTCCAGTCGTCTTTGGCAAAACCTGTATCAGTGACGATCACGCTCATGCTGTCTCTCCTTTTTGCACCATCCGGCCATCGACCAGGTGGATGCCACATTCTGTCTTGTGCTGTCCGCGCCACCGTCCGGCGCGCGGATCTTCGCCCGGTGCCACCTTGCTGGTGCAGGGGGCGCAGCCGATAGACGGGTAGCCCTGCGCCACCAGCGGGTGCCGGGGCAGGCGGTTTTCTTCCATATAGGCGCGCACGTCGTCAGGTGCCCAATGCGCCAGCGGATTGACCTTGACCCGGCCCGTGTCTTCCTCGGCCTCGAAGAAATCCATCGCCGCGCGGGTGCCGGACTGGAACCGCTTGCGTCCGGTGATCCAACCGTCAAATCCGGACAGCGCGCGGTTCAGTGGCACGGTCTTGCGCAGATCGCAGCAGGCATCCGTATCGCTGAACCGCAATGCGCCATAAGGGTCGCGCTGCGCCAGATCTTCGTCGCTGGCGCGAATGATGCGCACATCGGTCAGACCCAACCGCTCGCTCAGCTCTTGCTGATAGACCAGCGTCTCGGCAAACAGCAACTGCGTGTCAATGAACAACACGGGCGTGCTGCGGTCCGTCACCGCAAGCAAATGCAGCAGCACCACCGATTCCGCACCAAAGCTGGACACCAGCGCAAGGTCGCCCGCCAACGGGTCATCCAGCGCCGCGCGCAGAACAGTTGTCGCCCCGTGATGCCGGTAGCGCATGTTCAGTTCAGCGACGCGGGCGCGCAGATCCGTCAGCGATTCCCGCTCGGGGGCGTGCGCGCCCGCGTGAACGGGTGTATCACGCGGCATTTGCCCGGCTTTCCTGTTTCTCGGGGTAAAGCGCGGCCTTGAACGGATCGGCACCAAGGCGGCGATAGGCGTCAAGGAAGGTTTCGGACCGGTCGTCGCGCAGGTCGAGATAGGCATGGATCAGACGTTCGATGGCCGGAATAACCTCGTCGGCGGCAAAGCCACGGCCCGTGCGGTCGCCCAAGGCCGCGGTTTCCGTGTGGTCTCCGCCCAGCGTGATCTGGTAGTTTTCTACGCCTGCACGGTCGAGGCCCAGAATGCCGATATGGCCGACATGATGATGCCCGCAGGCGTTGATGCAGCCCGAGATCTTGATCTTGAGCGCGCCGATGTCATGCTCCAGCTTCAATTCGTCAAAGCGTGTCGCGATCTCTTGCGCGATCGGGATGGAACGCGCCGTGGCCAGCGTGCAGTAATCCATGCCGGGGCAGGCGATGATGTCCGAGATCAACCCGATATTGGCGGTCGCCAGCCGCTGCGCTTTCAATTCGGCATGAATCGCGGGCAGGTCGGATTTGTGGACATGCGGCAGGATCACGTTCTGCTCATGGCTGATACGCAATTCGTCATGGCCGTAGCGCTCTGCCAGATCAGCCAGAAGCCGCATCTGTTCGGTGCTGGCATCGCCCGGTGTTTCGCCCTGCTTTTTCAGGCTGACCTGCACGATGGCGTAGCCTTCGGCCCTGTGCGCGGCGAGGTTCGTGTCGGCCCAGCTACGGAACACCGGGTCATTCGCATAGGCGGCGTCATAGAGATCGGTTGGGCCCACACGAAATTCGGGCGGCGCGAATTGTGCCTCGATACCGGCGAGGATGTCCTGATCAACGCCGTTGAAAGCGGGTTTCAGCGTCTCGAAACGCTCTTCGACCCGGGCGCGAATGTCGTCGATGCCATGCTCGTGCACGGTGATCTTGATGCGCGACTTGAACTTGTTGTCGCGGCGGCCCAGCAGGTTCCAGACGCTGACGATCGCCTCCAGATAGGGCAGCAGATCGGCGCGGGGCAGAAAATCACGCACCACCTTGCCGATCATCGGCGTGCGGCCGAGACCACCCCCCACGATCACCTCAAAGCCCGGCTCGCCGTTCTGCTCGACCATGCGAAGACCGATGTCATGCGCTTTGGTGACGGCGCGATCATTCGGGGATCCGGTGATGGCGATCTTGAACTTGCGGGGCAGGAACTGGAATTCCGGATGGTCGGTGGACCATTGCCGGATCAGCTCTGCCACGGGGCGGGGATCGGCGATCTCGTCGGCCGCGGCACCTGCAAAATGGTCCGCAGTCACGTTGCGGATAGTGTTGCCGGAGGTCTGGATCGCATGCAACTGCACTTTGGCCAGCGCGTCCAGAATATCGGGCACGTCCGACAGCTTTGGCCAGTTGAACTGCATGTTCTGGCGCGTGGTGAAGTGGCCGTAGCCACGATCCCATTTCTGCGCCACATATGCCAACTGTCGCAGCTGTGTGCTACTGAGCGTGCCATAGGGGATCGCCACGCGCAGCATGTAGGCGTGCAATTGCAGATACAGCCCGTTCATCAGGCGCAGCGGGCGGAATTCATCCTCGGTCAGGCTGCCGTCGATGCGGCGCTCGACCTGCTGACGGAACTGGCTGTTGCGGGACGCCACAAATGCGGCGTCGAAATCGGAATATTGATACATGGTGTCATCCTTTCGGGTGAGCGCCGTCAAACCTTCGTTCAGAAGATCCGGAAAAGCCTGTTCTCAGGCCTGTTCGCGTTCAGCGCTGTGCCTGCTTGCCGTGGAAATAGTTGGAGGGGCCGGTGCGCCTGAAATCCTCACGGAAATGGGTGGGCTCCGGTCCGGTCTTGCCGGGTTTGACATCCGCAAGATACGCGCCCACCGCCTCGTCCTGGCGGCTGTCGGCCTCCAGCAGGCGCAATTGCGCATGTGCTTCGTCGGTCAGGATCTCGGCTGACGAAAGATCGCGGGTCCAGCTGTCATTGGCGGTCAGGTAAATGACGTCGCCTTCGATCAATGCGTTGGCTGTGACGACCTTTGGGGTGTAGATGCGGGGCATGTCAGGCAAGCTCCTGTTGGGGAATGTCGTTTTGCGCTTCGGCCGCGGCACGAGGTGCCAAGCCATAAAAGGTAAGGGCCGGACCGGTCATGCCGCCACCTGCAAGATCGGCGGGCAGGGTGGCGAGGGTCGAGGACAGAACGCGCTGATCGTGGCGGCTGGCGTTCTCGACCACGGTCACGGGAGTTGCCGGATCCGCGCCGTGCATGATCAGACGACCCTGGATGAAACGGGCCGATTTCTTGCCCATATAGATGGCGGCAACCTCGCCCGGCTGTGCCAGTGCCCGCCAGTCGTGATCGGCAAAGCCCTTTGTGTCATGGCCGGTCAGAAAACGGACGGAGCTGTTGCGGCCGCGCTTTGTCAGACTTTGCCCGATAGAGGCCACAGCAGCAGAGGCCGCAGTGATACCGGGCACGATGTGCCAGCTGACATCTGCGGCATCGCAAGCGTCGATCTCTTCGTCAAGACGCCCGAACACCGTGGCATCGCCGGATTTCAGGCGCACGACGCGCGCACCCGTCCGGCTATGCGCAACGATCAGCGCATTGATGTCTTCCTGTGTCATCGACGGGCCAAAGCCTTCCTTGCCCGCATCGACCAGCCGCGCGGAGGGATTCACAAGCGCAAGGATCGCCGGGCTGATCAGGCGGTCGTGGATCACGACCTCTGCCTCATCCAGCGCGCGGCGGGCCTCGAGCGTCAGCAGGTCGGGATCGCCGGGGCCGGCCCCCACAAAGGCCACATGACCGAGGCGCGTATCGAGGATGGCTGTCAGGTCAGTTACAGAGCCTTCAGCTTGCGAGGTCCCAAGGCGGTCTTTAGATTCAATGCGCGCCGACTGAGCACTTTCTGCCGCGAGCGTGTCCGCCACCTTTCGCAGGGCAGTGGCGAGGCGCGACAAGGCGCGCTGCACCAGCGGAAGGCTTGCGCGGTTTGGAATAGTCGAAAGATGCATCATGGCGCAGTCCTCGTTCGGGTACGTTTCTTGCCCCCTATATAGGAAAATTTTCCCGATTTTGCCTAGACACCTGGCCCAATAAGGACGAGTTGTTCTAACTTGAGGGGCGGGGAGAGAATTTTTCCCGATTTATAGCCGAAAGGTGAAATCATGGCGCGCATGGACGAAACAGACCGGAACATCCTCAGGGCATTGCAGAGGGATGCCAGCCAGTCGCTGGACGATATCGCGAAGGAAGTGGGGTCTTCCAAGACGCCGGTATGGAACCGAATCCGCAAAATGCGCGAAGCTGGCGTGATCGGCAAACAGACCGTCGTGCTGGATGCCGAAGCATTGGGATTCGAAGCGTGTTTCTTTGTCCTGATCCGCACCAGCGAACACGAGGCGGCCTGGCAGCAAGCCTTCCTCAAGGCATTGAAAGAACGGCCCGAAGTGCAGGAGGCGCATCGTCTGGCGGGGGATATCGACTATATCCTGAAAGTCCGGGTCAAGAACGCCCGCGCCTATGACAGCTTTTATCAGGCGCTGATCTCGGAAGTGCGCGTGCATAACGTCACGGCCTTGCTGTCGATGGAGGAAATCAAATCCACCACCGCGTTGCCACTGTGATGGCTTGACCGAATTGGGCGCTTCCGCGCGCTCTTTTTCAGATTGTGGTGGCGTGACGGGCCATTTCAAACGCATCGATCGATGCGGGGCAGGGGATCAAGTGCCGCGGTCCGACAGTCTTACCGATGCGACGCGGCAACGCGGAATCCGCAATTGCCGGTCGAACTGTCCGGGTCGTTGCGGGTGCGTGAATGGGCGTGGTAACGGTCGCAATAGCTGTCGTGGCAGAGGTAAGAGCCGCCGCGCTGCACCCGACCGGTGCCTGAGCCGGGGCCGCGCGGGTCACGGGCGGGGCCAATAGGACGGGTGTCGCCGAACCAGTCCTGCACCCATTCCCAGACATTCCCTGAACAATTATAAAGCCCGTAACCATTTGGCGCGAAAGCATCGACGGGGGCGGTGCCCAGATAACCGTCTTCGGCGGTGTTTGTGTGTGGAAACACGCCCTGCCAGATATTCACGGCATGCTGACCTTCGGGCATCATCGCATTGCCCCAGGGGAATTTCATCCGCTCCAGTCCGCCGCGTGCGGCACGTTCCCATTCCGCCTCTTGCGGCAGCCGCAAGCCAGCCCACCGGCAATAGGCGGCCGCGTCATACCACGCGATGTGGACGGCGGGATGATTTGGCTTGTCCTCCCAGGACGACCCCGGACCCGTCGGTGCCGCCCAGGAAGCCCCTTCCACTTGCCGCCACCACGGCAGGCCGGGCGGCGCGTTGGGCCAGCGCGCCGGGTCGTCCAGCAACAAATGAAACACAAAACTCCAGCCCCAGATCTCGGCGACGGTGCGATAGCCCGTCGCTTCGACAAAGCGCGCATAGTCGGCATTCGTCACGGTGGTGGCCGAGATCCGGAAAGGCGAGACACGGACCTTGCGGCGCGGCGCGTCAAGATCGGCCGGATATGTGCTCTTGCGGGCACCCATTTCGAAGAAGCCGCCGGGGATCTCAATCAGGCGCGCCCGCAATTCGTCCTGCACGGCGGCCGGCGCGACAGGAACCGCGTTCGCATGGGTCATCCAGTCGCGTTGCGCGAGGTTTGCGGCGCTTGGGGTGCAACAGGTGTCGCCTTGCTCGGCTTGGCAAGCGTTCTTGGTTGGTGCGTTGACGCGATTTTCAGTCAAGTAGGCCTCTTGGGGTTCGGAAAGTCGTCGTCGGTGAAACGGCCTGTAACGCTTTGCAAAAACCCTGTCAGATTTGTCCGTATCGGGGATAAATCTGACCGAAGGATGAATCGCGATGCGTGGAGGGTTTTCGGGCCGAGGGAATGGAAATCCCCGTCAGTCGGCTTGCGTCACAATACGATAGTCTTGCAGTTCATCAGGCACAAAAACGTAAATTTCGTCCGGGGGGGTCAACAAGGCAGGCTGCATGACGCTGAGTTCGATGTTCATTTCTTGCAGAAAGGCCATGACTTCGCCCTGACCGCGCTGGATCGATTCGACAGCGAGAAAGGCCGGCAGAATGGTGTTCTCGCCGAAATAGTGTTGATGCACGCCGACTGAGGCCTCTGCCGCCACCGTCCGGGTGACGCCCCCCATCAGGATATAGGGGCAGGCGGACAGGCAGACGGTGCGCCCTGCCATGGAGGTGTCCAGACCGGCCTCGCGGATCGCTCTGCCGATCTGGAGCGCGTCGTCCACGGAGCCGCCCGGTGAATGCAGCGCGATACGCTCTATGTCGGGGTTTGCCTTGAGTGCGTCGGAAAATCGCGCGGCATCGCCTGCAAGGACCGTGCCGGTCACAACAAGGCCGGGCGTGCCGTCTATATCCGTCGGTTCGAACAGCAGGCGCGAGGGCATGTCGGACGGAATGCCGTAAGGCAGCGTTCCCGGCTGGGTCAGGCGCGGTGACGGGTTGAATTTGCGGGTCTGGTCGCCGGGGGCCACGGGCGTGTCAAATTCCGGCTGCTGCGACGGGTTGAACAGGTTTGGCAGAGCCGCGCCCATATCGCCTGCGATCAGCAGCACCGCGATGCCGACCTGAAGCGCCAGAATCAGTTTCAACGCGCCTTTCGCGGAGGGGGCCGAAAACCGGGCCGACATCACGACCGCGACCTTTCAGGGTCAAGCGGCACCGCATGCGGGCCTTTGCGGTCGTCATTGGTGGGTGTCGGTGTGGCAGAGGGGGGCGGGCCCGCGACGGTCTCGACATCGCGCAGCGCGATGACGGCGGCCCGCAGTTCCGACAGGGTCATGCGGTCCTCGACGGGCACGTTCCTGCGCCCTGTCCGGATGGCACCCTGTGCCACGGCGATGATCAGGACCAGCACGGCGGGCAGCAGATCAATCGCGATGGCGCCGGCCCAGGAGGGCACAAAATCGCCCGCATAGCGGATCACCGCGTCAGCGGCGGAGATCGGCGTATAGGCGGTTTCCTCGGGCGCTGGCAGGTCCATGACCTCGCGCGCGGCCTGTTGCAGCGTCTGGGCGCGCTGGCCCAGCACATCCATGACAGAGGTTATGGTGGCCTGCTGATTGTTGCGCGCATCGGCGCTGCGCCCGTCCAGTTCCGGCAAGACGACGGCCGCGGCCAGATCCGCGGCGGCGCGTTCCACCAAGGGGGCCACCGAGAGCTGCCGCAGAGTGGTGATGATGCCCGCCAGCCGCACGGCCTCTTCCGAGAAGATGACCGATCGCGCCTCGACCGGGCCGGTCTCTACCGTCAACTCGCGCATCCGTTTCAGGATCGCGTTGCCCTCGGAAAAGGCCGAAGCGACAAGGCCGGACTGGCTGGCGATCTGGGTTTCCAACCCGGCCAGTTCCGCCGATTTCTGGCGCAGAATGCGAAACACCGCACCGCGCCCGGCAAGACCCGACAGGTTGCCCTCTGCCTCTTGCTGGGACAGGTCATCCAGCGTGGTGCGCACGCGGGCCACGTCACGTTCCAGCCCCTGCGCGGCCACGGCCACGGAATGGGATTGCTCCAGAGCGCCCTGATAATCCTGAACGGTGCGCGCCAGATGCTGTTCCACGGCGGCGGACCCGGCCAGGGCGGCGGCGTTCAGCCAGCTGGACATGGCCACGATCGCGCCGGAGCCCAGCAACATGCACAGCACCAGCCCGATCCGGCTGGCCGCCGTTTGCATCGCGGGCAAAAGCCGCATCAGGTAGGACCAGAAGACGAAAATTCCGACCGATACCGCAATCGAATAGGCCGCTGCGGCAAAGAAGCTAAGCGCGCCGGTATTGTCCAGCAGCGAGGAGACACCGAGATAGGTGTAGATGCCCGACGCCGTTGCCAGTACCCCCAGCGACGTGCCGGTGATCGTGTCGAGCCAGCTCAGATGGCCCTCGATCTCGCGCGCGTCCCGCATTCGCTGGGTCTGTGCCGTGGTGTCGTCTGTCATCTCTCGCATTTCCTTTGATCGTGGCGCAGTCGGCACCAGCCCGTGCGTTGATGCAATATGGGCCAAGTTTCGCGCAGTACCATAGGCGGCACCTTGCTTGTGCGCCACAGAAGCCTATCTTAAAGATATGTGAACAGGAGTTTCAGATCATGCCAGCGCTCATCCGACTGTATATCACTCAGGTCGCCATCGGTTTCGGTATTTCCGCAGCGTTCGTGGCCGGACTGTTGTGGTTTGACGTGGCAAATCTGGGCTATCTGGTGGCGCATAGCGATATGGGTCTGCTTGCGGTCGTGATGCTGTGGGTGTTCAACGGCATCGTTTTTGCGGGCGTCCAGTTCGGCATCGCGATCATGCGGATGCAAGAAGACGACGAAGGCCCCAACGGTGGTCGCGGTATGCGTGAATACGCAACGGTACCTGTCCGGGTGGAACCCCGCAAGCGTCTGCTTTAACAGCCATTTTCAGGAGATTGCGCCCCGACGTATCGAGGGCGCAAAGTGGCGGGACCGCACCTTCCGTATGGTTATCTCATTCCGGAGGACCTGTTTATACAGGTGGGCGCCAGGTAACCGAACCAGGGTCCGGACAGAGCCAGCTCCCTCGGAATTGCTTAAGGCCACTGGAATGCAACCGTATTACGAGAAGGGCAGTACCCGCCAATCGCAGAGGTAATACGCCCGCACTGTTCCGACAAGGGGTGTCACGAAATATCGTGCCGCTGTCGCGTTCTGTCGGCGCGAGGGCTGTCGTCAGTGAAAATTGCTCAAAAGGCTTGAATTTCGTTCATCTTTTGTTCACAGTTTGGCGATGAAAGATGATCTGCAACCCGGACAGCTTTTGGCGCGTGGCGTGGCGCGGCACCTGCTTGCGCTTGGATTTGTCTCGGTCGAGGAGTTTGTGCCCGATCGCGGCCTGCGCGTCGATGTGGCCGCTCTTGGACCAAGGGGCGAGCTTTGGGTGATCGAGTGCAAGTCCAGCCGGGCGGATTTCATGTGCGATGCCAAGTGGCAGGGCTATCTGCAATGGTGCGACAGGTTCTTCTGGGCGGTCGATCAGGATTTTCCGACAGACCTGCTGCCTGAGGAAACCGGACTGATTATCGCCGATGCCTATGATGCAGAGATTCTGCGTATGGCCCCGGAAGACAGGCTGGCAGGTGCGCGCCGAACGGTGCTGACCCGCAAGATCGCACAACATGCGGCAAGGCGTCTGCAAGGGCTTCGCGATCCGGATGCCGCGATCTGGGGATAGGGGGGCCGGTCAGGCCGTCCGCGTCTGACGCTCAGCGCTTGCCGATGCGCTTTGCGGCTTGTGCAGCGGCGCGGATTTCCTCGGCGATTTCTTCGGCTTCTTCGGGGTCGAAATCCATCGGGATTTCCTTGTCGCCCGCGTAGATGAACAGACGCACCATGCCCTGATCCGTCGGACCGATCTGAAGGTTCGCCTCGATGTCTTTTTCGGTGTTGATGCCCATCGGTTTTCTCCCAGTGATGGCGCGGAGCTAGCGCTTTGCCCGTTGATTTGCAAGCCGGACTCGTTGCGCATCGTGGATCTGGGAGAAGCACAATATCGCAATCTGCCCCAGCGCCATATCGGATGGCGCGTTGAACGCAAGGCAACCGCCGCATGGTCTGCATATTTTGCGGTGTCAACGGGCGGCACAAGGCGCGGTCGCAAGCCCGGCATATCTTTGATGCCGGCGTTGTCGTATCGTGGGTCTGGATTGATCTGCGAGCGTACGAATTCCTGACCTAAAGGGCTTGCAATCACATCCGCTTGGCGCTATTCCGCCCGCCAGTGCCGCCTTAGCTCAGTTGGTTAGAGCGCTGGATTGTGGATCCAGAGGTCCCCCGTTCAAGCCGGGGAGGCGGTACCAACAACCTTCGCTACGATACTACGATTTGTACGCTTGGGCCACGGCGAGGGGCCGTCGACTGTTGATTGCCAGATCCTTTGCCCGCGCCAGCCCACTTGAAGACTCCTGTTCCGCGCGAGGCAAAAACACGAACATGTGCAGACGATCCGTTCGCGTCTCCGCTGTTCAAATGGCCAAACGCTAAAAACACTGGCTGCGCCTGGCAATCGCAATCAGCTATTTTACGGCGGCGGCAAGCGCCTGTCGCAGCACGTCGCGGTCCCCGATATGGTTTGCAAGGATCAGGATCAGACGCGCGTTGAGCGCATCGCTTTGGGCCTTGGTCAGCCCGTCATGCGCGGCCAGAAGGTCGGCATAGACATCATCCGGGCTGTCGATATTCGGTTTCAGGATCAAGGCGCTCATTGCTGGCTCTCCATTCCGGTGGCGCGGCGCATGGCTGCGGTGATCTGCTCCGCATCATAGCCGGGGTAGCGCGCCGCGACATGCTGATCCGGTCGGATCAGGTAGACCGCAGTTTCGCTTTCACCCAGATAGCGGGTTTTGATGTGTTCCGTTGGGTCGTCCCCGGTTGAGATTGCGACGCGCGTGAGGGGCAAACCGTCAATATCCAAAACTTCGGGGGCGTCTGTATTTATCGTCAACAGGACAAACGCGCCGCCCAGCCGGGACAAAAGAAACCCATCGCCGAGCGGCGCATCGGGGCAGGGCGATCCGGGGCGGGTACGCTCTGGCCCGTTCAATGCGTCGGGCGAATTCAACGGAGAGCCATCATAGGTGCAAGGCACGGACAGGCGGCCGGAATTCACCATGGGGCGGGCAAATGCGTAATTCTCGCTAAGATCCAGCACGGCGTCGCGGAAAATACGGCTGATCTCCGATTTGGGCGTGATGAAATCGGTCGAACGGGTCGAGTTCAGGATGTTCTCGTCCGCGCCATGCAAGCGTTCCATGTCATAGCTGTCCATCAGGCTTTCGGGTGCTTTGCCGTCAATCACCAGTGCCAGTTTCCACGCGAGGTTGTCGGCGTCCTGCACGCCTGAATTCGCGCCGCGCGCGCCGAACGGGCTGACCTGATGGGCGGAATCTCCGGCAAACAGCACGCGGCCATGCCGGAACCGTTCCATCCTGCGGCATTGGAAGGTGTAGATGCTGACCCATTCCAGTTCGAACTGCGTGTCCTCGCCCAGCATCGCTTTCAGTCGGGGGATGACGTTCTTGGGCTTCTTTTCCTCGGCCTTGTCGATACCCCAGCCCAATTGCAGGTCAATTCGCCAGACACCATCGGGTTGTTTGTGCAGCAGCGCCGACTGCCCCTTGTTGAAATGGGGGTCAAACCAGAACCAACGCTCGGTCGGGAAATCCGCCTGCATGACCACGTCGGCAATCAGGAAATTATCCTCGAACACGCGGCCGACGAAATCCAGCCCCAGCATTGTCCGGCTGGGCGAGCCTGCGCCATCGCAGGCGATCAGCCAATCGGCCTCGACATTGTAGGGGCCTTCGGGGGTGTCCACCTCAAGAGTGACATGGTCGGGCTGGGGGTCGATGGCGGTGACGCGGTTCTTGCCGCGCAGCTCGATCTGCTTGCCTTCGGCCTGAAGCGCACGGACGCGTTCCAGCAGGTGAAGCTCGAAATAGTATTGTTGAAGGTTGATGAATGCCGGGCGCTTGTGACCATCCTCGGGCAGCAGGTTGAAGTCATAGATGCGCCGATCGCCGAAAAACACCTTGCCCTTGCTCCAGATCACACCCTTGTCGACCATGGGCTGGCCGCAGCCCAACCGATCAAGGATTTCCAAGGGGCGTTTGGCAAAGCATATGGCGCGCGAGCCGGAACTGACCCGGTCATTGTCGTCCAGCACGACAACCGGCACGCCCTGTTGCGCGAGATCAATCGCGGTGGCAAGCCCGACTGGCCCCGCACCGATGATGATGACCGAATGACGCAAAGGCGTTGCCGCGTTCTGGTCGGCGCTGCGCGCGTAAGGGTAAAGCGCCGTATCGCAGATCTTGGTCATCGCGTTGCTCCCGTTTCTTCGGAAGGTGGGAGGCCCAAGAATGAAGTCTCCCGTGCTTTGGGCCGGCCCAAATCGGGCCGTGCCGACAAGGTCAGCCTTGCAAAGCCTCCCACATCTCGATGTCTCGCTGCGCCGTCCAGATGCGGGGGGTGTCGATGCCGCGTGCCTCGTCATAGGCGCGGGCGACGTTGAAGGGCAGACAATGTTCATAGATCGCGTAATCGGCGAATTTCGGGTCGCATTCGGCGCGCACGGCGTTCCATGCCTCTTTCAGGCTGCCACCCCGCGCGGCGACGCGGGCGGCAGGGATATAGGTGCTTTCGACAAAATCACGGGTGTTTTCCAACGCGGCATTGACCATGTCGCGGCCCAGCAGGGCATCACCGCGCCCCGGCGCAATGGCGTCCAGATCGAATGACGCGATATTGTCGAGCGTATCGCCCCAGTCGCCGAAATGCCCGTCGCCGCAATAGCAGGCGCTGTGATATTCCACGATGTCGCCGGTAAACATGACGTTCTGATCCGGCACATGCACAACGATGTCCCCCGCCGTATGCGCGCGGCCCAGATGCGTCAGATCAACCCGGCGGTTGCCAAGGTAGACGGTCATGGCATCGTTGAACGTGGTGGTGGGCCAGGTCAGACCGGGAATGCTCTCATGTCCTTCGAAAAGGCGCGGGAAACGCTGGAATTCACTGTCCCAGTCTTCCTGTCCGCGTTCGACGACCATGGCGCGGGCCTGCTCGCCCATGATGACCTGATCGGCACCATAAGCTGACGCGCCCAGTACGCGCACCGCGTGATAATGGGTCATCACGACATGGCTGATCGGCTTGTCGGTGACCTCGCGCACTTTCCCAATGACCATATTCGCCAGGCGCGGCGTTGCCTGGGCCTCGACGATCATCACGCTGTCATCGCCGATGATGACGCCGCTATTGGGATCGCCCTCTGCGGTGAAGGCCCACAACCCGTCGCCTACCTCGGTGAAGCTGATCTTCTTTTCGCCCATGTCGCCCTGGGACGCGAATGCCTTGGCCATCAGTGATCCTCTCTTGCACGTCGGAACGCAGGAATTCGTCGGACATGCCAAATGTTATAGTCCCGCCCGAAGCGTCAGGCGGATCAGGTGCTTAGCAAACGGTTCGTGTTGCGTTGGTCGCTGCGGCATTGCGCGCCGACCCCGGCGATGCCATGCTATTGGCGAGGATCGGCCAGCGCAAGGCAGTCGGGATCTCGCGCCAGCGGTCTGCTTGCGCGGCATGGACTTGGTGAGTGACCAAAGCTCGGTCAATATTGCGAGTTTAGTCACGCGATCTTTGCTCTGGCCGTTTGAACCTTGGGCGACAGCGCTCTTGACGTGCAGTCGCCGGAACAATGCAACCGTCCCCGCCTTTGTCACGCCAAGGCCCGACAGGCGAGACGGTGCGGACCAGATGTCATGTCCAACGACCATCCTGAAACGCGACTTCTGACTTTGGCAAAGCGTTCCTTCGCGCAAAGATCCGCTAAGCATCATCATTTTGATGCGACGATTTGGCAGTCGGCGCGGGTGGCTGCGCCGACTGCCGATTGGTGTCAGTCTACAATCGCAAGCTCTTCGCCATCCCACTGAACCAGGAAGACGTCGGTGCGTGCCGCTCTTTCACTGTCTTCGCCGCCAACAACAAGAAGCCCGCCATCGACCGGGAAAGACCCGCCATAGGCCAGCCCTTCAGGCAATTCACCGACCTGAGTCCACGCGTCGTCTTGCAGCGCGAAAACCTCGGCGGCCCAGTGTTTATCAAGCCCATTGTGGGCATACCAGTTACCGGCTTCGGCTGCGGCCTGCGCGCCAAGGAAGTTGGCACCGCCGGCAACCAGAACGCCATTGTCGGTCAGAGCGCTGTAGGCTCCGGCAAGGCCTTCCTGCACATCGCTGCCATCGGGTGCCGGAACCGGGGCCACTTCCGACCATTCTGCCGCATCCACACCAAAGGTGACGGATTTGACCGCATCAGTGCGCAGCCCCGGCTTGATCTCGCCGTTGACGATCAGGAAGGTTCCGGGCGCGGTTCCAACCACGGCAGAGCCGGTATTCGGCAGTTCGGGATTGGCACCTAGATCGCCCCACGCGTTTGCGGCGGTGTCATAAGTCAAGACCATGTCGTTCCAGCGGTAGTCCTTCGGCTCCATCCCCATGTAGGAATCGACCACCTCATTCCAGGCGTCGGGGTCGGTTTCCTTGTCGATGGCCAGAACCTCGGAAAGATACTTGTCGAAAAGCTCTTTGTTGTAACCGCCGAGAATGGCGATGCGACCATCCGACAGCGTGACCGCACTGGCACCCAGCAGGCCGACCGGCGTGGTGGTGTCGAGCGTTTCCCAGCTGTCGGCTTCGGGATCATAACGGGTGACCGTTTCGAAGATGATCGGGGATGCCGCATCGGCCGTTGCGTTGCCGGATCCGCTGAAGACATAAAGCGCACCGTTCGATACCGCTGTCGCGGGTTGCGATGGGGCAGGGCCGTCGAATTCGGCAAGTGCTTGCCAGCCGGCGGCGGTGTCATTCAGGTCCAGCGCAAAAACCTGCGTGCCGGCACTGCCCAGACCGACGATCAGTTGGTCGCCAATGCGTTCGGCGATTCCGTTCTTCACGCCGACGGGCAGATCAGGCCAATCCTCGGCCAGTGCAGTTCCGGCCGTCGCGGCGAGAAGGGCAAGCGCGCCTGCTCCACCAAGAATTTGGGTACGTAGTGTCATTGTATAGTTTCCTCCTGTTGTGATGTTCCCGGCGCCCGCGGGCGGTTTTTTTGTTCGGGCAGGGACGCCTTCAAACCAGCCAGGGCTTGATTTCGGGGCGCTCAAGAACAGCGCGCATATGCGCTTCGGCTTTGTCTTCGGACATGCGCAGGGACATGGGCGCGCGCGTCTGGCCACAATCAATGCCAAGGACGCGGAAGGCGGCCTTCATGCCCGGCAGAACGCCAGTATCCAGAAGCGCCTCGACAAAGATCTGGGACGCGTCCTGCAATTGCTGTGCGCGGGGCAGGTCGCCATCGCGCAGCGCTGCATCCAGCGCGACATATAGCTTGCCGAGGATGTTGTAGGTCGTTCCGATGCCGCCATCCGCGCCCAGCACGCCGCCGGTCATGTAAATCTCGTCGAAGCCGAAGAAATAGCTGCTGTCGGGGCGACGGCGGCGCAGCATCGAGAACTTGAACAGATCGGTGGAGGTGAACTTGATCCCGGCGACGTTGGGCAGGTCGAGGATACGCTCCAGCGAGTCCAGCGCGATCGGGCGGCCGGTGCGCACCGGCACCTCGTAGACAATCAGCGGCAGGTCGGTGGCGGCGGCCAGATCCGTGTAATAACCTTCGATCTCGGCATCGCTGAACGGGTAGGAATGCGGCGGCAGGGCCGACAGTGCATGATACCCCAGATCCGAGGCGCGCTTTGCCAGACGGACAGAATCGCGCAGGTTGGGCATGCCGACATGGGCGATCAGTTTTGCGCCGCTCTCCTTGGCGCAATCGGCGACGACCCCCTGCTGCTCGGCCAGTTCATCAACCCCCAGAAGGCCCGATTCGCCGCTGCTGCCACCGACATATAGTCCGGCCAGCCCCTGCCTGAGGACATAGTCGGTCAGGCCGCGCTGGCGCGTCTCGTCGAAGGCCCCGTCATCGGCAAGGCCAGTCATCAGCGCGGCATACATGCCAGTCAGTCGTTCGGTCATCGTTGGGGTCTACCTTTTGTCATGCCGCGCCATTGTGACAAGCCGGGACCCGGCTGGACTGACAAAATCACGGCGTTAATTCATTTCTGGCAATATACGAATGAATTTTAGTTTGACAAGATAATATTCTGGTAATACCAGATGAAGCAAGAGGAGAGACCAGTGGACACTGATGCTGATGATATCCATGCGCCCCGACGCACGCCGGACCTGATCGCCGATACGCTGATCGGCGAGATCCGGGGCGGGGTGTTCGCGCCCGAGGCACCTCTGCCGACAGAGCGCGACCTGTGCGAGCGGTTCTCTGCCTCGCGGCCCACGGTGCGCGAGGCGCTGGCCCAGATGCAGATGCGCGGCTATCTCACCGCCGGGGCGGGCAAGCGGCCCCGCGCGACACTTCCCTCCATCGCGACGGTGCTGCGGGGAACCGGCGATCTGATCCGTGAGGTGCTGGGCGATGCCGAAAGCGGCGCGCATCTTGAGCAGATGCGCCAGTTCATCGAAACCGGTGCCGCACGCGAGGCTGCAAAGCGCGCCGATAATATCCAGCTGGCCAAGTTGCAGGCCGCGCTTGAGAAGAACTTCGAAGCTGTCGGCACGGCCGATTTTGCACCGACCGACATCGCGTTCCATCGTGCCCTTGTCTCGGTTGTCGGCAACCCGGTGATCCTGACGCTGCACGACATGTTCGTCAGCACGATGATCGCGCATCGCCCGCCGACGCCTAATCCATTGCGCTATGATCGGATTGCCTATGACGAACATCGCGAGATCTATCAGGCGGTTCTGGATGGCGATGTCGTCACCGCGACCGATGTGATGGATCGACATCTGACCCGGTCCTATCGGGCGCGCCTCAAGGCACCGCAGCTGTCGCCGGAAGCCGGCGGACGCACCACACACTGACAACCGGCGGACCTGTTCGCCATTCATCGAACATCAAGGAGGATATGATGAAACTCAAGACCACTCTTCTCGCCTGTGCGGCGACCCTGGCGCTGGCCGCTCCGGCCATGGCTGAACGTGAGCTGACCTTTGGTCTGCAAGACAACGAAGCCTCGAACGTCTACAAGGGGGCGCAGGAATTCGCGTCCAATCTGGAGGAAGTCTCGGGCGGTGAGCTGACCGTGAACCTGTTCCCGTCCTCGACGCTTGGCGACTTCAAGGCGATGGTCGCGCAGCTTCAGGCGGGCGAGCTGGATATGGTCATCACCGGCTATCCCGACATGAGCTATATCATCCCCGAGCTGAACCTGATCGGCGCGCCTTATGTTGCCGACGATTTTGCCCATCTCAAAGACATCATCGCCGGTGACTGGGGTCAGGAAATGTCGGCGAAGTTCGAGGAAAAGGGCGTCCATCTTCTGGATGTCTGGTATTACGGCACCCGCCAGACCACATCGAACCGCGCCATCGAATCCATCGACGATATGGCGGGTCTGCGTCTGCGCACGCCCAACGTGCCCTTCCTGATCGCCTACGCGGAAAATGTCGGCGCAACGCCTGCTCCGGTCGCGTTCGCCGAGGTTTACCTGGCGCTTCAGACCAATCAGGTCGATGCCGAAGAGAACCCGCTGCCCACAATCGAGGCGATGAAATTCTACGAGGTTCAAAGCCATGTCGCGATGACCAACCACTTCGTCGCCTCGGCGGCGGTGCAGATCTCCGATGATCTGTGGGACAGTCTGAGCGATGACGAAAAGGGCTGGATCACCGAAGCCGTTGCGGCCGGTGGCGAGTTGAACAACAGCCTGACACAGCAGGCCGAGGAAGACTTGATCGCCACCTTTGAAGAGCGCGGCTTGACCATCACCCGCCCCGATCTGGCTCCGTTCCGCAATGCGATGCAGCCCTACTACGACACGCTCGAAGAGCAGTTCGGTGAAGGTGCCATCGCCCGCGTACGCGGCGAATAAGCAATCTTTCTGCGGGCGTTGCGGCGCCCGCAGAAATCATCTGTCCGGAGGGGGCTAGGCCGTTGAAATATCCGCGCAAATACAGCATCGAGGGCATCGTCGCATCGGTGATCTTCATCGTTCTGATCGGTGTCGTGCTGATCCAGGTCTTTGGCCGCACGCCGCTGTTTCGCGGCCCGGTCTGGACGGAGGAGGCCGCGCGATGGCTTTGGGTCTGGATGGCCTTCATCGGCATTGCCGAGGTCGAGCGTCAGGACGGTCAGCTCAAGATGGCCTTTCTGGCGGAACTGCTGCCCGCCGGTGCGCGCCGCATTCTCTATACCGTGATCGACCTCGTTTATCTGGGTATTGTCGGGCATCTGACCTGGATCGGCTACAAGACCGTTCTGCGGACCTGGGACAACGTCACCGTCACCCTGCCGACAACCGACGCGGTGCTTTACGCTTCCGGCCTTGTCGCCGCCATCCTGATATTCCACCGGATCGTGCGCCGCCTGCTGGGCCGCCGCGATGTTTCTGTCACGCGGGAGCCCACGCTATGATCCTTGCCACCGTCGGTATTCTTTGGCTGATCTTCGTGCTGATCGGTGTGCCCATCGGGATCGCCATGATCTTCGTGTCGATGGGATATTTCTATTACACCGGCATGGGCATCAGCTTTGCCATGCAGCGGATGACGGATGGGCTCAACAGCTTTCCGCTGCTTGCCGTGCCGCTGTTCATTCTGGCGGCGGGTGTGCTGAACTCTGCCGGGATCACCAATCACCTGTTTGGTTTCGCGCGCAGCCTTGTCGGCCATGTCACCGGGGGGCTGGGGCATGTCAACGTTTTGGCGTCGCTGTTCTTCTCCGGCATGTCTGGCTCGGCCTTGGCTGACGCCGGCGGTCTGGGCAAGATGGAGATCGAGGCGATGCGCGACGCGGGCTATGACGATGACTTTGCCGGTGCCGTGACCGCCGCCTCGTCGATGATCGGCCCGCTGGTGCCGCCGTCTATCACCATGGTTTTGTACGGCGTCATCGCCAACGTCTCTATCGGCAAGCTGTTTCTGGGCGGCATCGTTCCGGGGGTCATGTGCGCCGTGGCGCTGATGGTCATGGTCTGGTTCATCGCCCGCAAGCGCGACTACCCGCGCGATCCGCGCAGCTCTGCGGGGCAAATCGGCACGCTGTTCGTGAAATCGCTGCCTGCGCTGATGACCCCGGTGGTCATCGTCGGTGGCATCTTCTCGGGGCTGTTCTCGCCGACCGAAGCGGCGGCGATCACCGTGCTTTACGCGGTCATGATCGACCTGATTTTTTACCGCGAACTGACCTTCCGCAAGCTGTGGGACTCGATCTACGACACCACGGTCACGTCGGCCTCGATTGCGACGATCGTGGCGGGTGTCGGATTGCTCAGCTTCATCATGGCACGCGAGCAGGCGCCGCAGCAGATCGCCACCTTCTTTCTGTCCATTGCAGACAGTCCGGTCACCTTCCTGATCGCGGTCAACCTGATGATCTTCTTTCTGGGCTGTTTCATCGAGGCGCTGGTGATCCTGCTGGTGGTCGTGCCCATTCTGGTGCCGGTTGCCATGGGCTTTGGCATCGATCCTGTGCATTTCGGCATCATCACCGTGCTGAACCTGATGATCTCGATCCTGACGCCGCCGATGGGTATGGCGCTGTTCGTGGTGGCCCAGGTCGGGGGCATTCCCTATCAGCGGTTGGCAAAGGCGATCCTGCCCTGGCTGATCCCGCCCTTCGTGGTGCTGATCCTGGTCTGCGCCTTCCCGATCCTGTCAACCGGCCTTCCGAGCCTGATGGACTGATGAACATGACTGTACTTGAAACCTTGCGCGGCGGTCTTGTCGTGTCCTGTCAGCCGGTCGATGACGGGCCGCTGGATCACCCCGAGATTGTCGCCGCGATGGCCGCCGCGGCCGTGGCGGGGGGCGCGGCCGGTCTGCGGATCGAGGGCGCGGAAAACCTTGCTGCGGTGCGCCCGCGCGTGTCGGTGCCGGTCATCGGGATCCTCAAGCGCGACCTTGACGACAGCCCGGTGCGGATCACGCCTTATTTAGCCGATGTGCAAGCGCTGGCAGAGGCCGGGGCCGACATCATCGCCTATGACGCCACCGACCGGCCCCGCCCGGAAACGACGGCTGCGATCCTTGCCGCGATCCATGCGGCGGGAAAGCTGGCGATGGCCGATTGCTCCAACCTTGAAGATGGCAAGCGGGCGCTGAAGGAAGGTGCCGCGATCCTCGGCACCACACTGTCGGGCTACACCGAGCAGACCGCTGGCCGAAGCGAGGGCGTGGACTATGACCTGATCCGCGCCTTTCACGATCTGGGCGCTTTCGTCATGGCCGAGGGCCGGGTCAACACGCCCGAGCTTGCGGGCAGCGCGATGGCTGCGGGGGCGGATGCGGTCACGGTCGGCACGGCCCTGACGCGGCTGGAACATGTCACCGGCTGGTTCCATGATGCGGTTGCACAGGCTGTCGCACGGACTGTCGAGACGCAGTAATGCAGAACATGCCGCGCAACACCCTGACAGGATTTGCCGCCGATCTGGGCGGCACAAAGATCGCCGCCGCGCGGATCGAGCAAGGCGTCGTGGCCGAACGCCTGATCGCGCCGACCGATGCCGCCGCCGATCCCGATGCGCAGATCGCGGCGATCCGGACCCTGCTGGACAGGCTTGGCCACGCAAGCGGCGCGCCTCTGGGCGTCGCCGTTGCCGGGCGGGTCGACAGGGCGGGGGCGTGGCACGCCGTCAATCGCGGCACGCTGCCTGCCATCCTCGGCTTTGGGCTGGAACAGACGCTGGTGCGTGATCTGGGGGCAGCGACATGCCTGAACGACGCCGCCGCCGCCGCCCTGGCCGAAGGCCTGTTCGGCGCGGGAAGCAGCAGCGACAGCTTTGCCTATCTCACCGTGTCCACCGGTGTCGGCGGCGGGCTGGTCATCGCGAACCGTCTGATTGCCAGTGAGAACGGGTTGGCCGGGCATGTCGGCTTTGTCTCCAGCCGTCACGCCAGCGGGCCCTGCGGCAGCGGTCGCATGGCAACCGTTGAAAGCATCGCGGGCGGGCGCGGTATCGCCGCTGCCGCTGCGGCTGCCGGTCACGCCGATAGGGACGCGCGCGCGGTGTTTGCCGCCGCGGCCAACGGGCAGGACTGGGCCGACCGGATCATCGCAACCTCGGCCAGCGCCGTGGCGACCCTGATCGGCGATCTTACAGCCATTCTGGGACTCGACACCGTGTCGATGGGCGGCAGCATCGGGCTGGCACCGGGATATATCGACCGCGCCCGTGCCGCGCTGGCCGAAGAACCTGCGCTGTTCCGCCCGCGCCTTGTGCCCGCAACGCTTGGCCATGACGCGCCGCTGATCGGCGCGTTGGCGGCACATCTGAGAAAGGAAAACCCATGAAGGTCCTGATCCTTCCCGACGAACAGGCGGCCATGCAGCGTGCCGCAGATATTGTGGCACGCACCGTGACCGCGACACCCGATGCCGTTCTGGGGCTGGCAACCGGCGGCACCATGCTGCCGCTCTACGAGGCGCTTGCGCAGCGCCACCGCGAGGACGGGCTTTCGTTTACAAAAACGACCAGCTTCAACCTCGACGAATATATCGGTCTGGCACCGGATCATCCCTGCTCTTATCACAGCTATATGCAGGAGGCGTTCTTCCGCCATGTCGATATCGACCCGGCGCGCGCCCATCTGCCGAAAGGCGATGCCCCCGATCCGCAGGCGGCCTCGCTTGAATACGAGGCGTTGATCGCGGCTGCGGGCGGCATTGATCTGCAACTTCTGGGGATCGGGCAAAACGGACATATCGGCTTTAACGAGCCGACCGCCAGCCTTGGATCGCGCACGCGGGTCAAGACCCTGACGACAAGCACCCGTCGCGCCAACCAGCGCTATTTTGCATCCTTCGAAGACACGCCGCGCTACGCCATAACCATGGGCGTCGCCACCATCCTCGCCTCCAGGGCCTGTGTGCTGCTCGCCACCGGAGATGCCAAGGCCGACGCCGTCATGCGCATGGTCGAGGGGCCGCTGAGCGCCGCTTGCCCGGCCTCGGCGTTGCAGCTTCACGCCTCCGCGACGGTCATACTCGACAAAGCGGCGGCAGGGGCGCTGACCTTCACGGATTATTATGAAAATGTGCATCCGGGAGGACGCGACAGTGCCTTCGACTGAGCCGGAACATCCGCAACGCGTCTTCGCGCATCAGCTTTATGACGGGATCTGCGCCGATCTGCGCCCCGACCAGATCATCGAGATGGCCAACGGGCGGATCACCGCTGTCCGGGCCGCGACCGCACGCGATGCGCAGGACCGGACCGCCGTCGAGTTCGATCTGGTCGCACCCGGCTTCATCGACCTTCAGATCAACGGGGCAGGGGACACGCAGTTCAACTTTGACCCAAGCCCCGAGGCTCTACGGCGGATCGCGGCCGGGGCACGGCAGGGCGGCACCGCCTATATCCTGCCCACGTTTATAACCGCAGCGGGGCGCGATTATGCCCGCGCGATCAGCGCCGTGCAGGAGGCCATCGCCCAGGGCGTGCCCGGCATAATCGGGCTGCATCTTGAAGGTCCGTTCCTGTCACATGCGCGCCCCGGTATCCACGATCCGCGCGCGATCCGCGCCATGGATGCCGAGGATCTTGACCGGCTGACCGCCGCGCAAAACGGCACGCTGCTGTTGACCGTTGCGCCCGAAAACCTGCCCTCGGGCGCCTTGTCGCGCCTGACCGCAGCCGGTATCCGCGTCTTTGCCGGGCATAGCGAGGCCAGTGCCGACCAGATCGCGCAGGCCGAGGCCCAAGGACTTGTCGGCGTCACGCATCTGTTCAACGCAATGTCGCAGATGACCGGGCGCGAACCGGGGGTGGTGGGGGCCACGCTGGCCTCGCAAGGTTTGTTTGCCGGGATCATCGCGGATGGGCATCATGTCGACTGGCGCAACGTCGCGACCGCAGCGCGGTTGATGCCGGACCGGCTGTGCCTGGTGACCGACGCGATGTTGACCCTGGCCGGCCAGTTGACCGGGTTCGAACTTCACGGCGAAGAAATCGAATTGCGCGGCACGCGATTGACAAACAAAACCGGCCGTTTGGCCGGCGCGCATGTCAGCATGATCGACAGCGTGCGGAACATGATGGATCACGCGGGGCTTAGCCTGCTCGATGCTTTGAGGATGGCGACAGCCAACCCAGCCCGCGCATTGGGCAGGGCCGGGGAGATCGGGACAGTGCAACCGGGCGCGCGTGCGACACTCACCTGCCTGACACAAAGCTTGGACGTGGCCGCGGGTATGACCGATGGTCTGTTGCTGGATTTCGACAACGGCTGATCCCGAGGTTGACGCCAAATGTCTATGCGCGCGGATTGACAAACCGGTGCCGGAACGCGATCTTTTGGGCGGCGCGCCCGGCAAAACAGGTTTGTTTCCGGAGGCGCGTCAATGGCATGGTGCAATCATCGGCAGAGCGTCCCCGGGGCAAGCTGATCTGCTTGGTATTGACCGCGATAATCTGTCTTGCAGACCGTGCCCGCTCCGTGGACATGACTTGACGCTGATGCGGTGGATTGACCAACCGCACATAGAAGCTCCGTCAGCGCACCGCGGAATGATGAACCGTCTGCTTTCAGCAAAAAGCTTCACAGCCGGACGTCTGCGTGTCGCGACCTGCATGGAAATGCACCGGTGTCGGTGCGCTCTATCGCTAGCCGGAATTAAGCGCATGATACAGGCTACATGAACCGGTGCCCTCTGGTGTCGAACCTCGGATCAAACGGGACGGCGGTTGGAGGTCGTGGCCTGAAGCAGGCACTATCAATCACTCTTTAGGCACATCACAGCAGGGGGCGCAGGCTTGCTCAAGATGCGCGGTGACCTCACCCCCTACAAATGGATATCTGGACTTTGGACGTCATAGTCAGGTCGCTTCATCCTCAATCAGGTCCATCAGAGGCCGGGACTGCACAACCGGCAAGAATTTAGAGGGTTGCGAGCCGTGAGTAAGCCGTGTTAAGCGCCCGTCACGGAGCGGTGGCCGAGTGGTCGAAGGCGCACGCCTGGAAAGTGTGTAGGCGGGAGACCGTCTCCAGGGTTCGAATCCCTGTCGCTCCGCCACCCCACCATTTTGAACGATTTGCATGGGTCGCCTTGGGCGGCCTTTTTGCTTTGTTCCGTTAGGGTTGCGCGCTTACTGCTTTTCGTTGGATTTCTTTCGATACCGCCCGTATGCTTTCCTTGAGTGGTATGGAGTGTGGTATTTATCGACATGGCCCTGACTGGAAAGCTGACAAAGAAGCTGGTGGAGAATCTCGGGCCGGGACGACATGGCGACGGGTCGGGCCTGTATCTGGTGGTGGACCCGTCCGGCGCGCGGCGCTGGATCGTGCGTGTCGTGGTCAAAGGTCAAAAGAACAAGAAGGGCGCGCCGTTGCGGACAGACTTCGGCTTGGGCGGCGCTGACATCGTCACGCTGAACCAAGCGCGCGACCGGGCGCTGGAATATCGGCGCATGGCCAAGCAAGGCCTCAACCCGCGTTTCAATGCCAAACGCGAGGTGCCGAGTTTCGAGGAATTTGCCAAACAGGTGCATATCGACCGGATGCCGACTTGGAAGAACGCCAAGCATGGCCAGCAATGGATCAACACCCTGCGCGACTACGCCTTCCCCAAGATCGGGCGGATGCCGATTGACAGCATTGGCCAGCCCGAAGTGATGATGTGTCTTGCGCCGATCTGGACCGAAAAGCACGAAACCGCGAAACGTCTGGCGCAACGGATCAAGACCGTGCTGGACGTGGCGCGTTCCAAGGGCTTCCGATCTGGTGAGAACCCCGTGACCGCGATCAAGGACGCCCAAGCTCTGCCCAAAGTAAAAGCCAAGGTGAAACACCATAATGCAATGCGTTGGCAGGACGTGCCTGCTTTCTACGCTGACCTGAAAACCCGCGACGCGATGGCGGCGAGGGCGTTGATGTTCACCTGCCTGACCGGATCAAGGACAGGCGAGGCGCTGGGCCTGCGGTGGGAAGAAATCGACTTTGACGCGCGGCTTTGGACCTGTCCCGCGATCCGCATGAAGACGGGCGAGGATCACCGGGTGCCACTGACCGATGAAATGCTAGCAATCATCGAGCCGTTGAAGGCGATGCAATCTGAATATGTGTTTGAAGGTCAGAAGCGGCACAAACCGTTGTCGAATATGTCGATGCTGATGCTGTTGCGACGGATGCAGGTCGAAGGCGTCACGGTACATGGTTTTAGGTCAACATTCCGGGATTGGGCGTCCGAAGTGGCCAATGTGCCTCGTGAGGTTGCTGAAATGAGCCTTGCGCATACGGTCGGATCTAATGTCGAGCGAGCATATGCGCGGTCTGATCTCCTGGAAAAGCGACGTGCGCTTATGGATCGCTGGTCTGAATATGTGTCGGCAAGCCATGGGAATATTGTTGACCTGGTCGCGGGTGCTGGCAAATGAAGTGCCGAAAGGCTGTGATTGTTACGCCTTCTGTGAAGTTCCCAATTGAAAGCAATGGAGCAAAACCTGTTGAACGTTCAAAAGGTCTAAGTAGAGTAACCTTATGAAACAAGACCCCACCCTGAATGAACAGCTGAACAAGGTCGTCGAGCCCTTTCGAACGGGTGGCGGGTGGGGCCTTGGCTCTGATTATTTTACGGCTTTCGACACGACGAAACCTAACTTTCACGATAGTAAGGCCGAGTTTCTGGAGGAAAAACAGCTTGTTCAAGACGGATTGAATAACGCCGATCAACTGATCCGCTTTTTGCTGTCTGCGGTAGGACGCGAGGATGAGCGTAACGATACTGCCGAACGGATTTGTAATATAGCGGCGCGTCAAAGCCGGTTGCGACTGAAGGATCTTCCCATCAGTGGCGTTAGCGACTTAGTGAGAAAAAATGCGTCCGAGGTTGGCCTTCCAATCACCTCCGCGTTTGTTCTCTTGGATCTGCGCACTGAGTTCCATAAAAGATTACAAGAGCTTGAAGATCAGGAGCGGGAATATTGGAGCGGAAGCTCACGCCCTCCTAATCACTATGCACGAACCATCGCACTGCGGTTTGCGCGATTTATTGCGGGCGAAAGTGGGCAGAAGCCAACCATTGGAACGTCACGTGACGGGGATCACCCGTCAACTGATTACGGGCGCGCGCTTGAGGAAGTATTTCGGATTCTAGGCATCCGTGCCAACTTCAAGCGGGCTGGCATGTGGGCAATCGACCAGTTGACCGGTGAAGACCTACAGCCCAGAAAAAACATGCTTGGTGGATTATTTGGACTGTCATCCGATGACGACGGTGGTTGGCAAAGTCATGACGATAGTGCGTCCAATAAACACCCAAAAGGTGTGAAACGATAGATCTTTCGTCACCTTGAATGCGGCACTTCTTCCCTTGTTTTCAATAGCATCAAACCTGCTTCAGAATCCTCGGTAGCAATTGAAGAGGGCTGAACAATGGCAAGCTTATTTGAAAACAACCGCAACTACGTGCTTGGCGACAACGAACTGAACCTGATCGGTGATCGCGATAAGTTGGCCCAGTGGCGTCACAAGGGCATGGGGCCAGCATTCTACAAGCTGGGCCGCAAGATCATTTACCGGGGCGCTGATCTGAACGCATGGGCTGAGACAAACCGGGTCGATCCAGCGAAGGCGGGGCGAGACTAATGGCCAAGCGTGTTTCGGCGCGCAGGGTCAAGATACATCGCCAATACACCTATGACAGCGCCGCGGATGCGGTGGGCGTCACGCCCCACACGGTCCGGGCATGGCGACCGGCGGGGCTTGCGGTGCTGGACAGCCAAAAGCCGCACCTGATCCTTGGCCGTGAACTCAAGCGTTTCCTCGAAAGTCGGCTGCCAAAGACGTCCCGCAAGCTAGCACCGGATGAGTTCTATTGCATGTCGTGCCGCGCCCCGCGTGCACCCTATGGAGACATGGCGGACTATGAACCTTTCAACCCCGCGCGGGGCAGGCTGATGGCGTTGTGCGGGGTCTGTGAGACACCTTGCAACAAGTTCGTCTCGCTCAAGATGCGCGATGAACTGGCGCAGTTCCTGGCCATCGCCACACGCCATAGCTGCTGACCCTAAGAGAACCCCACAACCCTAGCGTAAAACACCACTTCCGGCGGGCCGCTGAATCCGGCGGAAATGACAGGAAAAACAAGGGTCAAAGAAAGGATCGGACCATGGCGAACTATATCGAGGAAAACGAGCGTATCAAACACGACTACGCCACCTATCTGCGCCACGCCAAAGGTCAGGACGAGAAGTCTATCGATAAGGTGATGGCCGCAATCCGGCAGTTCGAGGACAGCACGAAAACCAAGGCGTTCAAGAAATTCCATCGTCAGCAGGCAGCGGATTTCAAGGCCTACCTGGCTAGGCAAAAGAACGCAAAGACCGGCAAGCCGCTGGCCTTTTCGACGGTCGATGCCACCTTGCGGCTGGTCAAAGGGTTCTTTCACTGGTTGGTCAGCCGTCCAGGGTTCAAGCGGGTGCTGACCTATCCGGACGTCGAGTATTTCAACAACACGCTCAAGGCGGGCAGGGTAGCACATACCCAACGTGAAATCCCCTATCCGTCCATGCAGCAGGCCGCCCATGCGTTTCAGGCGATGCCGTTCGAGACGGAGTTCGATAAACGCGACAAGGCGCTGTTCGCGTTTTTCATGCTGACCGGCGCGCGCGATGGCGCGGTGGCGTCGCTGAAGCTGAAACACGTCAACGTTGATCTGGGCCATGTGTTTCAGGATGCGCGCGAGGTGAATACCAAGGGCGCGAAAACCATCATGTGCCAGTTCTTCCCGGTCGATCCCGCCTATCGCGCGTGCTTCACGGAATGGGTGAGGTTTCTGCGGGATGACAAACTGTTCGGGCCAGACGACGCGCTGTTTCCCAAGGCCAAGACGGGCTATGTGCCGGGACAAGGGCTTTGCAATTTGGGTCTGGCGCGCGAAGGCTATGCCAATGCGTCGCCGCTCAACGCGATCATTCGGGGCGCTTTTGCCAATGTCCAACTCCCTCAGTTCACGCCGCACGCCTTCCGCAAGACACTGACCAAATACGGGGATGAAATCAGCACGACGATGGAGCAACGCAAGGCATGGTCGATGAACCTCGGCCACGAGAGCCTTGCTGTTACGGTCAATTCCTATCTGCCTGTCACGGTAGAACGCCAAATGGAGTTGATCCGGGGCATGGCTGACCGAGATTAGTCGCCGCAAGTTTTTCAGGGTGTCGCGGGATGCAAGGGATGCTGAAACTGGGCAATGCGCCACTTGCCCAAAGGTGAGGTTGATGAGAGGTTGTCAATAAATCTCCAAGGGGCAGAAATTGTACGAAAACGCATTCAACAAGATCGAGCGGGAACTTCGCAACGAGGAAGGCATCGCCAACGAACTCGACTATGTGGAACAGACGTCATGGGTCCTGTTCCTTAAATACCTTTATGATCTCGAAACAGAACGTCAGGACCGGGCTGAGCTGGATGGCGACGACTACGCGCCGATAATCGACGGGGCGTTTCGCTGGGACAAATGGGCTGCACCAAAGAAGGATGGGGAGTTTGATCACAACACTGCTCGCATCGGTGATGACCTGATCAAATTCGTCGATCAGGATCTGTTCCCCCATCTCGCCGCCTTCCGTCAATCCGCTACCAACCCGGACACGATCCAGTACAAGATCGGCGAGGTATTCAACGAGCTGCGCAACAAGTTTCGGTCGGGCTATATTCTGCGCGACGTGCTGGAAGCGGTGGATGGCCTGTCCTTCAACACCCAGGCCGAACGGCATGAACTGTCGCAACTCTACGAAACCCGTATTCGCCGCATGGGCAACGCGGGACGCAACGGGGGCGAATACTACACGCCGCGCCCGCTGATCCGCGCCATGATCAAGGTGACCGCCCCCAAGATCGGCGAGACGATCTATGACGGAGCTGTCGGCTCTGCGGGCTTCCTCTGCGAGGCCTACGACTACATGCGCACCGACAAACTCTCTGCGTCGGACTTCGAGATCCTGCAAACAAAAACCTTTTACGGCCAAGAAAAGAAGGGCCTCGCTTACATCATCGGGATCATGAACATGGTCCTGCACGGAATCGAGGCCCCGAACCTGATCCACTCCAACACGCTCAATGAAAACGTTATGGATATTCAGGAGAAGGACCGCCACGACATCATCCTCGCCAATCCCCCCTTTGGCGGCGGCGAGCGCCGCGAGGTGCAGCAAAACTTCCCGATCCGCACCGGCGAGACCGCCTATCTGTTCCTGCAACACTTCATCCGCAAGCTGAAGGCACCGGGCCGCGCCGCCGTGGTGATCAAGAACACCTTTCTCAGCAACACCGACAATGCCAGCGTTGCCCTGCGCCGCGAATTGCTGGAGGCGGCGGAACTGCACACCATCCTCGATTGCCCGCAAGGCACGTTTCAGGGCGCGGGCGTCAAGACCGTGGTGCTGTTCTTCGAGAAAGGCGCGCCGACGCGCGACATCTGGTACTATCAGCTCGATCCGGGGCGCAACATGGGCAAGACCAACCCGCTGAACGACGATGATCTGGCGGAGTTTGTAGAGTTACAGCGCACCCGCCCCAACGGACCAAAAAGCTGGATCGTCAACCGTTCCGATCTGGACGAGGACACGTTTGATTTGTCGGTCAAGAACCCTAACACGCCCGAGGCCGAGGCGCTGCGCAGCCCCGAAGACATCATCGCCGACATGCTGGCACGGGATGCCGAGACGGCGGACATTCTGGAGAATATCCGGGGGATGCTGTGAAGGCGGGGTGGAAGACTGGAGCGCTTGCGTCGATCTCGGAGGTTTTCACCGACGGGAATTGGATTGAATCTAAGGATCAAACAACCGATGGTATCCGACTTGTCCAGACAGGAAACGTAGGCGAAGGCGTCTTCAAAGATCGCCGGGATAAAGCACGTTGGATAGACGAGGACACATTTGCGCGACTGAATTGCTTTGAGGTCCTGCCGGGCGATTGCCTGATTTCGCGCCTCCCCGATCCAGTCGGACGAGCGTGCTTGATACCGGATACTGGCGATAAGATGATTACGGCAGTCGATTGCTCAATTGTTCGTCCAGACGAAACCAAGATTGATCCGCGGCTCTTGGTATATTTCACTCAGTCGCGAGAATATCTTCGCGATGTAGACGAGCGATGCTCTGGGACAACTAGACGACGCATTAGCCGGAAAAACCTTGGCAAGGTTCCCATCCCCCTCCCGCCACTCAAAGAACAACAGCGGATTGTTGCGGTTCTGGACGAGGCCTTCGAGGGTCTGGCCCGCGCCCGCGCTCACGCCGAAGCCAACCTCCAAAACGCGCGGGAGTTGTTCGAGAGCTACCTTGCGAATGTGTTTGGTGAAGGGGATTGGCAGGAGAAGACACTTGACCAGATTTCCGAGAACTTGGACCGCGTGCGCGTTCCGATAACCAAGTCAAAGCGCGTCGCGGGTGACATCCCGTACTACGGCGCATCGGGTGTCGTCGACCACGTCGCCGACTATCTGTTTGATGAGGACCTCCTGTTAATTTCAGAAGATGGTGCGAACCTCCTTGCGCGCACTTACCCGATTGCCTTTTCGATTAGCGGCAAATCCTGGGTTAACAACCATGCACATGTGTTGAGATTTGACGACCCTGACACCCAAGAATTTGTTCGACTGTACCTGAATTCGATCTCACTAGAGCCATACGTTAGTGGTATGGCTCAGCCAAAGCTGAACCAAAAACAGTTGAACCGTATTCCAATCCCTTTCCCTGATAATGATATGAGAACGGAAATTGTTAGCAGGGCTCATGCGATCTCAGAAGAGACGCAAAGGTTGGAAAGAAATTTCGAAGCGATGTTGCAAGACCTCGACGACCTCCACCAATCCCTTTTGCAGAAAGCCTTCGCGGGCAAATTAACATGATGGATGCGCCAATTCCATGAGGACCGTTCAATGAGACCATTTTTCGTAAAACTTTTTTCAACCCCAAGTCGGCACCTTCCGGGCGTGATTTCCCTGTTTTTCACGTTTCTTTTGTTTCTGTCTGTCTCGGGATACTTCATCGAAGAGAAGAGCGCACTCGACAAGCTGTTCGCAACCGGGACTGGTTTCTTCGCCGGTATGGTCGGCGGTGGCGTGCTCGGTTGGGTGATAGGGGGATTTGGCGTTGTCGCAATGGGCACCGGGGTCGGCGTCGGCGCTTTGGGCGCAATCGCTATCGGTGCAACCGTTGGTGCATTATTTGGCGGCCTGACTGGAGCGTCTTTCTCCTTTGTTCAAATGCTTCGTAACCCCAGCGATTTTGATGTGAACTGGCTTGGACTAGTCTTGGCGTTGCTTGTGTCGGCTATCGTGTTTTTCTGCTTCAAACTGGCCTTGCTGAAGGTTCCAACCCTCTTGCGTCGTGGCTCGGGAAAGAACCCTAAATTGATTTCCCATGAGCGTTAATGACGAAACCGATACCCGCGCCAAGCACATATATCCCGTCCTTGCGGCGGCGAGTTGTAGCCAGAACGGTTCAAAGAGGTTTTATCTACTAGCATGACCTGGGCGACCAATCACGATGCCAGCCTTGATGCCCTGCACCTCGTTCAGGGTAGTTTGAAGGTCGAATTGATGATGGTGCCGCGTAGCGCTTTCGTTACATGCACACCGGACGAGACTGCCCTTCAAGTGCAGGCGCGCAACCAACTTAAATTCAGCTATTTTCCTGTCACCAACGAGGATAATCGCGTCATAGGTCTTTACCACGCTGAACGCTGGTTCACCGAAGACGCCCCGGACACACCAATCTCCAACGATTTCGCCCCCCTCTCTGAAGAGATCGTGATTGGTGCCGACGCGAGCATCTTTGACTTCGTCATGCAGGCAGATACTTACCCGACGAATCTCGTTGTATCGGGCAACCAGATCGCAGGGCTGGTCAGTCTTTCGGACCTTCAGACGTTACCTGTCCGGGCATCGCTGTTCGCCCTGATTACCAGCTTGGAAATGGCAATGGCACTGGCGATTCAGAAACGTTTTCCGCAATCCGAAGGCTGGATGTCATTGCTCAGTGAGGGCAGACGACAAAAACTCATCAATGGGATAGCGGAGGCCAAGGCGCAAGACGGGTTCGTCAGCGAGATCGCCTTCACACAGTTGAGCGACAAGGCGGACATCATTCGAAAGGCCCAGTTATTGTCACCTAACTGCGGTGAAGTGAAGGAACGCTTTAAGACGATCCGAGACTTGCGTGACAACTTAGCCCACGCCAACACTTATGCTGTGACGTCTGAGGCTGCGAAACTCGTCTGCAAAGCCGTGCGCGTGATCTATGAAACAAAGGCGGAATTGGTGGAAATAATTGAAAAGTGATCAGTTGAGCGTATGAGCATCGATAATGAAACCGAAGCCGACACCCGCGCCGAGCGTATAGACCCCGTCCTTGCGGCGGCGGGCTGGGGGCAGAACGGCTCCAAGGTCAAACGTGAAGATCCCATCACCGTTGGGCGCATCCAATCTGGCGGCACACGCGGGCGCAGTCTCTCTGCCGACTACGTCTTGTACTACAAAGGTCAGAAGCTTGCCGTGCTGGAGGCCAAGAAGGCCCGACGCAGCCAGCGAGAGGCCGTCGCACAGGCAAAGAATTATGCCACCTTGCTGGGTTCGCGCTATGCCTATGCCTCGAACGGTCTGAACTGGTATCAGATCGACATGGCCAACGGTGACGAAGGCGACATTGACTTGCCCTTCCCATCGCCCGATGAACTTTGGGAGCGCACCTTTGCCACCCACAGTGCCTGGCGCGAGCGGTTCGGGGCCGTGGAGTTCGAAACGGACGGCGGCAAGTGGGAACTGCGCTATTACCAGCACAAAGCCGTCAATGCTGCGCTGGAAGCCTTGGCCAAAGGCGACCGCCGCGTCCTGCTGACGCTGGCGACTGGTACCGGCAAGACCTCCATCGCCTTCCAGATCGCGTGGAAGCTGTTCCAAGCCAAATGGAACCTGACGGGCGAACCCACACGCCGTCCGCGCATCCTGTTCCTCGCCGACCGCAATATCCTCGCCGATCAGGCGTATAACGCGTTCAGCGCTTTTCCAAATGATGCCGTCACCCGGATCGACCCCGACACGATCCGCAAGAACGGCGGCAAACCCCCGAAGAATGCCAGTCTGTTCTTCACCATCTTCCAGACCTTCATGACCGGCGATGGCGAGCCCGTTTACACGCAATACCCGCCCGACTTCTTCGACTTCATCGTGATCGACGAATGTCACCGTGGCGGTGCGAAGGACGAAAGCGAATGGCGGCGCTTGCTGGAGTATTTCGAGCCAGCCGCTCAGCTTGGTCTGACGGCCACGCCCAAGCGCAAGCATAACGCCGATACTTACGCCTATTTTGGTGAGCCTGCCTACACCTACGCGCTGCGTGACGGGATCGAAGACGGCTTCCTAACACCGTTCAAAGTGCGCCAAATGGCCAGCACCATCGATGAATACGTCTATGACGGCAGCGACGATGTGATTGCCGGTGAGTTGGAAACCGGCGAGACATTCACCGAGGGCGATTTCAACACGCGGATCATCATTCAAGAGCGCGAATTGAGCCGCGTGAAAGAATTCATGGGCAAGATGGATCAGCGCCAGAAGACACTGGTGTTTTGCGCAACGCAAGACCATGCGGCGCTGATCCGTGACCTGATCAATCAGGTGAAGGACGGGACCAACCCGAACTACTGCCACCGCGTGACTGCCGATGATGGGGCAATAGGCGAACAGCATTTGCGGGACTTCCAAGACAACGAAAAGACCATCCCGACGATCCTGACGACCTCGCAGAAGTTGTCTACCGGCGTTGACGCCCGCAATGTCCGCCACATCGTGCTGATGCGCCCGATCCGTTCCATGATCGAATTTAAGCAGATCATCGGTCGCGGGACGCGAACCTATGAAGGCAAGGATTTCTTCACGATCTGGGATTTCGTCAAGGCGCATGAGAACTTCAACGATCCCGAATGGGATGGCGAGCCGCTTGATCCCGAGCCACCTAGCGGAACTCGCACGGTTACAAGTGAGCCTCCAGCTGGCCCAGAGGGCGAACCACCCGAAGGTGGAGACAATCCCGAGCCCCCCAAAGATAAGATCATCGTGAAGCTGTCAGACGGAAGCATTCGCAGGATCAAGTACATTGCATCGACGACATACTGGAGCCCCGAAGGAAAACCGATTTCCGCCCAAGAATTCTTGGAGCGGCTGTTCGGCGACCTGACCGGCATCGTTACAGACGAAGATCAGCTTCGCGCCGTTTGGAGCGATCCTGACAATCGTGAGCGCTTCTTGGAACAGCTCTCGGATCGTGGCTATGATCGTGACCGCCTCGATGACATCCGGCGGCTGGTCGATGCGCCTGACAGCGACCTATTTGACGTGTTGAGTTATGTCTTGTTTACCAACTCGCCCAAGACCCGGCATGATCGTGCAGATAGTGTCAGGAACGGAAGCCTCGTAGAGGCCGATGTCGACATGAAGGAGCTACTTCTCGCCATTCTGGGTGCCTATGAGACCCGTGGGGAAAGTGAACTTGCGACGAAGAAGCTTGGTTTATTCCTAACAGCACGGTTTGGCAGCGTTAGCGAAGGGAAGGCACGCCTCGGTGGGATTTCAGAGGTCAGGAGTGCATTTCGAAAGATGCAAAAAGACTTATACTCTAGCTGATCAACGTCGACTAACGATCCTACTGGGGTATTTAATGTGGTATAGATGAAAGTCTGTAATTATAATCACATTTGTTTCAGTATCTTGATGGAATAGTGCGGAAGACTGTCGCTCCGCCACTTGACCTAGAGAAACGTTTCTCCCCATCCGGCTGCGGCCGGATTTTTCCGTTATATTCAGAGGTTATGCGGGAGGTGTTTAGCACTGGGTCGGGCGCTAGGGTGGCCGGGAGCGTTCTCTACGGCCGATATTCTCCGGACCTCATGACTGCGGGGTTTTGGCGAATAGGTTGCAAGGCACTGAAAAGATGGATAAAAAATTGTGGCTCAGGACGTTTTCGATCTCGGTCTCTTGTGTTGAAAGGCGACTGGGATCGAACGACTTTGGGGCACCGTGCAAAGTGCGCTCGGAGGCACCTAAATCATTGGTGTGGCTAGTCTTCCTGTTCGATGAGCGCTGATAACCTTGCAACGAAATAGGCGTTAACTAATTCGATTGCCTCGCGGACAGGAAATTGGAAATGCTCGTCGAGATCGTCACCAGAGATCGCGAGTGGCTGCGGTAGCGACAGAAGGCCGTAGTAGAAGATGACGTGAGCATTGCTCGTATCCGACAAAAGCCCAATCCCGCGGCCATAGTCGGTAAGAAGCATCTGGGTACGTACGAGCTCTTCGTGGATATGTCGCCGCTTGCCGCCGTCGTATGAGCCGTTGCCGCGTTTGATGTTGTAGGCGTTTAGGGAGCGACATGCCTCGTCGAATACGAGGATGTCGACGCGCACGGAGCGTTCACGATCTCCGTATGGAAGTTGCACTTGCAACAGGGAATCTAGCCTCTCTGCGATGCGGACCTCGCGGAGTGTGTCATGTGAAAGCTTGAAGTCGTCCTCTGTCCAAACGCGCAATCTGGCGCAGTCCCTAAGCCGCTCAAGCAGGGCCCTTTGAAGGATGGCGCCATGTCTCTTGTATGCTGAGCTGACAATCGAGGTCGCACGGGAGTACTTCCTACCTGCGATGGGATCTTCCCGGAAGCGGGTTGCACCTAGCCTGTCGATCGTCTCGTCTACTGTCGGCCGCATGCGCTCGAGGTAGTCTTCGAGTTCCGAAGTCGAGGGAACTGGCGTACCTACAGTCAAGTCTTCTTCCTTCGCTTGTGTTCAACCTGAGGCCTCCATATCGTACGGAGATATTGAAAGAATATCCTGAAGTTAATAGGGAATCAGTGTAATGGCGAGCATCGATGCGAACGATCCGCGTCCAGCGAGCGAATTCAATCTCGAGCCCGATCCGCGCGTCTTGCCGATGCTCGGCGAGATCAATATCGATCAGTGGCGCTGCGTCGCGGAACTCGTCGACAACGCAGTTGACGGCTTTTTGAAAGAAGGACGTGCTGGAAACTCGGTCGCTGGTGCGAAGGTCGATGTCCACTTGCCGCAAGCGGACTCATCTGGTGCAACACTTCGGATCATCGATAATGGTCCCGGCATGACGCCAGATATGCTGGAGCGCGCCGTACGCGCCGGGTGGTCAGGCAATAATCCAATCGATAGCCTTGGGCTGTTTGGCATGGGATTTAACATAGCCACGGCTCGTCTTGGTTCGGTCACCGAAGTTTGGACTACGCGGAAGGGTGAGCGTGAGTGGCACGGGCTCCTGATTGATTTCGACAAGTTGCGTCTGCAGCGTCACTTTCGGACGCCGCGTTTGTCGCGCGCAAAGGCCGATCCCGATCAACATGGTACCGAGATTACGATCAAGCAACTCAAGCCAGAGCAGAGAAAATGGCTCGCAAAAAACGCGAATCAAACGGCAATACGCAAACGGCTGTCGCAAGCTTACTCTTCGATGCTTCGGCCGAACGGAATACCAATCAGTTTTGAGCTCTATGTGAACCACAAGCGCGTCGAGGCGCGACGTCACTGCCTGTGGAATGAAGATCGGGTTGTTCCCGGGCCTAGTGGAACAAATATTCCGGCAGTTATGAGCATCAATCATGAACTTGCAGCCCGATTGTACTGCATCAATTGCATGAGTTGGCTCGTAGATGCCGAAGTGGGCGGAACATGTCCGAATTGCGAGACTGCGAAGTCTGTAGTCGAGCGTAAACGCAAGGTTACGGGGTGGCTGGGAATTCAGAGGTATCTCGACCAGTCCGAGTTCGGTATCGATTTTGTTCGCAATGGGCGAAAAATTGAGATTGGGAACAAGGATCTTTTTTCCTGGAGCGATGGGGAAAATGAAGAGCGGGAGTACCCGATTGATGATCAGCGAAACCGAGGTCGCATAGTTGGTGAGGTCCACATTGATCATTGCCGTGTCAGCTATGCTAAGGATCGTTTTGATCGTGCTGACCCGACATGGGATGAAATGTATAGAGTCATCCGAGGAGTATCCGTCTTGGTCAAGCCATGCTTTCTGTCCATTTTCGTTGATCGCGCAGTAAGGCATTTGCGAGGACCAGCAGTTTGCGCATGACTGCTGTAATGGCGACTTTCTTTTCCTTCCCGACGGCGATG
>NZ_JBLWVF010000008.1:0-163712 GCF_048268605.1 Primorskyibacter flagellatus
GCGCCGAACCTGACCTTCGAGAAAACGCCGCTCGTCTTCGCTCAATTCAACCACATCCGCAACTCGGCCCACCATCGCATCATCTCCCGATATCCCGTTCAGTCTATGATACGAATTACAGTTCCGGGTGACTAGGCTCACGTCATCCCGAAACCTGACCCGGGACATGCGACGCCGCTGTGACCGAATTTGTTGCCACAGGAACAATCTGCACACCGGTTTTCCGCAGAATTAGACGCAGCCGCGAAAAGCTGTCTCGGGAACTGCCCGGCTCGGAAAGTGAAAGAAAGCCGTCCAGTTCCGGCCAAGCGCGAATAGCCTGGTCCAGTGCGGGATCTGTGCCGTCTTTATACAACCCCGCGCGAACCATCATTTCAGATTCTGAATATGTTCCCATTAACTTGCGTGCGGCAAGGAGCAATTGGTTCTCGTCTGCTCTGGCGCATCCGGGCAGGCTTCGTGAGACTGACCTCAGCAAATCTATTGCCGGATATCGTCCGCGTTCGGCAATTTTTCGGTCCATCACAACATGGCCATCAAGAACGCCACGCAAAATATCCGCGACCGGTTCTTCCATGTCTGATCCAGCGACAAGAACCGAGAAGATGGCCGTAATGTCACCTGCCGCGGCAGATCCCGGCCCCGCACGTTCGCAAAGCGACATAATCTGATGCGCTGTGGAGGGCGGATACCCGCGCAACGCTGGAAGCTCGCCAGCCGCGATTGCAACCTCCCGATGCGCTTCGGCAAATCGCGAGATTGAATCCACGAGTAATAAGACATGCGCGCCCTGATCCCGAAAATGTTCGGCAACTGCCATCGCAGCCAATGGACAGCGCCGTCGGACAAGTGGTGATCTATCAGACGTTGCGGCGACGACGACTGACCGCTTCATACCATCCTCACCAAGTGTGGTATCGACAAACTCCCGAAGCTCGCGGCCGCGTTCGCCAACAAGAGAAACAACAACAACACCGGCGTCGATCTGGCGTGCAAGGCTGGCCAGCAAGCTCGATTTGCCAACGCCCGATCCCGCAAAAAGCCCAAGCCGTTGACCGCGCGCAATCGGGAGGAACGTATTGAAAACAGCGTGCCCGGTTTCCAGGCGCGCGCCCAGGGGCCTCCGGCTTGCTGGATCCGGGGGATCACATCGCAATTCCCGTCTTCCGCTTCCGGCCGACAGCGGCAAACCATCCAGCGCCTTTCCGAACGGATCAATCACGCGCCCGATCCATTCATCTGAAGGTGCCAGAGTATTGCGGCCCAAGACTGCGACCCGGTCTTCCAAAGTCACGCCTTCTACGTTGCCCTCTGGCAACATCGCGACCATAGCGTTGCGGATCATCAAAGCCTCACCGCCAAGCGGCGCGTTATCCCGACGGAACAGGCTTAATCTGTCGCCGATCCGCGCGTCACCGGCGATGCCACGCACCCAGATCAGCGCACCCTCGACCTCAGCCACACGACCCACCGCCCGAACAGGTTCAAGACTGGTGATTTTTTCCCTCAGATCGGTAATCCCTCGATTTTGCATCGAACGCTCCTGAAATGTTCCACAAACCTTTTCTAAAGGAATCAGGGTTAAGCCTTGGTTGAAGCCAATCGAGGGAGAAACCCCGGTGTATCAAAACCTAGAAATTTTCCGTACCGCCATTTCGCTGGCGCAGCACGCAGGAACACGCCAAGCCGTGATTTCACAGAACATCGCGAATGCCGATACCCCGGACTATCTTGCGAGACAGGTCGGTGGTTTTGCCAGCTTCGCCAACCAAACCGGTGGAGTCCAAAAAGCAACCCGTGCCGGACACTTGAACGGGAACATCTCACCAGCCACGCCTGAGATCAGCGTCAAGGAAGGCGTGTCGGACAGCCTGAACGGCAACGGTGTTTCTGTCGAGATGGAAATGGTCAAGGCTGTCGAGGCGAAACGCAATCACGATCAGGCGCTCGCGGTCTACAAATCCAGCCTCAATATCTTGCGCGCCAGCCTTGGCCGGGGCTGACCCAGAAAGGACACCATATGAGTGCGTTTTCCGACTCGCTATTTGTCTCTGCCAGTGGACTACAAGCACAGGCCAAACGACTTCGGCTGGTTTCAGAGAATATAGCCAACGCAGATACGCCCGGCTATCGCCGCAAACTTGTCCCGTTCGAAACAGAAATGAACCGTGCGACCGGCGTCGGCAGTGTGGCGACGGGCCGGGTGACGCTCGACAGGACGGAACTCGATAAAATTCACGACCCTTCGCATCCGATGGCAGACCAAACCGGTCATTACGAAGCCTCCAATGTGGATTTGATTATCGAGATGGCAGACGCCCGTGAAGCCCAGCGCAGCTACGAGGCCAACCTGAAAATGTTCGATCAGGCCCGGCAAATGTCGAGCGGATTGCTTGAGCTACTAAGACGCTAATTTCAAACGGAGACCAGAATGGACATCCAATCGCTTTTCGCTGCCCAAAGCTACACCAGCAGCAAACCCGCCTTTCAGCCCGTACCGGAAACCACCCAAGGCGCGAAGGAAGCCTTCGTCAATGTGGCAGAAGACTTCGCCCAAACCGTTCAGGCCGGCGAGGAAACTGCAAAGGCCGCGATGGTCGGACAGGCCGATCCACACGCACTGGTTCAGGCACTGGCACAATCGGAACTGGCTGTCGAAACCGCCGTGACGGTCCGCAACAAGGTGGTCGAGGCATATCAGGAAATCCTTCGGATGCCGGTCTAGGGCGCGATCATGCTGAGTGACGCGGTTTTCTACGACACGTTGCGACAAGGGCTGTGGGTGGCAGTGATCACATCGGTCCCGATCCTGACGGTCGCCCTGATCGCTGGCGTCGGCGTTGGGTTGTTTCAGGCTCTGACCTCAGTTCAGGAAATGACCCTGACTTTCGTGCCAAAGATGATCGCGATCGTGGTCGTTTTCTGGCTCTCGATGAGCTTCATGACACAAACCTTGGTGGCCTTTTTTCATGACCACCTCATGCCTTTGATTATCGGAGGATAGAATGGAAAACGCAGGGTATACGACACTCACCCGCCAATCCGGCCTGAAGCGCGAAATGCAGGTCGTCGCCAACAATATCGCCAACGCGGCGACCACCGGCTTCAAGCAGGAAGGGCTGCTTTTCTCAGAGTACATCATACGTTCGAAAGGCGGAGACAGCCTGTCCATGGCGTCGGCCCGCGTTGCCGAAACCTCGCTCTCGCAAGGGGAGTTGACCAAGACCGGCAACGCATTTGACCTGGCGATCGAAGGCGATGGTTTCTTCATGGTTCAGACGCCGGATGGCAATCGGCTGACCCGCGCGGGCATGTTCACACCCGACGCGCAAGGCAATCTGGTCACCGCGGACGGGCATCCGGTACTGGATCTGGGCGAGGCGCCGGTATTCGTGCCCGCCGGTGACGGGCCTGTCAGCATCGCACCGGATGGCACGATCAGTGCCAATGGTCAGCCGCTGGGACAAATCGGTATCTTCGCACCCACGATCCCGCGCGAAATGATCCGCGAAGGCAGCGTGCTTTTCCGCAGCGAGGCCGGGGCAGAACCGGTTGAGGATGCGCGTGTCATCCAGGGGTTTCTTGAGGCGTCGAATGTCGATCCGATCAGTCAGCTTGCCCGCATGATCGAGGTACAGCGCGCCTACGAGATGGGCCAAAGCTTCATGGATGCCGAAGACGAACGCATCCGCACCGCGATGAAAACACTAATCAAATAGATCATTACAGGAGAGCAGAATGCGCGCCCTGAAAATTGCCGCCACCGGGATGAGCGCTCAGCAGATGCGGGTCGAGGTTATCTCGAACAACCTGTCGAACATGAGCACAACAGGCTATAATGCGCGTCGCGCGGAGTTTGCCGACCTGCACTACCAGCAGGTCAGCCGCGCCGGATCTATAAATGCCTCTGACGGCACCGTTTTGCCAACCGGCGTTCAGCTTGGACTGGGTGTCAGGCCCGCCGCCGTGTCGGTACAATTGCAACAAGGGGCGCTCTCGGCGACCGGTGGCGATCTGGATATCGCCATTGATGGTCAGGGCTATCTGGAGGTCACTCTGCCGTCAGGCCGGGCCGCCTATACCCGCGACGGCGGGCTGAAGCGCAGCGCCGACGGCTTGATCGTCACATCTGAAGGGTTTCCCGTCGCGCCGGATATCGTGATCCCATCCGATGCCCGCTCGATCTCGATAAACGGTGATGGAGAGGTCTACGCCTATTTCAACGACACCACGGAGGCACAGGTTCTGGGCCAGTTCAACCTTGCTGGCTTCACCAACCCAAAGGGATTGGAGGCGATGGGCAGCAATCTTTTTGTGGAGACCGAAGCCTCCGGTCCGGCGCTGACCGCGTCACCCGGCGAAGACGGGTTAGGCACCTTGCGGCAAGGATATCTTGAAGACAGTTCTGTCGATGCGGTTCGCGAAGTCACTGAATTGATCGAGGCACAACGAGGTTATGAGCTGAACGCCAAGGTCATTTCCGCCGCGGACCAGATGCTGGGCGCAACAACGCAGGTGAGGTGATGAGAACGCTCCTCGCCTCACTTTTCTGCCTGCTCGCGGTGCCCGCAGTTGCCGAGACGTTGATCGCCGCGCGCACGATCCGTGCACAATCTCTGTTATCCGCACAGGATCTGTTGGTCTCTGACGCGACAATCCCCGGCACTTTGACTGTCCTCGAAGACGCAATCGGGCAGGAAACACGGGAGACAATCTATTCCGGCAGGCCCATTCGGGCCGGCGATGTCGGGCCGCCGGCGATTGTCGATCGAAACGACATCGTCACGCTGATTTTCGAACAGGGCGGCCTGCGCATAACATCGGATGGCAGGTCATTGGGCCGGGGCGGCGAAGGCGATCGCATCCGTGTCATGAATCTCAACTCCCGAACCAGCGTGTTCGGGCAGATCGATCCTCAAGGGCAGGTGGTTGTATCACAATGAAAAAAACAACGCTTATCATCGCTGGCCTATGCGCCGGTCTCTCAGGTTGCGGCCGGATGGATCACATCGGAAAGGCACCGGATTTCACGCCGGCCAACCGGGGCCCGGAACATCAAGCCATGGTATTTGCCGGCTTGCCGGAAACCACCACGCGACTTGCGCCGCATGACGAAGCATCTTTGTGGAGCGGAAGTCGGCGTTCGTTGCTGGGCGACCGACGCGCCGAGAAGCGCGGTGATATCATGACCGTTGTAATCGAAATTGACGAAAAAGCCGAAATTTCAAACGCCACATCCAGATCACGAAGCGGGTCGGAAAGTCTTGGCCTGCCGCAACTGTTCGGCTTGCCGCAAAGGGTGAACGAGAAGATGCCCGAAGGCAGCAGCCTTGACGACGCCGTTTCGATCAGCAGTGCCAGTGATTCCAGTGGCGATGGTTCAGTGCGCCGAAATGAAAAGCTGACTTTGCGCGTTGCGGCGACAGTGACGGATGTCCTGCCCAATGGCGTCCTTTCCATCGAGGGCCTGCAAGAAGTTCGCGTAAACTACGAGATCCGCGAGTTGGTTGTTTCCGGCTATGTCCGCCCGGAGGACATCTCGCGGATGAATGAAATTACTTATGACAAAATTGCGTCGGCGCGCATCTCTTACGGTGGCCGCGGGCAGATCTCCGACATGCAACAACCCAGAGTCGGTCAACAAGTCCTGGATGCAGCTCTTCCTTTCTGAGGTACCACATGATCAAGCTCATAATTCCTCTCACTTTGGCAGCGATCGGAACCGGATCTGGTATCGCCGCGGCGATTTTTCTGGCACCACCAGCTGAAGAGACGAACACAGCGAACGTCGCCCCCTGTGGTCCTGATGCCGTGCAACACACAGCAAAGAGAAAAGAGCATGAGCGAAACACCGGCTCCGACTACGAATTCGTCAAGCTTAACAATCAGTTTGTGGTTCCGATCGTTCATGGCGAACGCGTAAAATCCCTGGTGGTGGTTTCGCTTGCGCTCGAAATTGCGCCCGAAAGTAAGGACTTGGTGTTCGCCAAAGAACCGAAGCTACGAGGCGTCTTTCTTCAATCCATGTTCGACCATGCGAATCTTGGTGGTTTTGACGGCAATTTCACGGGGTCAAATCAACTAAATATCCTGCGACAAGATCTTTATCAGGATGGTCGTGCAGTGCTGGGCCCCGCGCTGAAAAGTGTGCTTATTGTTGAAATTGCCAGACAGGACGCCTGAACAAACCAGTATCTCGATCTCAACTTTTTCAGATATCGTTGTTGGCGCATGCAGGCTTCAACAAATCACTGAGCCGGCTACATCATAGATGGTCGAAACCTATTTTGACGCGGTGGTCAGCTTTCTGAACGCTGTGCGGCAGCGCCAGTTTGGGGCAGGTTTCGCCGCCCTTGGGCTGTTCGGGCAATTGATGGCAACCTTGCTGGCACTCCCACTGTTCATGAACGCCGCCACGCAGATCGAGCCTGTCCTCTGTTCGACGCTATCCGGATGTGTGTCAAGCTGCTGCTGATCGCTCTGATCTTCCAAAACGTGCCACTATCGTTTGACCCGCCACTAGTTTTTCATCCAGCCGCGACCGGAGTACGCCGAGAGTTTACGCCAATCGGCGCAAGTTGAGCAATCGCCCGACGCGCGGGGCTTTCATCTTGCGCAGCGGGGCGGGCGATTGCGGTGGTCAGGGTCCGTGCGTAGTCGACCGGAGTTTGATAAGCTGCGGCCGGATGCGGGCGTTTGGTGTTATAGTCGTCTGCCCAACCGGCGATCGCCACGCGGGCATGGGCCAGGTTGTGGAATATGGCCTTCCTGTTGTAAAAGGCACCTTCCGACACAAATCCGCGCATTTCGCGCCGGCGTCATGCTCTGACAGGATGCCGATGATCTGCTCGTCTGTGAAGCGTCTTCGCCTCATCGTCCGTCCTCAAGTTGCTACGCACTCTAATCGACGCTGGCGGAAAAATCCCGTGGCAGGTCAGATCCATCGAAACTATGATCGATGGGAAAGAAATCTGGAAGGAAAAGTTCGTGAGCTGACAGACGTTTCCAAAAAAGCGACCGACTGTCAGATCACAGCTGAATCGCCACACCTTGCGTGACCATTGCTACCCCGATTTCATGATCACCAACTCCAACAACCTGTCTGCCTCGCGATCGACCCGCTCTCTGCCGTGTTGTTGCGTCGCGTTTGTCACCAGCCCCTCGGCAGCCTGATTTCGCGCAAAAGCCCGACGGACGTCTTCCAACTGTGTCAGCTTCCGCGCTGCCAACAAAGCCAATTGTCCATTAAGCTGGGTTTGCCGTTGTGTGGCCCAGCTTCGCCAAGCAGAATCCGCGCCCGCGATGGCCCGCGCCTGTAGCTCCGATGCGCCACTAAATCGGGACTTCCCAAGCGTTGTCAATTCCGACAATTCATTCCGGATCTGTTTCTGTTGCAGTTCAATTTTCTGGAGTTGAGACATCTGCTGTTTGAGTTGCATGTCCATAATCTCTGCAAGAGCCTTCAGCTTGCCGATCATCTTCTAAATCCTTTCGCGCGCTGCCGCATGTCTTCAGCAAATCTGATGGCAGCGGCAACAGGTTTGTAATGTTCCGGCGAGATCATCTGCCCGACCTCAGTGGATGCGAACAAAGCCCGTGTTGCCGGCGGGTCAGAATGCATGGGCACACCATTTTCTTGTGCAACTTCGCGAATGCGCCGAGCGATTTCATCCACGCCTTTTGCCACGCAAACCGGTGCTTCTCCGGCTGCGCGACTCCATTTCAAAGCCACCGCGTAATGCGTCGGGTTCACAAGAACAACATCGGCCTGAGCGACGTCAGAAACCATCTGTTTTCCGACGATTTCCTGCGCTTTGGCACGACGAGCCTGACGCATATATGGGTCGCCTTCTGACTCCTTGTGCTCGTCACGCATCTCTTTATGTGACATCCGGTTCTTGCGCATCAACTCTGCGTGTTGCCAGAAAAAATCCAGCGCCCCAATGACGGCCGAGATTATCACGACGATTATCAGGAACTGCATCGACAGCTTGGCGAGCAGCATAATCGCAGTTGCTGGATCCGACCGTACCGACCCCAAAATTTCGTCCATTCGGGCACGGATTAAAACCGCCAGGCAAATTGAATATATGAGAAGTTTCACAAAACTCTTGCCAAACTCAAAAAGCCCGTTGCGACCGAATTTGTTCTTGGCGTTTGCGATAAGGCAAATTCGGGAGAGTTTCGGTTGCAGTTTGGTTGGCGCAAAAACAAGGGCGCGTTGGGCAATCAGGCTTAGCACAACCAATACCGCCGGAAACACGAACAAAGGCATGATATTCGTCAAAATTCCACTGCTTAAGCCGACAACTGGCGTGGTGGCACCGGGCCTGAAAAAAATCTGCGCCAAATCGTCAGGTCGATCGAGAAATCCAACCAGCAACGACCCAAATCTAAACGCCGCCGTGGCTCCAACAGCATAGAATGCCAAAAGTAGCCCCAAATAGGACGCCCAAGTCGAGATGTCGGTCGATTTTGCAACCTCCCCCTTCTTGCGGGCCTGATCCAGTTTTCGCTGGGATGGTTCGTGACTTTTGTCACTGTCATCGTCACCCTGCGACATGCGTCAGGGGGCCAACGGCGCGGACAGAAACGCATCAAAGCCTTGAACCCAAACGGCGAGCAGCGTGGGTGCCAGAACGAACATCATCGCCAAGGCCCCCAGTGTTATGACCGGTGCCCCGACAAACGCGACCATGAGCTGCGGCATGGCTCGGTTAATGACGCCAAGAGTCAGGTTGTAAAGTACTGACAGAATTATAAAAGGTGCCGCAAGCGTAAAGGCCATGGCAAAAGCCTTAGCCGTACGGGCAATGCCCAACGAAGCCAGAGAACTTGGGTCGGGAAACGCACCAAACGGCAAAATCAGGTAGGAATTCGCCAAGAACAATACAATCTTGACCTGATATCCGGTGGCGAAAAGCAATGCGAGGCCACCGACCGTCAGCAGGTTTCCGATCGCAGGCATTGGCTCTGCTCCGGTATTGCCGGCGATCTGCGAAAGGGATGTCGACTGCGCCGCGATAGATCCCGCGATCTGAAGTCCCAGAATCAAAAGCCGCAAAAACAAGCCGATCGCCAGGCCGTTCGTGCTCTCGCTTGCTGCAAGCGGCGCAAAACCCGCCAGACCACCTTTCATTTCCGGCAGGTTCGGCCAGATGGCCGGCGCAACGGCAAGACTGAGCGCAACGGAGATTGCCAGCTTGATGCGAACGGGAATGCTCCGCTCGCCAACGCCCGGCAGAACAAGGATTGCGGTGCCGATCCTTAGAAACACCACGAAAAGCGCCCAGAGCCAGATCGAGCTTTGTGAAAGAAGGTTGTCCATTGCAGTCATGCTGCCACCACACCGACAAGCGCCGGCCGAGCTTCGATACCAATTTCTTCGAAAGACAGGACCGGCGTATTAATCCCCTTGGCCGCCAAAACGGTTCGGATGAACCTGCGGCGCCGGCCAGATGTAACGACGGCGGGGCTGACACCGCGCTCTCCGGCCTTGGAGATCTGCTCTGCCACGCGCGACGTCAATCGTTCAAAATCGTCCGGCGGCAGAGCGACATCCAGCCCGCCTTTGTCACTGTCGATCTGAAACCGGCTGAACGTGTTTTCCCATTCGGGTGCCAGCTGGATTAGCGGAATGGAACCGTCATCGCGCGAAACAGTTGAAACCAACTGGAACCCAAGCCTCTGCCGGACGTGCTCACAAATGCCGTCCGGGTTCGCGTGAAGGCGGCGCGCCTCAGCAATCGCTTCGAGGATCAACGGCATGTTTCGGATCGACACCTGTTCTTCCAGCAGCAGCCGCAGCACCGAATGTAGAAGGTCGACGGGCACACGATCAGGAATAAGTTCATCCAGCAATTTGCGGTTTGCATCTGCACGCGTTTCATTTGAAAGGGCGGTCATCTCATCAAGCAGACGCCTTAGGGCCTTCAACGTCAGCAGGCGCGAGAAGTTTCGCTTGATGGTTTCCAGAAGATGCGTGGCAAGGATCTCTGCCGGGGTTACAATAGTCGCTCCGGTCAGTGCAGCCTTTTCCTGATCCGCAGGTTTGATCCACCGCGCGGGCGCACCGTAAACAGGTTCGGTTACAGTCGCACCCGGCGGCAGATTGTCGGACGCGTCCCGGACCAGCGCAAGAACCATGTCGGGATTGAGTTCGGCTTTCGCGGTCTCGACTCCCTGGATCCTGATGACATAGGTGCCACTCGACAGGCTTGCATCGTCGGTCAACCGAATTTCCGGCATGATCAGACCATAAGCGCTCGCAATGTGGCTCCGCATGTTGGTGATCCGCACATCAAGCCCGGATCCGGGGTCGAGCACCATATTTACCAGATCCGGCGCGAATTGCACATGAATGTCGTCGAGATCAAGAACATCGCCGATCAAAGGCGCTTTGGGCATGATCTCTGTCTCAGCGTCGTCATTCGAATTTTTTTCTTCCTCGGACTGATTGCGAGAGACCATAAAGGCGGCACTGCCCAACCCAAGCGCGCCCAAAATGAACGGAATGAAAGGCAGTCCGGGAACAAGAGCGAACATCGCCATGAACACAGCTACCGTCCCCAAAGCCGTTGGGTGTTTTCCAATCTGCGTTATAAGGGCAACGTCTGTCGCGCCGATGGCACCACCGCGCGCCAACAGAAGTGCTGCTGCGACCGAGATGATGACGGCAGGGATCTGCGTCACCAACCCATCGCCAACTGTGAGAATTGCGTAGGTCTCAAACGCACTGCCCAAAGGCATCCCCTGCACGGCAACACCCATAATCAGGCCCATAACAAGGTTAAGCAGCGTTATCAGAAGACCTGCGACAGCATCACCCTTCACAAATTTTGACGCGCCATCCAATGATCCGAAAAAAGTTGTTTCCTGCTGTTCTTTTTCTCGACGCGCCCGCGCCTCTTCGTGGGTGATTGCGCCTGCGCTGAGATCGCTGTCAATTGCAAGTTGTTTGCCGGGCATTCCGTCCAGCGCAAATCGCGCACCAACTTCAGCCATCCGCGCGGCACCTTTGGTGATCACCATGAAGTTCACGATTAGAAGCACGCCAAAGACCACAAGCCCAAGAAAAACGCTGCCGCTCATCACGAAACTGGCAAAACTCTCAATAACATTGCCGGCTGCATGCGTCCCTTCATGCCCTTGACCAATAATCAGTTTGGTCGACGACACGTTAAGGGACAATCGCAGCATCAACGAGGCCAAAAGCACGGTCGGGAAGGCTGCAAAATCCAACGGTTTTTCGATAAAAAGCGTAAGCGTGAAGATTAACACGGCCAAGGCAAACGACGCCGCCAGGCCGACATCCAGCAGAAAGGCTGGCACCGGCAAGATCATCATCACAATCGTCGCCATCAGCGCGATCGTTAGAATGATCTTCGATTGCGAGAGCCCGCTGAACTGAAATGCCACGTCTCGACTCCAATAGGAAGCTACAGCGCCGGTTTGCTGGGCTGCGCTGAAACAGCCCTTCATGTGTTAAGCCCGATAGATTTCCGCAAAGTTAATCAAATTTGCCGGATCAGGGATTAAGGCAGACACAAAAGGCTGGACTGTCAGCGCACAACAAACTCGGCATGAAGCGCGCCGGCGGCTTTTATGCTCTTGAGAATATCAATCATGTCGCGTGGATTGACGCCAAGGGCGTTCAGGCCGGCAATGACTTCTGATAGGGATGTGCCGCCGGGAACTTCGGCAAGGCTGGGTCCAGGTTCCTCGGTAATTTCGGCCTGACTGCGCGGTACGACAACCGTTTCACCATCACTGAACGGGCTGGGTTGAACGGCAATCGGCTGTTCGGCAATCCGGAGTGTCAGATTGCCCTGAGACACCGCGACGCGAGAAATTCGCACATCCGAACCCATAACTATGGTGCCAGAACGCTGATCGACAACGACGCGGGCGCGGCGTTCGGGTTCGATCACCAAATTTTCCACTCGAACGAGCGCGTGGGCCGGCGACGACGCGCCGGTCCGTTCAATATTCAGTTCAACGGTGCCGGAATCCAGCATGCGCGCGACCGATCCGCGAAAATTGTTGTTCAGCGCCGTTTCTATCCGCGCCGCGGTTGTAAAGTCAGGCTCGCGCAATGCGAGTCGCAGCGTTGACAGCGAAGAAAAATCGAAGTCGACTTCGCGCTCGACACGAGCCCCGGACGGAATAACACCCGAAGTGGGCACGCCTTGAATCACAGATGCGGCCTCGCCTTCTGCGGACGCGCCGCCGGCAATCACCGTACCTTGGGCCACAGCGTAGATTTCGCCATCAGCAGCATTGAGTGGCGTCATCACCAATGTACCACCAAGCAGGCTTTTTGCGTCACCGATGGCCGACACTGTTACATCAACCTGCCCCCCCGCACGGGCGAAGGGCGGCAAGACGGACGTCACAAAGACCGCAGCCACATTTTTCGGCCTGAACTGTTCTCCCGAGACATTGACGCCAAGTCTTTCGAGGATATTGCTCATGATCTCTTCGGTGAAGGGCGCGTTTCGAAGGCCGTCTCCTGTTCCGTTCAAACCGACAACCAAGCCGTAGCCGACCAGATCATTGCCGCGCACACCGTCGAACTCGACCAGGTCTTTGATCCGAATGGATTGCGCCTGCGCGGGTAGCGAGATCAACAAGGAAATTCCCAATGCGACCCATTTCATCACAGTTTTCACCGGAGATACTCCAACAAGGACAGGCGAGCGGAACGCGCCGTCAGGGCATAAACCGTTTCCAACTGATACTGCACTTCTTCAAGTCGGCTGGCTGTTTCGTAGGGATCTGCCTCCAACAGTGAATTGCGGGCCTGTGAGAGACTGGAAACCTCGGCCGCATTGCGTATCGACGTCTCTTCAATCCGCGCCTCAAGGGTGCCGATCTTGGCGCGCAGATCGGTTATGTCGTCATTGACCGTCAGCAAGGCTGCGCCGGCATGGTTTTGCAAATCGACCTGAATACCCATTGGCAAACCGACGGATGCATCGGTCGCCAGCGCGGCAAGTGCAGTGTTCTTGAGGATATTTCGCAAGGTTTCATCGTCAGCGCGAAGCGCAATATCGGCAGTTTCCGTTTCGCCCAATCGAAGCGATGCAAGATCCTGGGTTCCGCCCTGATACATTACAGCGTCAAAACCGGCCGGCGCGGTGAACCAATTGTCAAGCGCGGTAATCACCCCTAAGGTTGTGGTCTGCCCTGAAATCGCGCCCCGAAGGGCCGTCATCAGGGTCGAAACATCTGCCAGCGGAGATTGGTCCGTTGAAGTCCCGGAAAGATAACTGCGACCGCCAGATTGCGTATTGAGCGCGCCGATCATCGCACCCAAACGATCGAGCGCTTCTGTCCCCAGCGCTTCACGCGTGGCCGGCAGAGTGTTCATTCCGACACCTGTCAACGGGGCTGCCAACGCCTGAGCCTCATCCTGAACCTTGCCAAGGATGGTTTGTAACGTACCGGCAATCTGGCTCGCTTCAGCTGTTGCGATGCTGTAACCTTCCAGCCTGGTCAGATTATGCTGAATACCCGCCAGCTGACGGAAATCACCGCCGACGCGCTCTGCCTTGTCGCGGACTTGCCCTGTCGCGATTTCAGAATTTAACTGGCCCATTTCGGATTTTATCCGGCTTTGGTGGAACCGCAGGGTCATACCCTGGGCAAGATCGCCAAGTGTCTGCATGGTCGCTCCTAAATGTTGAGAATGGCCTGTAGCATTTCATCCACGGTCTGAATGACACGAGCGTTCGCGGCATAACTGTTTTCGAACTCCATGAGCTTCTGAAGCTCGTAATCGGTGTCGACGCCCTGACCGCGCTCCAATTGTTTCAACGTGTTCTGGGCGCTGGAGGCATAGGCAAGCGTATCATCTGCCCCCAATCGCAAGGATGATGCCTGCGACAAGAGACCGGCTGCCAGGGTATCCGGGGTGGACAGGGCGCTTGGCAGCGCGGATGAAGACGGCAAAGTGTTGGTTGAAAGCGCTTGTTTCAGCCCGTTGAGCAGCCCTGAGTCCCCGACAACGCCTGGGGTCGTGGCACCGATACCTGCGCGCCATTTCCATAAACTGCCGCCGTCCTGCGCAAGAGATGAGTTTAGCTCCATCCGGCTGGCGAAGCCGGTTTCAAAGCTCGGGTCGAACGGTGATCCCCAATCGGTGAACATACTTGCGCTACCAGCCGTGATCGTACTATCGGCACTACCGGGCCCAAACCGTTCCGCAAGGTCGCGCGCCAACCCGTCGAGAGTCGCCTGCATGGCGGGTGCCGTTTCATCGCGGATCTGTAACTGGGCCCCCAACCTTCCGCCACGCAACGCGCCGCTGTCGGCAGATGTATCAACCGCACGTCCGTTCAATGTAAGGCCTGACAAATGACCGCCAGCCAACGTCATTTGTGGTTCGATCTTACCAGTCGTTGCAAAGCCGACTTCAATTGCCGTACCTTCCAGCAGGATTGCCCCGCCCGTCGAATAAATTGCAATCGCTCCGCGCTCTCGTGCGACCGTGTGAACCGGAATCATTTCGCTGATTTCATCAACAGCTTTTTGGCGAGCGTCGAGAAAACCTGACGTATCCTGCCCCTTGTGGATTGCGCTGGAAATTTTCTTGTTCAGATCAACCACTCTGTTCAATGACGTGTTGAGTTGATCAACCATTTCTCCGATTTTTGAATCGGCGTCTTCGCGAGCCCCGCTGATACCGTCAGATATTGTGTTGATCGTGTTGACCAGCGCCTCTGCGCTGCGCGCGACGGCTCCCAACCGTTCCTCTGAATCCGGCCGAGAGGCTGCGGTGACAAGCGCACTGTCAAAATCCGCAATTACCTGTGACAGGGACCCTGCTTCGCCGGGCAGGCCGATACCCGTCTCCATCCGCGCGGCAAAGCTCGCCAGATCACTTGCGTTGCCAAGCTCTGCGTCGGCCAATCGACGGTCCGCCAGAATCACCGGATCGACATGACGTAGGGTTCCGGTGATCGCGACGCCGCCATGACTGCCCGCTATCCGACTTTCGACGGTTAATTCGCGGCGTCCATATCCATCGGTCAGGGCGTTCGCGATATTGGATGACACGTTGATCGTGGCGCGGGCAGAGGCGTTCAGCCCGCTCAGCGCATTGGAGAGTGCTCCATTCAGGGTCATCGTCTTCTCCTTGGATCAACCTGCATTTCAGCGTTTGATGTTCGTGGTTTCCTGAAGCATTTCGTCGACGGTTTGGATAACCTTGGCGTTGGACGAATAGGCCCTTTGGGTTTGGATCATGTCCGTCAGTTCATTTGCCACGTCAGTCGTCGACTCCTCGCGTGCAAATGTGGCGATTTCGCCCGTAGGCCCGTCACCGGAGTTCCACAGAAAATACGCACCGCTTTCAGGCGAATGGCTGTAAGTTTGCTTGTCCATGGCCTTGAGCCCGTTCGGGTTGGGCACATCAACAAGCGGCACCTGATATATTGTGCGCGTGATACCAGTATCAAAATAGGCGTGAACCATGCCCGTTTCATCGACCTCCACCGACGTCATGTTGCCGACCGGCGAACCGTCCTTGGAAACATCCAGCGGCGCGAACGTGTCGCCTAGCTGGGTCAGCCCGTCATTCTGGTTGAGCCTTCCGATACTGATTTCCATGGGGCCGCCATCCACATTGACAATCGCGGTGCCGGTTGTGCCATCATAAATGCCGCCGGAGATCGTCGTCACGCTTGCGAGGTTGCCGCCAGAGCCGCGACTGTCGTCGAATGTCAGCGCATATTCGCCAATCACAGCGCCGCCCGACGCACTGTCACGCAGCACCATGGTCCACTCATTCGAAGTTCCCGAAGCCGGCACCGTAGGTGTAAAGCTTGCCTCTATATTCTCCGAACGGCCCATATTGTCGAAATACTCAACCGAGAGAGGCTGCGCGGTTCCTGGCGATCCCGCATCCGTCATGGTCGCTGGCAGATTGACACCCAATGACATCCGCGTTGTGGGTTCAGCGGAAAACTGATTCAGGTTGACGCGCACAGGTTCAAGCCCGTCGCTGGAATCGCGGGAAAAAGTTCCAATGCTGCCGTCCGAATTTGCCGGCCAGCCGAGCAGCATCAGATCATTCGTACTGCGCAGATACCCTTCTGAATCTGTCCGAAAAGACCCTGTCGTGGTCAGCAACATCTTTGGATTGCCGTTTCCTGCCTCCACATCCGTGGCCCGTGCCACCGGCAGAAACCCGCGATTTCGGACAGCCAAATCGTTGGCGTTGGAGGTCGAAATAAGCGGGCCGTCCTGGCCAATCAGTCGCTGTGTCGTCGCCCTGACTCCGCCCGCGGAATATGTACCACCGCCTGACGCGAGCACCATCGACTGGAAATCCGTTTCCACCCGCTTGTATCCGTAGGTGGAAGAGTTTGAGATGTTGTCGGAAATTGTACCAAGCCGTGTGGCATTGCTTGCAAGCCCGGCAACACCTGCATTTAGCGAACTGGAAATGGTCATTAGCGAGCCCTTCTGCTGCATCGAGTCGATCTCTGAGCAACAGATACGCTCGCTCGCTAAACAGCCCGCTAATGACCTTGAATTTCCTTCATCAAGTTTATTTTCATGTTCAGATATTGGTACGAAGAAAGATGACCTCGACACGGTTATTGCGTACGGACATCGGATTGAAGTTTGCCAGATCCCTATCAGCATGTCCCGTCAGTCTTTCAAAGCGTTCTGGCATAAGTCCTTCTGATTCAAGAAGCTTTCTGACAATATCAGCGCGCGCGGAGGACTGGTCCCACACTGGCCGGGATGTCATCACAACCGGGACGGACCGGACATGGCCCTCGATCGCTACCGGGTTGGTGACAATTTTAGACGCCTCGGCAAGAGCCGCAACAATCGACTCCAACATTGCTGTCGGCTCCATGTCATCCGTAAACAGAGGTGTTTCTTCAAGATCGTGCATCTCGATCACAAGCCCTTCATCCGTCACTTTGGTCACGATGTGCCGAAGCATCTCATCCGCCAGCATACTTTCGCCACTTCGACCCAAAAGCGCTTCTTCCACAGCGGCGAGCTGTTCATCCTGGGCGTCGTCCTTATCCTCGTCCGAGCCAGCATCCGACCATCCACGCGCTTGGTTGGATTCTGTCGGTCGCAGGCTGCTTGACCCGGTCCCGGTCTGCGGCAACGCATCTTCCGTGAAGATGCTGTTTCCACCGAAATTTCCATCCCCGCCACCGGCAATCCGACTGATCGCGATGGTCGGACTGAAATAATCCGCGATGCCCTGACGTTGTTTTTCCGTTGTCGCGTTCAGAAGCCACATCAACATGAAAAAGGCCATCATTGCGGTCACAAAGTCCGCATATGCAACCTTCCAGGCACCACCATGGTGTCCGTCGGCCGCAACAACCTTTTTCCGTTTGATGATGACAACCGGCGACGCATTTGTTTGCGCAACCATATCTACCACCTTTTTCTCACCCGACTTCAGACCTATCAAGGCAACCGTTACGCCCCCCTTAACAATTAAAAATGAGCAGTTAATTGCCGTCGCGGCCGTCAGATACGGCCAGACGTGCCGTTTATCCCACAAACATTTTGCTGTGAGCCTTCAGGCAATAGACTTGCGTGCGCCATTGGCTTAGCAAAAGAAAGATGCGCCTACACGACGAACGGATCCAGACATGACGCAAACCGGCCTGACAAGATACACTGGCTCTTGGCGTGGCCGAGCATTGTGCGCCGCGAGCATTCTTGCACTGATGACAGCGCTGCCGAGTACACTGGCGCTTGCGCAAGGCTTACCGGGGTACAACCTATATGGCAGCCCTGGTCTGATCGACATGCCAACCGCAGGCCCAGCCCCGGATGCAACGCTGGCAACCACCGTTTCGCGGTTTGGCGACACCACGCGCGCTACTTTGAATTTCCAGATCACGCCCCGCCTGTCCGGCAGCTTCCGCTACTCGGCAATCGAGAACTTTCCGGCACCGGGCAACGTCGATGGGCGATATTTCGACCGTAGTTTCGACCTGCGTTACGAACTTCTGACCGAAACGCAGACCCTTCCGGCGATCACCGTGGGGCTTCAGGATTTCATCGGGACCGGGCTTTACGGCGGCGAATACCTTGTCGCTACAAAAGAGCTGGTGCCGGGACTACGCGTCACCGGCGGTTTGGGCTGGGGTCGGTTGGGCAGCTATGGTGCCATCGGCGACACGGGTGACCGCCCGGCAGAGCTTTTGGGTCAGGGTGGCGTGCCGACCTACGATCGCTGGTTCCGGGGTGATGTTGCGCCTTTCGGCGGGGTCAGCTATTCGCCGAACAAGAACCTGACATTCAAGCTGGAATACTCTTCGGACGACTACGTTCAGGAAAGCACCACCGGACAGTTTGATCGGGAATCTCCGTGGAACTACGGGATTGACTATCGCTTTAACAATGGCAACCAGTTGTCCTTGTATCATGTATACGGGACCGAAGTCGGCGCACAGTTCACGCTCTTTACCAACCCCAAGCGCGCTCAGGTCCCCGGCGGCACCGAAACTGCACCGCTTCCGGTTGCAGTTCGAAGCCCGGCCGCGGTGCAGGACCTGGGGTGGACAACGGACTCTGCCGCGACATCGGCCAATGCAAAATCTGCCTTGAAATCATCCTTGGAACGCGAGGGCCTCGTTTTAGAAGCGCTGAAGCTTGAACCACGCCGCGCCACGATCCGGCTTCGCAATCCACGGTACGGTGCCGCGCCGCAAGCAATTGGTCGTACGGCACGGGCCATGAGCCGCGTCCTGCCGGCTTCGGTGGAAGAATTCGTCATCGTCCCCGTTGTCAACGGAATGGCCATGTCTGCCGTATCAATCCAGCGAAGCGATCTTGAGGCGCTTGAAAATGATGCCGCGACAGAAATGCTGGCGAAGACGCGCATTCTGGATGGCTATAACATGGCCCCTGCCCCCGAAGCCGGACTTTATCCGCGATTCACCTGGGCGTTCAATCCGTATATCGCGCTCAGCGCATTTGATCCGGACAACCCCGTGCGCGCCGACGCGGGCGTCCGCCTGAAAGCTGATTACCGGGTTTTGCCGAATCTCGTGCTGTCCGGCGCCGTGACCAAGAAAATCGGCGGCAATCTGGATGATGTAACGCGTAATGACCCATCAGGACTGCCCCGGGTGCGAACCGACTATGCGAAATATTCCAAAGAGGGCGATCCGGCGATCGAGCATCTGACGCTTGCCGCCTATGGACGTCCGGGCAAGAACCTCTACAGCCGCGTCACGTTGGGCTACCTTGAAGAGATGTATGCGGGTGCCTCGGGCGAGTTGCTGTGGAAGCAGGTCGGCAGTCCGCTGGCCTTGGGCGTCGAGCTGAACTTCGTCAAGCAGCGCGATTATGATCAGATGCTGGGCCTTCGGGACTATGAGGTTCTGACTGGCCACGCCTCGGCCTATTACGATTTCGGTAACGGTTTTCACGGACAGCTGGATGTGGGCCGCTATCTTGCAGGCGATTATGGTGCCACTGTCGCGCTGGACCGTGAATTTGCAAACGGCTGGCGTGTCGGGGCTTTTGCGACCTTTACTGATGTTTCTTATGACGATTTTGGCGAAGGCTCTTTCGACAAGGGCATTCGGCTGTCGATCCCGCTGGGCTGGGTGCTGGGACAGCCCTCTCGTCAGGCCAACAACGCCGAGATCAAGTCTCTGACCCGGGATGGCGGCGCACGGCTGAATGTTGATGGACGGTTGTACGAACAGGTCCGAGATTACCACCGGCCGGAATTGGCCAAGACCTGGGGAAAGTTCTGGAGATGATCATGCCACGCATTTCACGCGTCCTCCTCGCCCTTGCTGCACTGATCGGGCTGGCATCCTGTGGCAACGACACGGCCCAAGAGCAGCGCACGGAAGTGTTTAAACAGTTGGTGAACGGCACGGTGGCGAGATCGCGCAAGACGGAACCACCGCAGGTCACTGTCGCCCAGATCAATCAGGCTCTCGCGACAAAGGCCGGACCACTGGCGCTGGTAACGGTTGAATCCCGCAAGGCAAGTGCGCTGGTCATTCAGATCGCTCAAAACGGACACTACCGGACTTACGCAACCGAACAACGGCAAACGCTGACCTTCCGCGGCGGCATGATTACCTCGACACGCGGGCTTGGTGGCGATCTGATGTCATCCGAAGAAAACGCGTTGCTGTCCCTGGTCTCGCGCAAATCCGGCGGTTCAGCGCCCTACACGATGCGCTTTTTGACCGGCGAGGATGTCACGGCAACGTCACAATATACCTGCGCAGTCTCGCGTGACGGTACGGCACCGGTGAAACTGGGTGCGATCAACACCGTAGCCCAGAAAATGACAGCGCAATGCATCGGGCCGGACGGTTCGTTCAGCAATACCTACCTCGTGGATGGCGCCGGCGACATTGTCAGCACAAGGCAATGGCTTGGAACGTTCACAGGGTATGTTGCGGCGCAGCAGCTTCGGAAATAGCCGTGCCCGTGACCTTAATGGAGTGAGATACGCCGGAACACCGTCGCCAGCATCAGCTTTAGGTCGCCACACACCGTCCTGCGCTGCGCGTATATCAGATCCAAACGCGCCTTTCTGGGTACACAGCGTTTTGTATAGACGGCCTCGGTTTCCTCTGCCGTCTGGCAAGGTGCCAACAACTGCTCTTCAGTACGATGATAAGCCAAAGTCGCCATCCCGGTGATCCCGGGGCGCGACTTCAGAACTTCGCGGTAAATTTCCGGAAACTGCTCGACATAGCGCCGCAAAGGCGGGCGCGGTCCGACGAAACTGATATCACCACGCAGCACATTCCAAAGCTGCGGAATTTCGTCGAGCCTGTGCCGACGCAGGAATTGTCCCGCTGGCGTAATCCGCGACGACTTGTCCCCGCCCGACACGCCGCTATCGGCGGGGTCAACGCTCATGGTCCGAAACTTCCAAAGTTGAAACCCTTCATCCACAGATTTCATCCGCTCCGAAATGTAGAAGATCGGACGACCCTCCTTGATCAGCAAAACCGCAGCAATCAGTAGCCCAACGGGCAGCAGAACGACTGCCAGCAAGGCAGCGCAGATCAGATCGGTCAGGCGTTTTGCCGAAGTCATTACGTCTCCACCCTACTGCGCCAGGTCTCTAACAGCCTGTCGGGTTCCGCTGAAGACATGGGTAAAGGGGCAATCTTCTGCAAGCGCGTCGTGTCCAGTTCCACCAGGGCATTGGCATTCTCAGACGCTTCCTTCCAGGCAATATCGCAGCCGGCGGCTTCTGCAATCGCCTGCATCGACGTCGCTTTCGGTGCCGACATGTTGACCAGGAAAGGCGCGTCATCCAAGGGACACCGAAGCAGCCCGACAAGGGCATGCAGCAGATCTTGCGGAGCGATGTAGCTTCTGCGAGGCCCCTGCCCGTCTGCAAATCTATCCAGAGTGACATGTGGGCTGGCGCGCATCGTGGCAAACAGACTGTCCGCACCAGCAACATTGCCGATCCGCATCAGGCAAGGCTTCGGCCCGTGTGGATGCGCCGCATACCAGTCCGCAACCGCGTGCTCCATCTCCAGTTTGGCGCGCCCGTAATCATTCTGCGGATCGGCTGGCATGTCCTCTGACAGCGGACGTGGTGACGGCTTGTAGATTGCGGCGGACGAGCAATGCAGCACACGTTCTGCGTTTAGTTGATGAGCAAGGGTTTGAGCCTCGATCGCCAATATTCCATTGTCACTCAGATCGGCTCCCTGCCCCGGCGTTACGCCCCAAAGTGCAATCACCGCATGTACCGGACCGACTTGCAGAGGCCCGTCGCCCGGCTGCCACCGCACGCCACCTTCCGGAATGACAGGGTCGCGAAAAATTGAGACAAGCTCAAAGCCCAGCGGTGGCGCGTTTTCCCAGGCAGCCCGGAACATCGTCCCCAGCTTGCCACCTGCACCAAGAAGCAGCACCCGCTTTATTTGCGTCATTCCGGTCACACCTTCCAGAACCGACCCTCTCCATCTCGCCGACAAGCTGACAAGAAAGCATGCGCATCGCAGCTGCGCAGGTCTGACCATTTCAACCGAGCCGACCAAGACCGTTTGTCATGCGCGCCGCGTCCCAAAGCCCGTCGGGAAATATGTCCGATGTTGCACCGGACATATGATTGTTCAGCGCGTATAACCCTCGCGACCAATGCTTTCATACGCCACAAAGCCTGCGCGTTCTGCGTCCGTCGGTGAGTAGACGTTGCGCAGATCCGCCAAACGAGCTGTCGTCATGCTCTCCGCGATCCGCTTCAAATCCAGCGCGCGAAATTCGTTCCATTCGGTCAGAACCACAACCAGATCGGCCTTGTCAGCGGACTCATAGGGATCCTCGACCCAGGTCACGCCGGGCAAAAGCGCCTCTCCTTCGTGGCGTCCTTGCGGGTCACAAGCCTTAACCTTCGCCCCACCGCCAACAAGCGCGGGCACGATGGTCAGGGAAGGCGCGTCGCGCATATCATCGGTGTTGGGCTTGAATGTCACGCCCAGCACGGCGACCGTCTTGCCATTGAACGAACCGCCGCAGAGATCAAGCAGCTTGTCGATCATCCGGCGCTTGATCTCTTCATTGACCTTGATGACCGTTTCGGTGATCTGCATCGGGACCGCATGTTCTTGGCCTATCCGTGCCAACGCCTTGGTATCTTTAGGGAAACATGATCCACCATAGCCCGGACCTGCGTGCAGAAACTTGTTGCCGATCCGGTTGTCCATGCCGACGCCCTTTGACACCTGCTTTACATCCGCGCCGACTTTTTCGCACAAAGCGGCGATCTCGTTGATAAAGGTGATCTTGGTGGCGAGAAAGGCGTTCGCGGCATATTTGATCATCTCGGCGGATTCCAGATCGGTGGTCACGATCGGGAAGTCGCGCAGATACAGGGGCCGATAAATATCGGCCATCACTTCTGCCGCACGATCAGTCTGAACACCAACAACCACGCGGTCCGGCTTCATGAAATCGTCAATCGCCGCGCCTTCGCGCAGAAATTCGGGGTTCGAGGCAACATCGAAATCCAGTGACGGGTTGGCCTTTTTGACGACCTCGCCGACCTGACGGTTTGTCCCGACCGGGACGGTCGATTTGGTGACGATCACCACATATTCCTTGGCAACGCGCGCGATCTCTTCCGCGGCGGCCATCACATAGGTCAAATCCGCGTGACCATCACCGCGACGCGTGGGTGTCCCGACCGCGATGAAAACCGCATCGGCACCGGTCACTGCCTTCTCCAGGTCCATGGTAAAGGTCAGACGGCCGGCTTCGACGTTCTTGTTCATAAGTAGGTCAAGACCCGGCTCAAAAATCGGAACTTCACCGTTTTCCAGCCGCTCGATCTTGCGGGGATCCTTGTCCACACAAACTACTTCGTGACCGAAATCAGAGAAACAGACCCCTGAAACCAGCCCAACATAACCCGTCCCGATCATTGCGATCTTCATGGGAGCTTCCTTTCACATTCAATTGGCGGAGTTTTTGCGGTCTTTGCGGCCTTTCGTCAACAACCACGGTCGGCAGAGGGTAAATCTTGCAGAAATTCGTGTATTTGTGACGCAAGATACGACGCGCCCCAACTGAACGACCCTACTATACCGACCGTGAAAGATACCCACTCCTTCTGACCAAGGCTGAAGAGATGGGCTTCGCAAATGTTTGTCTTTATGCTGTTAACCTATAGCGGCGACACAAGAAACGTCACATAGTCACACCATGAATATTCCCCGTTTTGTCACACAAAATGCGCCCTGGTTGCTGGCTGGTGGGTTTCTGGCTTTCTTGTCGGGCTTTGGGCAAACTTACTTCATTTCGATCTTTGCCGGAGAAATCCGGACAGAGTTCAATCTGTCACATGGTCAATGGGGCGGGATCTATACACTCGGCACGTCGATCTCTGCGCTGGTCATGGTCTGGGCCGGCGGGTTGACCGATATTTTCCGGGCACGGTCACTGGGTTCGGTTGTTCTGATCATTCTGGCGCTGGCCTGTGTGAGCATGTCATTGGCACAGCACAGCTGGGTACTGGTTGGCGTCATTTTCTTTCTGCGTCTGCTTGGGCAGGGCATGCTAAGCCATATCGCCGTAGTGTCCGTGTCCCGTTGGTTCGTTGCGACGCGCGGTAAAGCCCTGATGTGCGTAGGCCTCGGGTTTTCAATCGGCGAAGCCACTCTACCCGTGACTTTTGTCGCGGCCATGAAGGTTCTGGGATGGCGAGAGCTTTGGCTGGTGGCCGCGGGCATCTCGATTCTGGCAATTCCCTTGCTTTGGACTTTGCTGAGAACCGAAAGAACACCGCAATCCATGGCCGATACGGGTGTGTCCTTGGGCATGGCGGGCCGCCATTGGAGCAGACCACAAGCGTTCAAACATTGGTTGTTCTGGTTCATGGTGCCCGCCCTTTTGGGTCCAGCCGCATTTTCCACCGCATTTTTCTTCAACCAGGTCTATTTCGCCAGCGTGAAAGGCATTGAACATATTCAATTGGTCGCGTTCTTTCCGCTGTTCACTGCGGTATCCGTGATTTCGATGATCATATCCGGCTGGTTGCTGGACAAATTGGGCACAGCACGGCTGATCCCATGGTTTCAACTGCCGATGGTGATCGCGTTTGGCTTGTTCGGAACCGGCCAATCGCCGCTCATGATTGCCTTGGGGCTGGTATTTATGGGGATGACAGCCGGCGCCAACACCACGTTGCCCAACGCGTTCTGGGCAGAGTTTTATGGCACCCGCAGCCTTGGGTCGATCAAGGCGATGGCCGCGGCTGTTATGGTGTTGGGATCGGCCTTGGGGCCGGGCCTGACGGGCGTCTTGATTGACCTCGATGTCGGAATTCAGACCCAATATCTTGGCGCGGCAGGATACTTTCTGTTTACCAGTGCGCTAATGGCGATTGGTGTCGGTCGCGCCCGTCCACTTCTTGCCATGAACATTTAACGGTTCTTTCGGAGGTAGACATAGTAAGCGCCAGTGCCGCCGTGACGGATATGTGCTTCAGAAATTTGCATCACCGCCTGACCCAGAGGTGCCATCCGCAACCACATGGGCACCTGTTGCTTCAGCACCCCACGCCTACGCGGCGCGGGATCGTGTGGATCATGCCGCGCGCCCTTGCCGGTGATGATCAGAACCAACCTATGCCCCCTGGATTGCGCCCGCAAGATAAAGCCTGTCAGCGCACCATGCGCCTGATCCAGAGTCATTCCATGCAGGTCCAGACGCGCATCAGGCAGAAGTTTGCCGCGCTTGAGTCGGGTAAAGGCCTTTTTGTCCATCTGGACCGGATCGGTGCTTAACCGATCCTTGATACTTGGGGGCAGGGTGGCCTGACTGTCTCGTTTACGGCTGCGTTCGCCGACCTCAAACCGGGTCAGTGGCTGCGGTGGGTTTGGTTCCGGCTGGACATCGGTTTTTTGTGCAGGTTTCGTCGGTTTCGGCTGGAAGACCTTGCGCACATCAAGCCGTTCCGTATTTTTTGTTACTTGCCGCCAGAGATCAAGCTCGTCAGGGCGCACGCGCCGCTTGCTCATTGGACAGCCTCGGGCAAGGTTTCGGAGACGTGCTGTATCGGCATCAACACGGCCATCCGCCCGGTATCTTTCAGCTTGCCGGCTGCCCGTCCTGCCTTATCGCCCGTTCCAAAAAAGATATCGGCCCGTTGCGCCCCTTTAATGGCGGATCCGGTATCCTGCGCGACCATAAGTCGGCGGATCGGATCTCTGCCATCTTTTTCAACCCAAACAGGCGCGCCCAGAGGTGTAAAAACCGGGTCCACAGCGATGGATCGTCCGGTTGTGACGGACCGGTTCATTGCGCCCAGAGGACCAAGATGCGCGGGAACCTCGCTAACCTCGCGGAAAAAAACGTAAGATGGGTTGTGATAAAGCAGATCTTCCCCTTCTCGCGGATTGCGCCGGATCCAGTTCTTGATGACCTGGGCGGACACTTGATGCGCATCATACACGCCGCGGCGCACCAGCTCTTTGCCAATGCTGCGATACGGGTGGCCATTGGCGCCGCCATACCCAACACGCAGGAACCCTCCGTCCGGTAGGCGAACCCTGCCAGAGCCTTGGACTTGCAGGAAAAAAAGCTCTACGGGATCATCCACCCACGCGATTTCCAATCCGCGATCCTGCAAATAGCCGCCACTTAGAATATCGCGTCGCGTCAACCAAGGCGACTCCTCGCGCGCCTCAGGCGGCAACGTGTAAATGGGAAAGCGATAGGTTTCGGTCTGAACCCGAGAACCATCCAACTCCGGCTCGAAATAGCCAGTGAACAGCGCGTCAGTGCCATCCTCGATCAACACAGGCCGAAAAAACAACTCGAAAAACGCCTTGGCATCAGTCTGGCCCGCAGCGAGCGTACCCAGCGTGCGCCAGGCGGGGTCTTTCATATCGCTGCATGTGGTAATAAACACATCAAGCGCAGCCTGATGATCATCAGTTTCCCATCCGTCAAGATGTTGAAAATCCAGTAACTTCTGGACCGGCTTGCTCTGCGCTGCGGTTTCGTTTCCGGACATCACCACCCCCGCAAACACTGTTGACCGCAGCGTTTCGATCATTCGCCGGTTGCGACCAGTTGCCAATTGGGGTCGTCTGCACCCATCGCGCGGGCAAAGGTCCACACATCTTTCTGACGTTTGATCTGGGTCGCGCTGCCCTCGATAATCTCGCCGGCCCGATCACGTACCACAGAGGTAAGTTCGCCCACGAACCTCACCGTGATTTCAGCCAGCCGGGTCTCGTCATGGAACTCAGCATCGCTAAGTGAAAGTTCGCGTACGCCGACAAAATCCGCTTCGATGGTCAAGCCCTGAGCCTCGCGCGATTCAACAACTTCGGCGAAAGACTGATAAACGTCATCGGCAAGGAATGGTTTGATCTCGGCCAAATCGCCACGCTCGAACCCCATAAGGATCATCTCATAGGCACCACGCGCACCTTGCAAGAAATCTGCGACACCAAATTCCGGTTCCGCAGCTTTCATTTTTGTCAATGCCTTGGCTGCCGACGAGCCATCGGGCACATGATCGATGATGTCACGATCCGGTCCACCTTCGATCACCGAAAGATCGGGCTTGCGCCGAGCCGAACTGGCCTTCGGAGTTTTTTGCGTCGGCTCAAAGCCATCACGGGTTCCAAGAACGCTCCTCAAGCGCAGAATCAGAAAAATCACGATGCCTGCAAGCACCAGAAGTTGTAAAATAGGAGAGCTCATTCGGTCCTCTTTTCTGGCACGCATGGAAACAGCCGATTAGGTTTCTTATGTAGGGGCTGAGGTGGAGCAAGTCCACCATGCCCGCCCTGAAAGGAGCATTGCAGATGTGGCTGTTTTTAGCATTCCTGTCGATCCCGTTGATCGAAATCGCATTATTCATCCAAGTCGGTGGACTGATCGGGCTTTGGCCGACACTCGCGATTGTGATCTTGACGGCGATCCTGGGCACATGGCTCGTACGGTCGCAAGGGGCATTGGCAATTGCCAACCTACGGGAATCATTCTCGGATTTGAGGGATCCAACTGAACATCTGGCACATGGGGCCATGATATTGTTCTCTGGTGCGCTGCTGTTGACGCCCGGTTTTTTCACGGACGCTGCGGGGTTTGCCCTGCTGGCACCACCGGTGCGACGCGCGGTCTACCGTTGGGCGCGCAAACGTGTAAAGGTTCAAAAGTTCGAAATGGGAGCGCAACCGGGGCGCCGTGCTCCTCCCAATTCCGGACGGGCAGGTCCAAATGACGTGATAGACGGCGAATTTACAGAGGTTGATCCGACCAAACGTCCGACGCATGAGCCACCGTCAGGCTGGACAAAGCACTGATCTGAGGATTGAGACCGCTGCCTGTACCTGCTAATCCGGTGAAGACAGCATTTATGCCATTGGGAGAGACGACGTATGGCCGAAGAGAATGGGGCCCAGGCCCCCGAAGCTGCCGCAGCAGCAGCGCAAAACATGAAAATGAACATCCTTGCGCAGTTTGTGCGCGATATGTCGTTTGAAAACATCCTTTCGCAGAAAGGTGCCACCGGCGAAGTGCAGCCTGACGTCACCGTGCAGGTTAACCTTGATGCGAAGAAGCGCAGCGCGGACAACCAGTACGAAGTCGTTCTGAAACTCAAGGTCGACAGCAAGGCCAAGGAAAGCGGCGAGCATCTGTTCCTGTTGGAGCTGGATTACGCCGGCGTTTTCCAGATCGAAGGTGTACCAGAAGAGCAGCTGCATCCTTTTCTGCTGATCGAATGCCCGCGGATGCTGTTTCCCTTCGTGCGCCGCATCGTATCAGATGTGACCCGCGACGGTGGATTCCCGCCGCTAAACCTCGAGAACATTGATTTCCTTCAGCTTTACCGTGCGGAAATTCAACGTCGTCAGGCCGAAAAGCCAAAGGCTGACGCCTGACATTCTGATGCGAGCCACGCGCGCTAGCCCTTAAGCCAAAGCGCGCCATCCCCCAGCTTTTCGACAAAGGCGGCATGTGCCGCCTTTTCTTTTTCTGTAAGATGCGAGGGCAGGGGCGTCTGCCTACGCGATGCGCGCCAATCGTCATTCTCGCCTCCGGACTTCGCATCGCGGATCGCCGCGAGCGCAAAATCCGGCTGCTTACCCCCGATGAGTTCCAGATAGACCTCTGCCAGGATCTCGCTATCCAGCAACGCGCCGTGAAGCGTACGGCTGGCATTGTCGATGCCAAACCGCCGACAAAGGGCATCCAGCGATGCCGGCGAGCCTGGAAACTTCTTTCGGGCAATCGCCAGCGTGTCTATCGCTTGCTCCCAAGGAAGCTGTGGCTTCTTGAGCCAGCGAAGCTCTGCGTTGAGAAACTTCATGTCAAAGCTGGCATTGTGGATCACCAGTTTGGAATCTCCGACAAATTCCAGAAATTCGTCTGCAATCTTCGCGAAAACCGGTTTGTCCCGCAAAAATTCGTCGCCAAGCCCATGCACTTCGAACGCGTCTTGCGGCATGCCCCGTTCGGGATTGATATACTGGTGATAGGTCCGTCCCGTTGGAACATGGTTCAACAACTCCACGCCGCCAATCTCGACAATGCGGTCGCCAGCTTCGGGATCGAAACCAGTGGTTTCGGTGTCCATCACGATTTCACGCATCACGCATCCGCCTTTTGATGTCAGTCACCACATGCTGCACGTCCGCGCGAGCCTGGTCCATGGTCGTCGTATCAATGACATAGTCTGCACGGGCAAGCTTGTCAGCGATCGGCAGCTGTTGCGCCAAGATCATCTCAAATTGGGTAACGCTCATTGTTTCTCTATCCAGCACACGTTGCCGCTGGATCTCTGGCGAAACAGACACACAAGCCACGGCGTCAAATTCCGCCTGGCTGTTCGTTTCAAAAAGTAGCGGTATATCGAACACGCAAATCGTTGCTTTCGTGTCGGTTACAAATTGTAATCGGTCCTCGCGTACAAGCGGATGGATGATGGATTCGATGCGTTTCAGCGCGGTGTTGTCGTCCGAGATAATCCGTTTCAACGCCTCTCGGCAAACTTCGCCGTTGATGATCGCATCAGGGAACTCTGCTTGCATCAAGGGGACGGCCGCACCGGAATAGAGACGATGTACGGCAGCGTCGGCATCCCATATATCACAGCCTTCCTCCGCGAACAGTCGCGCGGTGGTGGATTTACCCATCCCGATTGAGCCTGTCAGGCCGAGCCGAAAGGTCATGACCTGCCCGAAGTTTCACATGCCGTCATGCTTCCACAACCCCGCTGATCGTCAGATACCCCAACAGCTCCAGCAGCGGCAGCCCGAGGATCGTGAAATAGTCGCCCTCAACCCGCGCAAACAGACGTACCCCTTCTTCTTCCAACTTATATCCCCCTACGGAATGCTGAATGCTCTGCCAATTTCGGTCGATGTAACCATCAATATAGCTTTCGGAAAATGCGCGCATCGTCAGCCGGGCGGTCGATACATGACGCCATGTCGGCTTTCCGTCCTTATATATTACCGCCGCAGACAAAAGCTGATGCTTGCGATCCCGCAACAACATCAACTGGTCGTGCGCCTCCTGGGGCGTCGCAGGCTTGGCGATGATCTTCCGATCAACCGCCAGTACTTGATCACATCCCAGAACGAGGTGGTCAGGCGCTTTGCTACTGGCCTTCTTTGCCTTCATTTCTGCCAAGGTATCCGCAACATCGCGTGGTGGCGCGCCTTCCGCCTCCAAGGCGCGTCGTACGGAAATTTCATCAATTTTAGCTGGCGCCACACGTATCTGTACACCCGCGTTGCGTAAAAGCTGTGCCCGGATCGCAGAGCGTGACGCAAGAACCAGCTCGTTAGTCATGTGGATAAATCCGTGGGTTTGTTACGGGGTTTGTTAGGGAACAGTACTGGGGAAAATTGATCGGCATTGCAACCTGGGGAGATCTAGCAAGGTCTGGGAACCACCCAGCGCGGTTGCACACAGTGGAAAAGCATAATCTGTGCCTTGTGGACGTTCATGTCTGATAGAGCATACGCCACAACACTACCGGATTTATCCACTCCTTATACATTATTTAAGCCATTGAATAACAATGATTAATTACTAATAATTCGCGTTTTACCAACACTTGTTTGCTCTTATGACGACGGCAGTTATCCGCATGGGATAACTGCCGGCAAAGATCAATGATCCACAGCAAAACGTCACCCTACTTCTTAATCATCTTTTCTATATCTCTTTATTTAATTAAGAACTCTGCACCGTCCGAAGGAGATTGGGATGTCTGATATGCTCAGCTTCGCCTACCCATGGATCAAGGCCATTCATATCATGGCCGTGATCTCCTGGATGGCTGGTCTGTTCTACCTGCCCAGGTTGTTCGTCTATCACGCCGAGCGGACCAAGACAGGTGACGCGACAGATGCTACCTTTCAGATCATGGAAGTGAAGCTACTTCGCGCGATCATGTTGCCGTCAATGATCACGACATGGCTTTTTGGACTTGCATTGGCTCTGACGCCTGGAATCGTCGACTGGACACAGGTTTGGCCGTGGAGCAAAGCGGCTGCTGTGCTTGGGATGACGTGGTTTCATCATTGGCTGGGCGTGCGTCGCAAAAACTTTGTGCGCGGCGAGAATGTTGTATCCGGTCGACAATTTCGATTGATGAACGAGGTTCCGACGCTTTTGATGGTCGTGATTGTGTTCTCCGTCGTAGTGAAATTCTGACGGGAATTGACTTCGATGTCTAGTCTGCCTATGTAGCGTCAAACCGCCCCGTCCGGGGTGCGTATTCTCTGACACATTGCAGGATCGGTCGCTCGTTCGGGCGCGATCAAGGATATTCCCATGACCCAAGAATCACTGAACCTCGCGGATCTTAAAGCCAAGAGCCCCAAGGATCTTCTGGCGATGGCCGAGGAACTGGAGATCGAAAACGCCTCGACCATGCGGAAAGGTGAAATGATGTTCCAGATCCTGCGCGAGCGCGCGGATGAAGGGTGGGAAATCAGCGGTGATGGCGTCCTCGAAGTACTCCAGGACGGTTTTGGTTTCTTGCGCTCGCCGGAGGCGAACTATCTGCCCGGTCCGGACGACATCTATGTATCGCCAGATATGACCCGCAAGTTTTCTTTGCGTACGGGGGATACGATCGAAGGCACGATCAAGGCGCCCGAGGATTCCGAGCGTTACTTTGCGTTGATGGACGTCTTAAAAATAAACTTTCAAGATCCGGAGAAGGCGCGACATAAAATTGCGTTCGATAACCTCACACCGTTGTATCCTGATGAACGGATGAAGATGGAAGTTGAAGATCCGACCATCAAGGATAAATCTGCACGGATCATCGACCTTGTGGCGCCGATCGGAAAAGGACAGAGATCTCTCATTGTCGCGCCGCCGCGGACGGGTAAAACGGTTCTGTTGCAGAATATTGCCCGCTCGATCGAAGTGAATCATCCCGACGCTTACTTGATTGTTCTGCTGATCGACGAACGGCCCGAGGAAGTCACCGACATGCAGCGCTCGGTGAAAGGCGAGGTTATTTCGTCGACCTTTGATGAGCCTGCAACCCGGCACGTGGCTGTATCCGAAATGGTGATTGAAAAAGCCAAGCGTCTGGTCGAACATAAACGAGATGTTGTTATTCTTCTTGATTCGATCACAAGACTTGGTAGGGCGTTCAACACCGTGGTGCCGTCGTCTGGTAAAGTCCTGACAGGTGGTGTGGATGCAAACGCCTTGCAACGGCCTAAGCGTTTCTTTGGCGCCGCGCGTAATATTGAAGAGGGCGGCTCCTTGACGATTATCGCCACGGCCCTGATCGACACAGGAAGTCGAATGGACGAAGTGATTTTTGAGGAATTCAAAGGAACAGGGAATTCCGAGATTGTTCTTGATCGGAAAGTTGCTGACAAACGTGTTTTCCCATCTATGGATATCCTCAAGTCCGGAACCCGGAAAGAAGAGCTTCTGGTGGACAAGATTGATCTGCAAAAGACGTTTGTTCTTCGCCGCATCTTGAACCCGATGGGGACGACAGACGCCATTGAATTCCTGATTTCGAAGTTGAAGCAAACCAAGAGTAATTCAGAGTTCTTCGACTCCATGAACACCTGACGTGCCAGCTGAGAGGGTGTTTCATGGATACGATTTACGCTCTGGCCTCGGCTCAGGGAAAAGCGGGCGTCGCAGTTGTAAGAATTTCTGGTCCAGACGCATTTGATGCTGCCACAATCCTTTGCGGTAGTTTGCCAGCCCCACGACAGCACGCTGTTCGACGCATAAAGACCGCGTCCGGTGAATATCTCGACGAGGCGCTGGTTCTGGTGTTTCCTGAAGGCGCTAGCTTTACTGCTGAAGCTGTTGTTGAGCTTCATCTACATGGTAGTATTGCCGTGGTATCAGCGGTGTTGCGGGAACTGTCCGAACTTGGTGGGCTGCGTTTGGCCGAACCAGGTGAGTTCACGCGCCGAGCGTTGGAAAACGGTCGCTTGGATCTTGCTCAGGTCGAAGGACTTGCAGATCTGATCGAAGCGGAAACCGAGGCGCAACGCGTACAGGCGTTGAGGTCACTCTCGGGGGATCTCGGGCAAGTAGTTGGGAGTTGGAGAACAAAGCTTATCCGAGCTTCAGCACTACTCGAAGCTGTTATTGATTTTTCTGATGAAGACGTGCCCGAAGATGTTGGACCTGAAGTTCTAAGTTTAATAGCCGATATTACTCATTCACTTCAGATACAATTGGATGGCTTCAAATCAGCAGAACGCATTAGATCCGGTTTTGAGGTTGCGATTATTGGGGCGCCAAACGTCGGAAAATCGACGCTTCTGAATGCCCTTGCCGGTCGTGACGCTGCGATTACATCGGAAGTCGCAGGTACAACGCGTGATGTTATTGAAGTTAGCATGGAGCTCGACGGGCTGCCTGTGACGCTATTGGACACCGCTGGCTTGCGCGAAACTGATGACATTGTTGAAAGCTTGGGAATTGAGCGAGCAATTCAGAGGGCGAGCGCCGCAGATCTGCGCGTTCTTCTGTTCGAGGACAGTGAGCCTTCGGATATTGCCCTAAAAGACGATGATATTTCCGTGGCTTCTAAAGCTGACCACGATGGAGTTGGCGTTTCTGGTCTCACCGGACGTGGCGTTGACGCTCTTATCAAACGAATAACATCTGTTTTGACTTTGCGCTCTAAGAGTGCTGGACTTGCGACGCGGGAACGACATCGCGTGGCAATGCGAGAAACGCTTTCGGCTTTGAATTATGCCGAAACTCTGGTTAGCCAAAATAGTGAGCAATATGATATTGCAGCAGAAGAACTTCGTGTAGCGATTCGACATCTCGAAAAACTTATAGGTCGCGTTGATGTCGAAATGTTGTTAGACGAAATTTTCTCAAGTTTCTGCCTTGGTAAGTAGCGGAGTGTTTCACGTGAAACATCGAACCTTTGATGTTGTTGTCATCGGCGGCGGGCATGCCGGTACAGAAGCCGCGCATGCGTCAGCCCGGATGGGCGCGAAAACAGCACTCGTCACGTTGAAACGTGAGGGAATCGGGGTGATGTCCTGTAATCCTGCGATTGGAGGGCTTGGAAAAGGCCATCTTGTTCGTGAGATTGATGCCCTTGACGGCGTCATGGGGCGTGTTGCCGATAAAGCGGGGATCCAATTTAGGCTATTGAACAAACGTAAGGGACCCGCAGTTCAAGGCCCACGTGCACAAGCTGATCGTAAAGTCTACCGCCTTGCGATGCTTCAAGAAATGGAATTAGCCGAGAATCTTCAAATTATTGAAGGAGAGGCAACGGACTTTATCATGCGTTCCGGGGCAGTTCGTGGTGTCATTCTCGAGGACGGATCGGAACTTTCCGCGGCGGCTGTTGTTCTTACCACCGGCACGTTTTTGCGCGGCGTCATCCATATAGGAGATATTTCGCATCCCGGCGGCAGGATGGGTGATAAGCCTTCTGTACGACTTGCTGAACGCATTGATGAGTTTAATTTGCCGCTGGGGAGGTTGAAGACCGGAACCCCGCCACGGCTGGATGCGCGGAGCATAAATTGGGATATTTTGGACGCGCAGCCGGGGGATGAAGACCCGACGCTCTTTTCGTTTATGTCTAAATCCGCTTCGTTGCGGCAAGTGACATGTGGCATTACGCATACGAACGCTGAAACTCATGAGATTATCCGAAATAACCTTGATAAATCTGCAATGTACGGTGGGCGGATTGATGGCGTTGGTCCTCGCTATTGCCCTTCAATCGAAGACAAGATTGTACGATTCGCGGATAAAGAGTCTCATCAAATATTCCTTGAGCCAGAAGGCCTTGATTCTAATACCATATATCCAAACGGTATATCGACATCTATGCCGCAGAAGGTACAGACGAGATATGTGAACTCCATTGTCGGGCTTGAGGCTGCGGAAATCGTACAACCAGGTTACGCCATAGAATATGATTATGTAGATCCTAGATCTCTAAGCTCTACATTGCGGGTGAAAGTTGTATCTGGCTTGTATTTGGCAGGTCAGATCAATGGGACAACGGGGTATGAGGAAGCTGCTGCCCAAGGATTGGTAGCCGGACTTAACGCCGCTGCCGCTTGTCTGGGTCAAGATCCGGTACACTTCAGCCGGTCTGATAGTTATATTGGGGTAATGATTGATGATTTGACGTCGAAGGGCGTTCAAGAGCCTTATCGCATGTTCACATCACGCGCAGAGTTCCGGCTTTCTCTGCGGGCTGACAATGCGGACCAAAGATTAACACCGAAGGCGATCGATCTTGGGTGTGTTTCCGAAAAGCGAAAGCAGTTGTTTGGAGCCAAGTTAGATCGGCTAACAACCGCCCGGACATCGCTGTCGTCAAAAGCGTTTACAACGCGTGATGTTGAAGCAGTTGGCGTCACCATCAACCATGATGGTGCGCGGAGATCGGGTTATGATCTGCTCGCATTTGCGAATATAGATTTCGGAACGCTGATTAAACTTGCACCTGAATTTGCGGCAATTGACAGCGATTCCCGTGAACAGTTGGCGCGCGAGGCTCTATATGTGCACTACATTGAACGACAAAAGCGAGATGTGGAGATGGTTCGGCGTGATGAAGCTCAAGTTATTCCCGATGATTTTGTGTATGTAGGCGTAGATGGGCTTTCAAATGAACTGAAATCGAAACTGTCTGCGGCGCGGCCCAAAAATCTTTCTGAAGCTGCAAAGATCGAAAGCATGACGCCCGCCGCACTTGTTCTGCTTTTGGCGAAAATCCGGCAGTTGAAGCGGAGATCAGCTTGACTATGATGCGAAGCTTGAATGTTTCACGTGAAACATATGAAAAGCTGCAACGATATGTCGATCTCTTGTTAGCATGGACAGCAAAGATTAACCTGATTTCGAAAAAATCAGCATCGGATGTATGGCGTCGTCACATCATTGATTCCATTCAGGTTTTCCAATCAATTGAACACCCTAGCAAAACCTGGCTTGATCTGGGTAGCGGAGGCGGCCTTCCTGGTCTTGTCGTGGCTATTCTTGCTACTGAAGCGTCGCCTGAAATGAAGACAGTGCTTGTCGAATCTGATCTAAGAAAGGCCGCATTTCTCAGAAATGCCATCCGAGAGCTAGATCTGCATGCGATTGTGATGTCGGAGCGAATTGAAAATCTCGATCCTTTGAAGGCAAATATCGTCAGCGCGAGGGCTCTTGCCGACTTGGAGACGTTGCTGTCTTTCGCAAATTTGCATCTTGCATACGACGGAACGGCCATCTTTTCCAAAGGCGAAAAATGGCAAAAAGAGGTGGATAAGGCGCGCGAGTCATGGCGATTTGATTTGGATGTGATACAAAGCAAAACAGACCCTATGGCCGCTATACTAAAAATCGGAGGCATCTCTCGTGTCTGATCTTGCCAGACCCGCTGGTCCAAAAATCATAGCCGTCGCCAATCAGAAGGGCGGGGTAGGGAAGACCACCACCACGATCAATCTGGGTGCGGCTTTGGCAGAGCTTGGCTGTCGTGTGCTTGTAGTCGATCTCGACCCTCAGGGGAATGCGTCTACGGGGCTGGGAATAGAGCCCGAAGACCGTGATCTCACCACCTACGAATTGCTGCTGGACGATACAGAGCTTCATGCCGTCGTTCAGAAAACCAGTGTCGAGCGCTTGATGATCATACCTGCGACTGTAGATCTAAGTTCTGCTGATATCGAACTTATCGCTAACGAAAAGCGTAGCTATTTGCTGCATGACGCTCTTCGGCAAGCAGCGATGGACGATTTCGCGTTGGACTTTATCCTGATTGATTGCCCCCCCTCGTTGAATCTTCTTACCGTAAACGCGATGGTCGCATCGCATTCAGTCCTGGTGCCACTCCAAAGTGAATTTTTTGCGCTCGAAGGCCTAAGCCAATTAATGCTCACAATTCGTGAGGTTCGCCAGACGGCGAACCCACATCTGCGGATCGAAGGTGTGGTCATGACAATGTATGACGCGCGAAATAACCTCTCACAGCAGGTGGAAAGTGACGCACGGGACAATCTTGGTGAACTGGTGTTCAACGCGGTTATTCCGCGGAATGTTAGGGTCAGCGAAGCACCATCCTATGCTCTGCCGGTCCTGCAATATGATGGAAGCTCAAAAGGTGCTGTGGCCTATCGAGAGCTTGCGCGGGAACTATTACAAAAAAACGCAAAGATGGCTGCTTAAGCTATCGGAGGAATGAGATGACAGAGAGTAAAGAGCGTCGTCGCGGATTGGGCCGTGGCCTGACCGCGTTGATGGCAGATGTGGATCCAACAGGAGAGCAGGGCGCGGATACATCGCCTAGGGCGGACCGCTCTATCCCGATAGAGCGGATTGTCCCAAATCCTGACCAGCCACGGCGACATTTTACGCCGGAGCAATTGGACGAGTTGGCGGCGTCCATACGAACGCGCGGCGTTATCCAGCCTTTGATCGTTCGTCCAAAGCCCGGAGAGAGTAATCTATACGAGATCGTTGCGGGGGAGCGGCGTTGGCGGGCTGCACAAATGGCCCAACTGCACGAATTGCCGGTATTGGTGCGTGAGTTTTCCGACATCGAGGTGTTGGAAGTCGCGATTATCGAGAACATTCAACGCGCGGATCTCAATGCGATCGAAGAAGCTGCGGGATATAGGCAGCTGATGGACCGTTTTGGCCATACTCAGGAAAAGATGGCGGAGGCCCTTGGTAAAAGCCGCAGTCATATCGCCAACCTTCTCAGACTGCTGAATTTGCCCGACGATGTGCAGAAGATGGTTGTGGGTGGCGATCTTTCCGCGGGACATGCAAGAGCGCTTATTACCTCCGATAAATCACTGGAGTTGGCCAAGCAGGCTGTTTCGGCTGGATGGTCGGTTCGAGATATTGAAAAAGCCGTCAAGAAAGCTGCACAGACTGATCCTGCGGCCACTTCGGGTGCAAAGCCGAAGGGAGGTCGGGCGGAAAAGGACGCGGATACAAAAGCCCTTGAAGGTGATATTTCTGCTGCTCTGGGAATGTCGGTGAGTGTGGATCACAAGGCCGGCGGGGAATCCGGACAATTGGTTATCCGCTACACGAATCTGGAGCAGTTGGACGATTTGTGCCGGATTTTAAGCGGCAATTGATCAGCCCAGGGGCATCAGCTCTTCAATAACGGCATTCAGGACGAGGCACCCCCGCGCGGTGGCCCGCAACTTATGACCCCGGCGTTCAACCATGCCGAGGTCAACTAGCCCGTCGATTTTAGCGTGATCAACAAACGATCCACCAAATCTAGCCAACCGATCAATATCTATGCCTTCGGATATTCGTAGACCCAACAGAAGGTATTCTTGTGCCTGTTCGAGCGCAGGCAAAACTTCCTGCTCTTTTGTTCCGTTGTCTTGTTCCGCCGCCGAGAGCCACTTGTCTGGCATTGACCACGCAACTGTTGCGCGTCGGCGACCATCCAGCGTCACGCGGCCATGGGCTCCAGGGCCGATTCCAATATAGTCCCCGTATCTCCAGTAGATCAAATTGTGCCGTGATTCAGAACCTGGTCGTGCGTGGTTTGATACTTCGTAGGCGGACATGCCGTACTCGCCACAAACATCTTGAGTAATCTGGTACATATCCGCCGACAGGTCGTCATTGGGCAGCCCGCGCAGACCCCCTGCATTGAAGCGGTCGCCAAAAGCAGTCCCATTCTCGATGGTGAGTTGATAGAGCGACAAGTGGTCCACGCTCATATCCAGCGCTTCGCGTAATTCAGTCTTCCAAGCATTCAGCCCCTGATCTTGTCTTGCGTAGATCAGGTCAAAGCTAACGCGATCAAATTGATTTCGGGCGATATCGAAGGCCGCGCGGGCCTCTTTGACAGTGTGAATTCGGCCGAGCCGGCGCAGGTCCGTATCGTTCAGCGCCTGAATGCCCATCGAGACGCGGTTCACACCAGCCTGTGCATAGGCGCGAAAGTTCCCGGCATCGACAGAGCCGGGGTTCGCCTCCAGAGTAATTTCCGGATCATTCACCATCGGCCAGGTGGCGCGTACCCGGTCAAGGATTGCTGCGACGGTGTCCGGCGCCATCAGTGACGGTGTGCCGCCACCGAAGAACACCGTATTCAGGATGCGGCCTTGCGTCTGCGCACCGGCGCGGTCAATCTCTGACAGATAGGCGCGCGTCCAGCGCGCATGGTCGATCTGGCGCGAGACATGGCTGTTGAAGTCGCAATAGGGGCATTTGGCAGTGCAGAACGGCCAATGGATATAAAGGCCGAAGCCGCCGTTCTGCCAGTCTTCAGTCAAAGCAGGCCGTGACAAACTTCCGGAAGGCATCTGCACGATGGCTTATCCTGTTCTTTTCCCAGCGATCCATCTCGCCAAATGTTATGTCATAACCATCGGGCTGAAAAATCGGGTCATACCCATGGCCCTGATTCCCGCGCATCGGCCAGACGACCTGACCTAGCATTTCGCCGGGGAATACCTCGTCATGTCCGTCGGGCCAGGCAAGGACCAATGTGCAACAAAACCGAGCGGTGCGCGGGTAGGGCGCATTACGCGCCTCAAGCGCGTCGCGGGCCTTGGTCATGGCCATAACAAAGTCCCGCCCAGTCTCTGTTTCTGCCCAATCCGCAGTATAGACGCCGGGCGCGCCATCCAGTGCGTCAATCTCAATACCGCTGTCATCTGACAGGGCAGGCAGTCCGGTCGCCTTCGCGGCTGCGTGGGCTTTGATGCGGGCATTGCCTGCGAATGTCGTCTCAGTCTCTTCGGGTTCGGGCAGATCCATTTCGGCACCACCGACAACCTTGACGCCATAAGGCTCAAGAAGATTTTTGATCTCCTCAAGCTTGCCTGAGTTGTGGGTGGCGACCAGCAAAGTGTCGCCAGAGAATTTCCGTATCATGTGGTTGCGGCTTTTTGCGCTGCCATCAACTCTGCCGTGCCCTTTTCGGCAAGATCCATAAGTTGGTTCATCTGATCGCGCGAGAACGTGGCGCCTTCGGCTGACATCTGCACCTCGATGAGCCGACCATCGCCATGGATGATAAAGTTACCGTCCACGCCGGCCTCGCTATCCTCGGGGTAGTCCAGGTCAAGAACGGCCTGACCCGCATAGACGCCACATGAAACCGCCGCCACAGGATCAACCAGCGGGTCAGAGATGACGTCACCCGCTTTCATCAGCTTGTTGACAGCCAGACGCAGCGCAACCCAACCGCCAGTGATGGATGCGCAGCGGGTGCCGCCATCGGCCTGAATGACGTCGCAATCCACGGTGATCTGTCTTTCGCCCAGTGCGACGCGGTCCACGCCGGCGCGAAGGCTGCGTCCGATCAAACGCTGAATCTCGACCGTGCGGCCACCTTGCTTACCGGCAGTTGCTTCACGACGCATCCGCGTGTTGGTGGCGCGCGGCAGCATACCGTATTCGGCAGTGACCCAGCCCAACCCCGATCCTTTGATGAACGGCGGCACGCGGTCCTCGATGGTTGCGGTACACAACACATGGGTGTTGCCCATACGGATCAGGCAAGAACCCTCCGCGTGCATTGTGACGCCGGTTTCGATTGAAACTGCGCGCATTTCGCTTAGATCTCGTCCTGACGGTCGCATTCTGTATCCTTCCCAGATTTGCAGTCGGGATACAGGGCCAAAAGGGGCATGCGCAAGTCCGATTGACCTTTCCGCCCCAGCGTCTTTAATGGCCGTCCGCAGAATGGGTTCCGATCATGAATGACGGTCAGAAAATTCTAGGTGAGATGAACGACCGCTCGCGGGAGGTGTTCCGGCGGGTTGTCGAAGGCTATCTGGACAGCGGAGAGCCTGTCGGGTCGCGCACATTGACGCGCACGCTCAGCGAAAAGGTCAGCGCCGCCACAATCCGGAATGTCATGCAGGACCTCGAATTCCTTGGTCTTCTGGACAGTCCGCATGTCAGCGCCGGAAGAATCCCGACGCAGACGGGTCTCAGGATGTTCGTCGATGGTCTTTTGGAAGTCGGCGACCTTGGAGACGATGATCGTCAAAAACTAGACGCCACGCTCACCAGTAACACCGATGATGTATCGAACGCACTGGACCGCGTCAGCGCGGCCCTGTCTGGCGTAACGCGCGGCGCGTCGCTTGTTTTGACACCAAAACATGAAGCTCCGATCAAGCATATCGAGTTTGTCAGCCTTGGGCATGACCGCGCTTTGGTCGTTCTGGTGTTCGGCGATGGCCATGTTGAGAACCGTCTGTTCAGCCCGCCGCCGGGTCAGACACCAAGTTCGATGCGTGAGGCGGCGAATTTTCTTAACGCGCTGATCGAAGGCAGAACGCTGTCTGATTTGCAGCGTGAAATGAAAACCGAAATTGATGCCCGCAGGCAAGAGATTGATTCCCTTGCACGCGAAATGGTCGACAGTGGTATCGCCGTCTGGACCGGTGAAGGCCATCACCATGAACGCTTGATCGTCCGCGGACGATCAAACCTGTTGGGTGCCGAGGCTGACGAGGCTGAACTTGATCGCATCCGATCGCTTTTCGATGACCTGGAACGCAAGCGTGACATCGCAGAATTTCTGGAATTGACCGAAGCAGGCGACGGGGTGCGTATTTTTATTGGCTCAGAGAACAAACTTTTCTCACTTTCGGGTTCCTCTCTGGTGGTCTCTCCATATATGAACTCGGATCGAAAGATAATTGGTGCGGTTGGCGTCATTGGACCCACGCGCCTGAACTATGGACGGATTGTCCCGATTGTGGACTACACGGCACAACTGGTCGGGAAGTTGATCTCGGACCGGAGCTAGAGGTGAAGAATGGCAGACCCGAAGGAAGAAGACTTCCTGGATGACATCGATTCGACTGAAGAAGAAGAATATGCAGATGTGATGGCGGAAGATGATGACGAGGCAATAGAGCTGGACGCGTTGCGGGCCGAGCGCGATGAATTGCGCGATCGTTTCATGCGTGCGTTGGCCGATGCCGAAAATTCGCGGAAACGGTCTGAAAAGGACCGGCGCGAGGCAGAGCGATATGGCGGTTCGAAACTGGCCCGCGATTTGTTGCCGGTTTACGATAACCTTCAGCGGGCCCTGGGAACATCCGAAGATGCGGCCGAGAAAAACACCGCACTGATCGAAGGTGTTGAATTGACGCTCCGAGAACTTCGGAACGTGTTCAAGAAGCACGGAATAGAGGTTGTCTCGCCAGAGGTTGGCGAGAAATTCGATCCCAAACTGCATGAGGCGATGTTTGAGGCACCTCTGCCGGGCACAAAGTCCGGCGAGATCATTCAAGTCTCCGCAGAAGGGTTCCTTCTATACGATCGGCTCTTGCGGCCGGCCCAGGTCGGCGTGTCGTCCTTCGCTGGATAAAAAGAGCCATGTGATAAAAAATGCCCCCGGCAATCCGGGGGCATTTTTCGTTCGGTTGCACGACCGATATGATCTAGTCCCCCTCCAGAAGATCTCGAAGCTCGTAGAGAGCTTGCAGCGCATCTCGTGGGCTTAACTCGTCTGGCATGATCTCCGTCAAACGTGCCTCGACCGCAGAGGTTTTGGTAACTTGTCTGGGGGCGGGCGACGCGGCGGCAAATAGCGGAAGATCGTCGATCAACGCTTTGGGGGAACTGCGTTCCCGCTCGCCTTTTTCCAACGCATCAAGAACTGTCCGCGCCCGGTCGATCACTGCGCTCGGCAAGCCCGCAAGCTGTGCAACCTGCACGCCGTAAGATCTGTCAGCGGCGCCTTTGCGCACCTCGTGCAGGAAGATCACGTCGCCCTTCCATTCCCTAACGGCAACGGTCGTGTTTCCCACGCCGGGAAGTTTTCCCGCCAACGCCGTAAGCTCGTGGTAATGCGTTGCGAACAGGGCACGCACCCGGTTCACGTCATGCAGGTATTCCAGCGTCGCCCAGGCAATGGACAGCCCGTCATAGGTTGCGGTTCCGCGCCCGATCTCGTCGAGGATCACCAGCGCCCGGTCGTCAGCCTGATTAAGGATCGCGGCCGTTTCGACCATCTCGACCATAAAGGTTGACCGTCCGCGGGCCAGATCATCCGACGCGCCCACGCGGCTGAAGATCTGGCTGACGATGCCGATATGCGCCCGTTCCGCCGGAACATAGCTGCCCATCTGAGCGATAAGCGCGATCAGTGCATTTTGTCGTAGATAGGTGGATTTGCCCGCCATGTTGGGGCCGGTCAGCAATTGGATCGACGGCGCCTCTGCCTCTGCCAGAAGCGCGCAATCATTGGCGACGAATGTAGCGCCCTGCCGCGCAAGGGCTGCCTCTACCACCGGATGTCGGCCGCCTTCGATTTCAAACAGTCGCGAGTTGTCCACAGTTGGACGCGCCCAGTTCTGCGCGGATGCCAGATCAGCAAGTCCACAGGCAAGATCGAACTCTGCCAACGCCCGCGCGGTTGCGCTGATCTGTGTGGCTTGTTCAAGAATTGCCTGTTTCAGCGTTTCATAGAGCCGCTTTTCAATCTCGATCGCCTGCCCGCCAGCGTTCAGAATGCGTGTTTCCAACTCATTCAATTCGACTGTGGTGAAACGCACCTGATTTGCCGTGGTCTGACGATGGATGAACTTATCCGACAGCGGGGCGGATAGCATTTTTTCCGCATGCGTCGCGGGTGTTTCAATGAAATAGCCAAGCACGTTGTTATGCTTGATCTTCAGCGCAGCAATGCCGGTCTGGGCCGCGTATTCCTGTTGCATGGCGGCAATCACGCTGCGCCCTTCGTCGCGCAGGGTGCGCGCCTCGTCCAACTCTGGCGCATAACCTTCTGCGATGAATCCGCCGTCGCGAGACAGCAGCGGCGGCTCTGCGATCAATGCCTCATTAAGCAGTAGCAAAAGATCCTGATGGCCACCCAGATCACGCGCAGCATCGCTTAGAAGGTCAGGTAAACCGGTGGCCAAACTGCCTGCAATTGTGTCCGCTTGCGTAAGGCCGTTCCGAATTGCGGCCAGATCTCTTGGGCCACCACGATCCAGCGCAAGTCTTGATAGTGCACGGTCCAGATCCGGAACACTGCGAAGCGTATCCCGCAGGAACAGTCTCTGTTCGTCTGCATCGACTGCCCAATCAACAGCATCCAGCCGATTGTGGATCGACGTCAGATCGCGTGAGGGGCTGGAGATCCGCCGTTCCAGCAACCGCGCCCCCGCTGCGGTCACCGTGTGGTCCATCACCGACAGCAACGACCCGGCGCGTCCGCCAGACAGGGCATGTGTCAGTTCCAGATTGCGGCGCGTGGCGGCATCAATCTGCATGAGTCCCGACAAAGTCTCGCGTTGCGGTGGCCGGAGCAGCGGCAGCCGGCCCTTCTGGGTAATATCCAGATAATCGACCAGCGCCCCCATGGCAGACAGTTCCGCACGGTCGAAATTGCCATAGGATTCAAGTGTTTTCACACCGAACAGCGCGCAAAGACGGCTCTCGGCCCCGCCGCTGTCAAAACTGGCGCGCGAAAGCTCTGTCGCGGCAATCCCAAGATCTTCGTAGACCGACAGATCAGCGCCGTCGGCCACCAATACCTCCGACGGCAACAGGCGTGCCATTTCGGGACCGATGCGGCTCTGTTCCAGCGGCATCACGTTAAACGCACCGGTGGAAATGTCGGCCCAGGCCAACGCCGCGCTGTCGCGGATGATCGCCACGGATGCGAGGTAATTGTGCCGCCGTGCTTCCAACAGGCTTTCTTCGGTCAGCGTTCCGGGCGTCACCAATCGCACGACATCGCGTTTGACCACCGATTTATAGCCGCGCTTCTTTGCCTCTGCCGGGCTTTCCATCTGCTCGCAGACCGCAACGCGAAACCCCTTGCGGATCAGCGTCAGCAAATAGCCTTCGGCCGCATGGACCGGAACGCCGCACATGGGAATGTCGTCACCCGCGTGCTTGCCGCGTTTGGTCAACGCAATGTCCAACGCTTCGGCCGCCTGCTTGGCGTCCTCGAAAAACATCTCGTAAAAGTCGCCCATCCTGTAGAACAGCAGCGCATCGGGATATTGCGCCTTGATCTCCAGAAACTGTGCCATCATTGGCGTGACGGTGGCTTCGGCCGCATCCATGCGAACCCCCTTGATTTGAGACCGCGACCTTACAAAGCACGCCTTGCGGGTAAAAGCCGAAAACGAGGACAGTTGAGGCATGCTGCATGCTGCGTTAAGCACGAATAATCGTCCAGCAGGAGAGACAGGCGCATGGTCAAACAGAAATACACCCGCGAAGAGGCACTTGCGTTCCATCTGGAACCCACGCCCGGCAAGTTTGAGATCACCGCGACCGTGCCGATGACCACGCAACGCGACCTCAGCCTTGCCTATTCGCCGGGCGTCGCCGTTCCCTGTCTGGAAATCGCCGCGAACCCCGAAACCGCTTATGATTATACCAACAAAGGCAATCTGGTTGCCGTGATCTCCAATGGTACGGCGGTTCTGGGACTGGGCAATCTTGGCGCGCTTGGCTCCAAGCCGGTGATGGAAGGCAAGGCGGTCTTGTTTAAACGTTTCGCCGACGTGAATTCCATCGACATTGAACTGGATACAGAAGATCCCGATGCGTTCTGCAACGCTGTGCGGCTGATGGGGCCGACATTTGGCGGTATCAACCTTGAGGATATCAAGGCGCCAGAGTGTTTCATCATCGAGCAGCGCCTCAAGGAAGAAATGGACATCCCGGTCTTTCACGACGACCAACACGGGACGGCTGTGATCTGTGCGGCAGGCTTGATCAATGCGCTGCATATTTCCGGCAAGAAGATCGAAAACTGCAAGATCGTGCTGAACGGCGCCGGTGCGGCGGGGATCGCCTGCCTTGAGTTGGTCAAGTCGATGGGTGCCAAGCACGAAAACTGCATCATGTGCGACACCAAGGGCGTGATCTATCAGGGCCGCACCGAAGGCATGAACCAGTGGAAATCTGCCCACGCGGTCAAGACTGAGGCGCGGTCGCTGGAAGAGGCGATGAAGGGTGCGGATGTGTTTCTTGGTGTGTCCGCCAAAGGCGCGGTGACGCAGGATATGGTCGCCTCGATGGCTGATGATCCGGTGATCTTTGCGATGGCCAACCCAGATCCCGAGATTACCCCGGAAGAGGCGCATGAGGTGCGCGCCGATGCCATCGTGGCAACCGGCCGGTCGGACTATCCCAATCAGGTGAACAATGTTCTGGGCTTTCCGTATCTGTTTCGCGGTGCGCTCGACATCCATGCCCGCGCGATCAATGACGAGATGAAAATCGCCTGCGCCGAAGCTTTGGCAGAGCTTGCCCGCGAAGATGTGCCCGACGAGGTCGCGATGGCCTATGGGCGCAACCTGTCTTTCGGGCGGGACTATATCATTCCGACGCCCTTTGATCCCCGGTTGATTCACCGGATTCCGCCCGCGGTGGCGCGTGCCGGAATGGACACCGGTGCCGCGCGGCGCCCCATCATCGACATGGATGCCTACGAGGCGTCGTTGAAGGCGCGGATGGATCCGACCTCGAATATTCTGCGGGGCATCAACGCCCGCGCCCGTGCCGCTCAGGCCCGTATGATCTTTGCCGAAGGGGATGATCCACGGGTGCTGCGTGCTGCGGTCATGTATCAACGCAATGGGCTGGGCAAGGCGCTGGTCGTCGGTCGGCAAGATGACGTCAGGACCAAGCTGGAAGCCGCCGGAATGGGCGACGCGGTCCGCGAGTTGGAAATCGTCAACGCGGCGAACACGCGCCACCTGCCAGCCTACAAAGAGTTTCTTTACGACAGGCTGCAACGTAAAGGCCATGATCGGCAGGACATACACCGCCTTGCCACGCGCGACCGGCATGTCTTTGCCGCGCTGATGCTGGCGCATGGCCACGGTGACGGGCTGATCACCGGCGCGACCCGCAAGTCCGCGCATGTGATGGAATTGATCAACCACGTTTTTGACGCGGACGCACAGCACGGTGCGGTTGGCGTGACCGCGCTGCTTCACAAGGGTCGGATCGTGATGATCTCTGACACGTTGGTGCATGAATGGCCGGATGAAGAGGATCTTGCCACGATTGCAGAGCGCAGTGCCGATGTTGCACGGCATCTGGGGCTGGAACCACGCGTGGCTTTTGTCAGCTTCTCGACCTTTGGCTATCCGGTGTCCGAGCGTGCCGAAAAGATGCATAAGGCGCCCAAAGTGCTCGACCGGCGCGGCGTCAGCTTTGAATACGAAGGCGAGATGACCGTGGATGTGGCGCTTAATACCCGGTCGCAAGAGAATTACCCGTTCTCGCGGCTGACCGGCCCTGCCAATATTCTGGTTGTTCCGGCGCGGCACTCGGCGTCGATCTCGACAAAACTGATGCAGGAAATGGCGGGTGCCACTGTCATCGGGCCAATTCTGGCAGGGATCGGTGAGTCGATTCAGATCTGCTCGTCCGTTTCAACGGCCAACGATATTCTGAACATGGCCGTGCTGGCCGCTTGCAAGGTCGGGTGATCGGCGGCACTCTACATAGCAAGCGACAAGGAGCGGACCTGTGACGATCTTCAACTTGGGTTCTATCAACGCCGATATCGTCTACCGCGTACCGCATCTGCCCAGCCCCGGAGAGACGCTTTCCTGCGGCTCGATGAGCCGGGGTTTGGGTGGAAAAGGCACGAATATGTCGGTGGCTGCGGCCCGCGCGGCGGCCCATGTCGTGCATATCGGCGCTGTCGGTCAGGATGGTGTCTGGGCGCGGGACCGTTTGTTGGAATACGGCGTCGATACGCGCGGCATTTCTGTTCTGGATCGGGACGCCTCGGGCCACGCGATCATCTATGTCGATGATGATGGCGAGAACACGATCATTCTCTATGCGGGCACAAACCGACTGATTTCGACTCAGATGCTGGAAGACTCGCTGGCCAAGGCAGGCCCCGACGACACGCTGTTGATGCAGAATGAGACCAACGCCCAGGTAGAGGCCGCAAAACTTGCTGCGGCCAAGGGCATGAAGGTCGCCTATGCCGCAGCACCTTTTCAGGCGGACGCGGTCGAAGCAGTGCTGGGCTTCTGTGATTTCCTCATTCTCAACGAGGTGGAGGCCGCCCAATTGCAGGATGCCACCGGCCTTGCACCAGCAAGCCTACCCGTGCGCGATGTCATCGTCACCTTGGGGGCAAAGGGCAGCCGTTGGCACCAGACGGAAACAGGCGACTGCCGGGACTTTCCAGCGCTGCCCGTCGAGGTTGTCGATACAACAGGCGCTGGCGATACGTTTACCGGCTATGTTTTGGCGGGGCTTGATCGCGGCTTGCCGATGGCGCAGGCAATTTCACAAGCGACCCGCGCCGCCGCGCTTCAAGTCACAAGGCTTGGCGCGGCGGATGTTATTCCCGACCTGAAAGATATTCAGGACGACATATCTTAGCGGTTATCCTGCAAATGGTGCAGCATCGCCCCAAAGCTGTTTGACACGCTCATCGCGCCCGCACGCATCACGATAGCGCTTATATGCCTTGGCTTGGCTCAACGGACCAAAGCGGGTCAGAACCAGACTGGTCCCTTCGTAATAGCCCTGATGATAATCCTCGGCCTTGTAGAACGGCTTTGCATTCAGGATCGGCGTCACCACCTCCTTGCCAAGGGCTGCCTGTGCGTCTGTTTTCGCCTTCGTTGCAGCAGCGTTTTCGGCCTTGTCAGAGACGAAAATCGCGGTGCGATAGCTTTCGCCCCGGTCGCAGAACTGCCCGCCTGCATCGGTGGGATCGATGCTACGGAAAAACGCTGAAAGCAGACTATCCAGACTTACGCGACCCGCATCATAGGTGATCTGCACGGCCTCGTAATGGCCGGTGCCACCGCGTGTGACCTGCTTGTAGGTCGGGTTTTTGACAGTGCCGCCGGTATAGCCGGACACGGCAGAAATCACGCCGGGCACTTTTTCGAAATCGGCCTCGACACACCAGAAGCAACCGCCGGCGAGGGTTATGGTCTTGTTCGGGCCGGCCTGCGCTTCATGGGTTTGCAGTGTCAGTCCCGCAATGATCAGCACGGACAACAGCAAGGGCTTGAATTTTAAAAATAGGTTCATGGTAACGTACCTCCGTTGCGCATAACCGTGCCAGCAGGGCGCCCCCCACGTCCAGTCATTGTCATGGCTTGTCACGCATTGGTGACGCGACTTTACTGCCTTGGCTTTGCGTCCGCCCGGATCTAGCGTGGCCGTAAACAGCTGTTGGAGGTGCTATGAAAATCGCGATGTGGTCGGGGCCGCGCAATCTTTCGACGGCAATGATGTATGCGTTCGGGAACCGTTCGGACTTTGCGGCGGTGGACGAGCCATTTTATGCGGCCTATCTGGCGCAGACCGGTCTGGCCCATCCGATGCGCAGGGATATCATTGCGTCGCAATCTACAGATCCGGCGAAGGTCGTGCATGGCTTGCTTGGGCCGAACCCGGACAATGCCCCTCACGTCTATCATAAGCATATGGCCCAGCACATGATTGAAGGGGTGCCGCGTGACTGGCTGGGCAAGGTCGCCAACGTCTTTCTGATCCGCCATCCGGCACGCGTTGTTGCCAGTTTTGCCGCGAAATACGAAAATCCAACTCTGGATGACATCGGTTTTGTTCAGCAGGCAGACCTGTTCGACGAAATCACTGCCATTGGACATAAGCCGCTGGTCTTGGACAGTGCCGATATTCGGGACAATCCCGAGGGCATGTTGCGCAAGCTTTGCGCCGAACTGGGGCTGAGCTTTGACCCCGCGATGCTGGAATGGCCAGCCGGGGCAAAACCCTTTGACGGCGTCTGGGCGCCCGTTTGGTACGGCGCGGTACATGAATCAGTCGGTTTCGCGGGGCCCGAAGGGCCACTTCCAGAGGTCACAGACAGCTTGGCTGCTTTGGTGGAAGCCGCCTTGCCTGCCTATGAAAAGATGCGCCGATACGCTTTGTAGGGATTTTTCTTCAGCGGCGTGAAACTAATTAGGTGTTCTGTCCGTGACTAGGTCATACGCCGCAGCGCATTGCGGCGAAAACCAGACACGGAGTTAAAAATGAACAAGTTTCTGATCCTCGCCCCTGCCGCTATGCTTGCCGCCAGCACAGCCTTTGCCGCGTCGCATTCCATGGCACCAATGGTTGAAGCGTCTGACCAAAGCGTTGCCAACGGCATCGTAAGCGCCGATATGGTTCAGGCCGCCGAAAATGGATGGCTGGTTGTTCACCGCACAGATGCAGAAATGAAGCCCGGTCCGGTTGTGGGCTATGCGCCCCTGCGTGGCGGCGAGAATGTCGATGTGGCCGCGATCCTGACAGAGGAAGTCAAGTCGGGCGAGATGTTGATGCTTATGGTCCACTCCGAAGCGGGCGGCATGTCGACCGGCGTTTTTGAATACACCTTGGGCGCGACGGAAGACGGACCGATCAAGCCGGACGGAAACTTGGTAATGACGGTCGTCACGGCCGAATAAGCTAAATCGCGTTGATAACGAGTACACTTGGTAACCAGTACAAACGAAGATGGCCGGCCCCGAAAGGGCCGGCCATGCTCGTTTCAACATGCGGGATTTGTTAGCCCTTAAGTCGCTTGTTCCGCGCCGCGAGCAGTTTCAGGCGCAGCGCATTCAGTTGAATGAACCCGGCCGCGTCCTTCTGGTCGTAGGCACCTGCGTCATCCTCGAACGTCACATGTGCCTCGGAATACAGCGAGTGATCGGACCAGCGGCCAACTGTGCGCGCAAGACCTTTGTACAGCTTCAGCCGCACGGTGCCGGTGACATGTTCCTGGCTCTTGTCGATCAGCGCTTGCAGCATTTCGCGTTCGGGCGAGAACCAGAAGCCGTTATAGATGATCTCTGCATAGCGCGGCATCAGCTCGTCTTTCAGATGCGCTGCACCCCGGTCCAGCGTGATCTGCTCGATGCCGCGATGGGCCTCCAGCAGAATGGTGCCGCCGGGAGTTTCATAGATCCCGCGCGATTTCATGCCGACGAAACGACCCTCGACCAGATCAAGCCGACCGATCCCATGCTTGCCGCCATATTCGTTCAGCTTGGTCAGGATGGTGGCAGGCGACATCGCTTCGCCATTGATCGCAACGGGATCGCCCTTTTCGAAGGTGATCTCGATAAATTCGGGCGTGTTGGGCGCATCCTCTGGATTGACGGTGCGTTGGTAGACGTAATCGGGCGCGTCCTGCGCGGGATCTTCCAGCACCTTGCCCTCGGACGAGGTGTGCAGCAGGTTCGCATCGACAGAGAAGGGCGCCTCGCCGCGCTTGTCCTTGGCGATCGGGATCTGGTTTTCCTCTGCAAAGGCCAGCAGCTTGGTGCGCGAGCTGAGATCCCATTCCCGCCAGGGTGCGATCACCTTGATGTCGGGGTTCAGCGCATAGGCGCAAAGTTCAAACCGGACCTGATCGTTGCCCTTGCCCGTCGCACCATGGGCCACGGCATCGGCGCCGGTGGCTTCTGCAATCTCGACCAGACGCTTGGAAATCAGCGGCCGCGCAATCGACGTGCCCAGCAGGTACAGACCCTCATATACAGCGTTGGCGCGGAACATCGGGAAGACGAAATCGCGCACGAATTCCTCGCGCACATCTTCAATAAAGATGTTCTCGGGCTTGATGCCCATCATCTCGGCCTTCTTGCGGGCGGGTTCCAGCTCTTCGCCCTGACCCAGATCGGCGGTGAAGGTAACAACCTCGCAGCCATATTCGGTCTGCAACCATTTCAGGATGATCGAGGTATCGAGGCCACCGGAATAGGCCAGAACAACTTTCTTGGGCGCGGACATGGGCAGCACTTCCTTGTTCAGTATCGCGGGGCGGATAGCGGGTTTTGTTGCGCAGCACAAGATGGTGGCATTGGCGGCGGCGGGCTCGCGTGCTAGCACAAGCGCACATGGTGCAGGAGTTTTCGATGTTGGGTTGGCAGATTTTCGTCCATTCGGTTCGCTTGGTGTTCAACAACCTTGGCGCAGCGTTCCGAATTTCCATGGTTCTTTACCTCGTTTCGATCGCGGCCCAGGTGTATGGCTATCTCAATGCCGATATGGCCAGCGCGATCAACGACGGCACTTTCCCGACCGGGACGGGGCAATATGCCGTGATGACGATGGTCCTCAACATGCTCGGCCTCGTGGCAAGTCTTTGGATCGCTGTCGCCTGGCATCGTTTTGTTCTGGCAGAGGACTATCCCGAGGGGTATCTGCCCCGTATGCATGGCGGCAAGATGCTTGGCTATTTCGGGCGTTCGATATTGATCGGGATCATCGTCGCCGTCGGGGTTCTCATTGCCTCGATGCCACTTGCCATGATCGGTGCCATCGCGCCGCCATTGACGGTGCTGATCGTTCCGGTGGCCATTGGTCTTGCTTCGGTCCTGTTTTTCCGTTTCGGGTCGATCCTGCCGGCCTGCGCAATCGGCAAAAACCTGACCCTGGGCGAGGCATGGGCGGCGACACGGGATCAGGCCTCGACCTTCGTGGTTCTGGGAGTTGTCGTCAGCGTCGCAACGCTGATCGTGGTGCTGCCAAGCCTGCTGAACAGTGATCCGGGGTCGACCATCAATTTGATCTATATTCTGGTGGTGAACTGGTTTGTGACAATCATCGGTATCTCGCTGCTGACCACAGTCTACGGTCATTTCATCGAAGGCCGCAGCATCGACTAGGCTTGCCTCGTTTGCCATCATGGGACACTGATCGAAGATGACTGATTTCATCAAAAAGGCGCGTGACGCCACCAGCGCAATGCGCGACGTTTTTCCGCCAACCCCGTTGCTGCTGAACGCGCATCTGTCGGAAACCTACGGATGCGAAGTCTGGTTGAAACGCGAGGATCTGTCGCCTGTGCGCAGCTACAAGCTGCGCGGGGCGTTCAACGCGATGCGCAAGCAACCCGATGCGCCGGTTTTTGTCTGCGCCAGTGCCGGCAATCACGCGCAGGGTGTCGCGTTCATGTGTCGCCACTTTGGCAAGCGCGGTGTGATCTACATGCCGGTGACGACGCCGCAACAGAAGATCCAGAAGACACGGATGTTTGGTGGCAATAACATCGAGATCCAGCTGACCGGCGACTATTTCGACGACACGCTTCGTGCTGCGCAGACCTATTGCACGGAGACCAACGGACATTTCCTGTCGCCATTTGACGATGAGGACGTTATCGAAGGTCAGGCCTCTGTCGCGGTAGAGATTGAGGAGCAGTTAGGCGGCAAGCCCGATCATCTGATGCTGCCGGTTGGCGGCGGTGGTCTATCCTCCGGCGTGCTCAGCTATTTCGGGACGGATGTGCAATATACTTTTGTGGAGCCCGCAGGCGGGGCCTGTCTTCACGCGGCCTTGCAGATGGGTCAGCCGGTCAAGCTCGACTCCGTTAACACCTTTGCCGACGGGGCTGCTGTCGGGCAGATTGGCGAACGGACATTTGCCCGCCTCAAAGGTGTCGGTCTGGCCAACTCACTGACCATTCCGGAGGACCGGCTTTGCGTCACCATGTTGGAAATGCTGAACGTCGAGGGGATCGTTCTGGAACCCGCGGGCGCTTTGGCCGTCGATGCGCTGCGTGATCTGGGCCATGCAATCCGCGGGCGGCGCGTGGTGTGCGTCACTTCCGGCGGAAATTTCGATTTCGAGCGTCTGCCCGAGGTCAAAGAGCGGGCGCAGCGTTATCAGGGGCTGAAGAAATACTTCATCCTGCGAATGCCGCAGCGGCCCGGCGCGTTGAAAGAGTTTCTGAACTTCCTTGGTCCCGAAGATGACATTGCGCGGTTCGAGTATCTCAAGAAGTCTGCGCGGAACTTCGGCTCTGTTCTGATCGGCATCGAAACCCGCGACGCGTCGAGCTTTGGGGCTTTTCTTGCGAAGCTGGACGCCGCAGGCTTCACCTATACTGACATCACCAACGACGAGACATTGGCGCAATTCGTCATTTGACCCTGCGTTGAGCGGGCCGGATGGGAGGGCGAAGGCAGCAAGCGGGCAGAGGTCACAGCAGGTCAGGCCGTGATCTGTTGCAGAAAGGCGCTGCGCGAGGCGTCATATAGCTGTCTGATCGCATCGCGGTCTATCTCTTCCGGCCTGTCGGCGCGTGCTGCGGCTTCGCCTTCAAGACACCGGTTTGCAAAGGCCTGAAATCCAAGATTCAGCGCACTGCCCTTGAGCAGATGCAACATCGGCTCAAGCTGTGAGTTTTCGGCATTTGGCAAGGCTTCAAGCGTCTCCTCCACCTCTGCCAGAAACAGGTCAACCACCTCATCGAAATCGTCCGCGCCGATTTCGTCGCGAAGCTCTGATATGCGCTGCCAATCTATCATCGTGGCCTCCTGCCAGAACGGTATCGGACAAATACTAAGAAATTGTTGCGGGTTTTTAGGGGTGGGATTCACCAAAGTTTAATCAGCACTGCCCTAAACCCGAACGCATGAAATCGAACACGCAGATGAAGGGCGCTCCTGTGACCACGGCGGTGGATAATTCACTCAAGGCAATGGCGGGCAGCGCAACGCTGCGCATGGCTTTGGTGGTCGATGACAGCAGGCTTCAACGCAAAATTATCACCAGCATGTTGCGAAAATGGGGGCTGGAGGTGATCGAGGCCGCATCAGGGGATGAGGCAATCGTCCTGTGCGAGAGCCACCAGCCAGACCTTGTATTGTCCGACTGGATGATGCCCGGCATGGATGGGTTGGAATTTTGTCGTCGATTCAGACAGATGGCGCGCGACAGCTATGGATATTTCATCCTTCTGACATCCAAGGGCGAAAAGGATGAAATCGCGCGGGGGCTGGATGCCGGTGCCGACGACTTTCTGACCAAACCCGTGAATGCGGCAGAGCTGCGCGCCCGCATCACCGCCGGCGCGCGGATCATGCAGATGGAACGCGAGCTAAACCAGAAGAACCGCGTGATTTCGGAAACACTGGGGACGTTGCAGACCCTGTATGACGCCATCGACAAGGATCTGAAACAGGCTCGCAAGATCCAGGACTCATTGATGCCCGAAACGGTCCGCGATTTCGGGGCGTCCCGTGTCTCCCTTCTGCTCAAACCCTGTGGACATGTGGGCGGCGATCTTGTCGGCATGTTCAGCCCCGATGACATGCAATTGGGCTTCTACAGCATCGATGTGTCCGGTCACGGCATTACGTCTGCGATGATGACGGCGCGGGTGGCGGGCTATCTCAACAGTTCCTTTCCGGACCAGAACATCGCGATGGAGCGCGATACGGACGGCCGTCTCAAGCTGCGTCCGCCCGACGTTGTCGCCCGCATGCTGAACGACCGATTGAATGCCGATGCCGGGGTCGAGGAATATCTGACGCTTCTCTACGCCGTGGTCGATCTTCGCACAGGTGTCGCGAAACTTGTTCAGGCCGGACATCCGCACCCGTTGGTCATGCGGGCTGACGGCAGTGCCGAATTCATCGGATGCGGTGGTGTGCCCGTGGGGCTCGTAAACGACGTGATATATGACCAATCCGAGATCCGACTCGCCCCCGGTGATCGGCTATTGCTCTATTCTGATGGATTTCCGGAATGCGTGATGAAAAACGGGCGGATGCTGGAGGATGACGGGCTGCACCGGCTGGCAACTTCGACGCCCCACACCGGCAGGGGTGCCGACTATTTGCAGGATATGTTCTCGCGGCTTGCCGAAGATATGGCAGCGCCGGGTCAGTTGACTGACGACGTGTCAGCCGCATTGCTTGAATTCGGATGTCCGGAGGTCAATCAGATCTCAGCACAATCCTAGCATCCGGCGAACAAAATGCCGATCTCCGGCATTAGCCAGCTCGACCATTGCATCGCGTGGTTTCATCCAACAGGCCGTGTGATCCGGCTCTACAGGGTCCCCGCAACTGCGAACCGGGGTCGCGAGATAGACGGGACAAATCTTCTCTGCCCAAATATCGTAGTCAGGCATGAAGGTGAAACGCCGGAATACTCCCAGCCTGCGGGGCCGTGCAATCGTCCATCCGGTCTCTTCCCAAACCTCGCGATGCAGCGCGCGCAATGGCGATTCGCCCGGATCAATGCCGCCACCGGGCAGCTGAAACTCTGGTTCCGGTTGTGATTGATGGGTCAATAACAAGCCGCGCTTGCCGGGCAGGATGGCGTAGACTCCGGGCCGGGCTACATAGTTCTTGCCGGGCAGGGGGCTGTTGCCAAACCGTCTTGTCATTTGCCGCCCCCTTGGCCGATTGCTTGCCGTCCCTATATTGTCGCTGTATGCCAACACGCCACGGCCAAGGAAACCCCCATGACACTCGGTTCTAAACTCGCCTGGGACGATACCGTCCTGCCCTTTCAACTCGACCGTTCGGATATTCGCGGCCGGGTCACGCGGCTGGACGGCGTTCTGGACGGAATCCTGAAACAGCATGACTACCCGCCACAGGTCGAGGCGCTGGTGGCCGAGATGGCGTTGCTGACCGCTTTGATCGGCCAGACGATCAAGCTGCGATGGAAACTGTCGTTACAGGTTCAGTCCAAGGGCCCGGTGCGCATGATCGCGACCGACTTCTACGGCCCCACAAAAGAAGGCGAACCCGCCAAGATCCGCGCCTATGCCAGCTATGATGCCGACCGTCTGACCGACGGGCCGCCGCGCGACAACGTGGGCGAAGGCTATTTCGCGATCATGATCGATCAGGGCAAGGGCATGACGCCGTATCAGGGCATCACGCCGCTGACGGGTGCCACGCTTTCCAACTGCGCAGAGACGTATTTCGCTCAGTCAGAGCAGTTGCCGACCCGGTTCGCGCTCAGCTTCGGGCGGTCGACTGAACCTGGCGTGCCGGAACATTGGCGCGCTGGCGGGATCATGTTGCAGACGATGCCCAAGGCGTCCCCCGCAGCGGGTGGCGAAGGCGGGTCCGGCGAGGGTGGCCTGTTGGCGGCCGACGATATTCTGGATGACGACGCCAGCGAAAACTGGAACCGGGCCAATCTTCTGCTGGACACGGTCGAGGACATTGAACTGATCGGCCCCAGCCTGCCTGCGACCGATCTGCTGGTGCGGCTGTTCCACGAAGAAAATCCGCGCGTGTTCGATACACAGCCGGTCCGGTTCGGATGCACCTGCTCGGAGGATCGCGTGCGCCAAAGCCTGTCGATCTATTCCGCCAGGGATATCGAGAAAATGACCACCGATGAGGGGACGGTCACGGCGGACTGCCAGTTCTGTGGCGCGCATTATGTGCTCGACCCGTCGACGGTTGGTTTCGAAGCAAAGGGTGACGAGGGTGACAACTGACACCCTCAAACTGCTGCGTCGCGCGGTTGAACCGTCGGGATCCGCATCATCGGATTTTGACCTCAATCCCGGCGTCGTTCTGCCTGAGGGTCGAAGGCTGCGGCCTGCCGGCGTGCTTGTTCCGGTGCTTGAGGGGCCGGACGGGCCGGAAATCATCCTCACAAAGCGGTCCTCGGCGCTGAAGCATCATCCGGGTCAGATTTCCTTTCCCGGTGGCAAGCAGGATGACACCGATGCCGATGTTGTCGCCGCCGCCCTGCGCGAAGCGCACGAAGAGATCGGGCTGCCAACCGAATTGGTTGATGTGGTCGGGACATTGCCCACGCATGAGACGGTCACGTCCTTCACCATCACACCGGTCATCGGGATCATTTCCCAACCCTTCGATCTGATCCCGGAACCCGGCGAGGTCGCCGAAGTCTTTCGCGTGCCGTTGCACCACCTTTTGGTGCCGGAAAACTACACTATTCAGGGACGCCGCTGGCGCGGCCAGACGCGTCATTATTATATCGTGCCATTCGGACCCTATTACATCTGGGGGGCCACCGCGCGCATTCTTCGCGGTCTGGCAGAGCGGTTGTCGCGATGACCCGCGTGACCGGCACGTGGTTTCTTGCGCCCGAAACGCAGGCAGTCATGCAGATGCTGGAGGCCGGTGGCTATCTGGCCTATTTCGTAGGCGGCTGCGTACGCAATGACCTGCTGGGCGTGGCGGTCAGTGATATGGATATTTCCACCAATGCCCTGCCACAGCAGGTCATGGCCCTGGCCGAAGGCGCTGGGCTGAAGACCGTTGCCACCGGCATCGAGCATGGCACGGTTACGGTCATCTCGAACGGCGTCCCGCATGAGATCACCACGTTTCGGGCCGATGTAGAGACGGATGGCCGCCGCGCCGTGGTCGCCTTTTCGGGCGATATTGCCGAAGACGCCGTGCGCCGCGACCTGACGATGAACGCGCTGTATGCGGACCGGACCGGAGAAGTCATTGATCCGCTGGGCGGCCTGCCGGATCTACGCGCGCGCCGGGTACGGTTCATCCTGAATGCGACCGATCGGATCCGCGAGGATTATCTGCGGTCGCTGCGCTTCTTCCGCTTTGCAGCATGGTATGGCGACCCCGATCAGGGCTTTGATGCCGAGGCACTTTCGGCAATCGCGTCAAATCTCGACGGTCTGCAAACACTGTCTAAAGAGCGTGTCGGGTCGGAAATGCTCAAGTTGCTGGCGGCCCCGGACCCGGCCCCGGCGATTGCGGCCATGGAACACACCGGCGTTTTGCGGGTGATCATGCCCGGCGCGGTGTCAACGGCGCTGGCACCGCTTGTGCATCACGAAGGCAGTCTGAACATTCCAACCGATCCGCTGCGCCGCCTTGCCGCTTTGGGGTTTCGCGACGGCGAGTCCCTGCGCCTGTCAAAGGCACAACACAAGCAACTTGCGTTGCTGGGGGATCTGATCGGCAACATGGATAGCCCCGAGGCGCTGGGCTACCTTTATGGCACCGACACTGCCCTTTCGGTTCTGATCCTGCGGGCGGCGCTGTTCGACTCTGCCATTGACCCGCAATGGTTGCGCACCGTCCCCGATGCAGCCTCCCAAAAATTTCCCATCAAGGCCAAGGACTTGATGCCCGAATTGACCGGCCCTGCGCTGGGCGAAAAGCTGAAATCGCTTGAAATGAAATGGATCGCATCGGGCTTCACCCTTGACCGTGATGCGCTGCTTGGCGACACCTGACCCGCCACAGAACCCAAGGCATGGCCTTCGGGCGGAAAATCGGTGAAAGTGCGCCAACCCGATCAGATCAGAGCCCGCCCGTGTTTCGTTTTTTTGAACGCCTTGTAGATCCCTATTGCGACTATCCGCGTCAGGACAGGCCGCCCACGAAGCTGTGGCCGTTCCTGCGCGGCTATTCCGTGCCGTTCAAACGCGTCTTTGCACTGACCGCGCTGGCTTCGGTCGTCGTGGCCACGGTCGAAATCGCATTGATCTGGGCGATGGGCTGGATTGTCGATGTGCTGAACGGCGACCCCGCGCAGGTCTGGGCCGACCATGGCACAAAGTTCATCCTGCTCGCGCTGTTCATCCTGTTCCTGCGGCCCGTGTTGCAGATGCTGGATGTGTTGTTGCTGAACAATGCGATCATGCCGAATTTCGGGACGTTGATCCGCTGGCGCGCGCATGGGCATGTGCTGCGCCAGTCGGTCGGCTGGTTCGAAAATGACTTTGCCGGTCGCATCGCCAACAGGATCATGCAGACACCCCCGGCGGCGGGCGAGGCGGTGTTTCAGGTCTTTGACGCGATCACCTTTGCACTTGCCTATGTGGTCGGGGCGCTGGTCATGTTGGGGCAGGGCGATCTGCGCCTGATGATCCCGCTGGTGCTGTGGCTTGCGCTATATGCCGCGTTGATGCGGTGGACGATCAAGCGCGTCGGTCCGGCGTCAAAGGCAGCATCGGATGCGCGCAGCCTTGTCACAGGGCGCGTCGTGGACAGTTATTCGAACATCCATTCGGTCAAGATGTTTGCGCATCACGACCGCGAGCTGGAGTTTGCGCGCGAAGCAATTGAAAAAGCCCGCGAGACCTTTGCCGCCGAGATGCGGATCTTCACGATCATGGATGTGACGCTTGTGGCGCTGAATGGTCTGCTGATCGTCGGGGTCGTTGGCTGGGGTCTGCTGCTCTGGACGCAGGGGCAGGCCTCGGTTGGCGTCGTGGCGGCGGCGACCGCGCTGACCTTGCGGCTGAACGCGATGACCGGCTGGATCATGTGGGCGCTGACCAGCCTGTTCCGGGAACTTGGCGTCGTGGCCGAAGGGATGGAGACGATTGCCCAGCCGCTCGATCTGGTGGATGACAAGGACGCGCCACCCCTTGTGCTGACCGATGGCGCGATCACAATCCAGGATCTGTCGCATCATTACGGCCGCGACGCTGGCGGGTTGGACGGTGTCACGCTGAACATCCGGCCGGGTGAAAAGATCGGGCTGATCGGTCGCTCGGGTGCCGGCAAATCCACCTTGGTCAAGCTGCTTTTGCGGTTTTACGACGTCGAACAGGGCCGCATCCTGATCGACGGGCAGGACATCTGTGCCGTGACGCAGGACAGCCTGCGCAGTCAGATCGGGATGGTGCAACAGGACAGCGCCCTGCTGCACCGCTCGGTGCGCGACAACATCCTGTACGGGCGGCCCGACGCGACCGAGGCAGAGATGATCGCCGCCGCGAAGAAGGCCGAGGCGCATGAATTTATCCTCGATCTCAGGGATCCGCAGGGGCGCACGGGCTATGACGTGCAGGTCGGCGAACGCGGGGTGAAGCTGTCGGGCGGCCAGCGGCAGCGCGTCACATTGGCCCGGGTCATCCTGAAAGATGCGCCCATCCTGCTGCTGGACGAGGCGACAAGCGCCCTGGATTCCGAGGTCGAGGCCGCGATCCAGAAAACCCTCTATGGCATGATGGAAGGCAAAACCGTGATCGCCATCGCGCACCGCCTGTCCACCATCGCCCACATGGACCGCATTCTGGTGTTGGATCAGGGCCGGATTGTCGAGGAAGGCACCCATGACGCGCTTTTGGCGCAAGGTGGGCTATATGCCGGGTTCTGGGCGCGCCAATCCGGCGGCTTCCTGACAACCGACGAAGACGACGAAACCGAGGCCACCGCATGAAACTCGCCAACTGGATTAACCATTTCGCACCCGCCGATGGCCCGCCGCCACGCACCCTGCTGGCGTTCTTTCGCTGGGGCCTGCGCGGAACAGAGCGGGTCTTGGCCCTTGCTGGTGCCGTTTCGATCATCGCCGGGATAACCGAAGTGATCGCCGCGCTGCTTCTGGGCCGGGTGATTGACGCGGCGCTGTCGTCGGACGCGCAATCCGTCTTTGCCGACCAAAACGGCATTCTCATCTGGTCGCTGCTGTTCTTCATCCTGCTCCGCCCGGCGATTCTGGGCGTCGCGTCGGTCACGCAATCGGTGATGGTGCAGCCCAACGTGCTGAACCTGATCCTGTCGCGCCTGCACCGCTATACGCTGGGGCACGCCGTCACGTTCTTCGACAACGATTTTGCGGGCCGTATCGCGCAAAAGGAATGGCAGACCGCCCGCGCGATGAACGATTCCGTGGTCGAGATCCTGCATACGGTGCTGTTCGCGCTCGCCTCTGTCGTGGGCGCGGTGCTGATGCTGGGAACGGTCGATCTGCGCATCGCCGCCGGTCTGGTCGTGTGGATGCTGGGCTACGGCTTTCTGATCCGTCATTTCATGCCGCGCATCCGCCAACGGTCCAAGGCGCGGGCCGGCGCGCGGGCAATGACGACCGGCCAGATTGTCGATACCGTCACCAATATCAAGACCGTCAAGCTGTTCGCCCATGCTGATTACGAGGATCGCGCGGCGCTGGGCGCGATGCAGACCTATCGCGACCGTTCGGTGGAGTTTGGCTACATCTCGGTGGCCTTCCGGTTCTGGCTGATGGCACTTGCGGGCATTCTGCCGGTGCTTCTGGTGGGTGGTGCGCTATTTTACTGGAACCTTGGCCTTGTGACCGCGGGCGACATTGCCGCGACCGGCGCCGTGGCGCTGCGATTGGCGCAGATGACCGGTTGGGTCAGCTTCACGCTGATGGGGCTTTACGCAAATATCGGCGAGGTCGAGGACGGGATGCGCACCCTTACCCCGCCCCATACGCTGGTGGACAAGCCGGATGCGCAGGATCTGGTCGTGACGGGTGCGCAGGTCGATTTCAAGGATGTCAGCTTTGCCTACGGGCGGCGCACTGGCGGGATCGAGAACGTGTCGCTGACCATCCACCCGGATGAAAAGCTGGGCATTGTCGGTGCGTCCGGGGCCGGGAAGTCGACGCTCGTGGCGCTGCTTCTGCGGCTCTATGACACCGAAGGCGGGGCCATCCGGATTGACGGGCAGGACATCGGCGGCGTGACTCAGGAATCCTTGCGGCGGATGATCGGCATGGTCACGCAGGAAACCGCCATGTTCAACCGCTCGGCACTGGACAACATTCGCTATGGCCGGCCCGAAGCCACCAAGGAAGAGGTGATCGCCGCCGCCAAACAGGCAGAGGCGCATGAGTTCATCCTGAAGATGCAGGACCATATGGGCCGCGAAGGCTACGCGGCGCATCTGGGTGAGCGTGGCGTCAAACTGTCCGGCGGTCAGCGTCAGCGGATCGCCCTGGCGCGTGCCATACTGAAAGACGCGCCGATTTTGGTGCTGGATGAGGCGACAAGCGCGCTGGATTCCGAGGTCGAAGCCTCGATCCAAGAGGCGCTGGACCGGGTGATGCAGGGCAAGACCGTGCTGGCGATTGCGCACCGCCTGTCCACGATCTCCAGCATGGACCGGATCATCGTCATGGATGATGGCCGCATCGTCGAGATCGGCACGCATACGCAGCTTCTGGCGCGGGGTGGGCTTTATGCGCGCTACTGGGACCGGCAGTCGGGCGGCTTTATCGGATCGCAGGATGCCGCCGAATAGGCTGGATCGCGGCGCAGACAAGCGTTAGGGCGTGCCTATGACGACAGTGACCATAGAACGGCTGGGACATCACGGCGACGGCATTGCAGCCGGCCCGATTTATGTCCCACGCACCTTGCCCGGCGAAGTGGTCGAGGGCGATGTTGTGGGCGATGCCATGCCGCAGCCCAGGATCGTGACGTCCTCGCCTGACCGGGTAAAAGCGCCTTGTCGACATGCTGCCGCCTGTGGCGGGTGCCAGTTGCAGCATGTGTCAAACAGGTTTGTCACCGATTGGAAGCTGGGCATCGTGACACACGCGCTGGCTGCGCATGGGTTGGAGGTTCAGCCGCGCCGGATCCTGACCTCACCGCCCTCGACTCGCCGTCGTGCCGGGTTTTCCGCACGCCGCACCAAGAAGGGGGCGATGGCCGGGTTTCACAAGCGCGGCGCCGATGTGATCGTCGGGGTGCCGGATTGCCTATTGGTCGATCCCGCCATTGCCGCCGCCCTGCCGATGGTCGAGGCGCTGGCGATTGCCGGCACCAGCCGCAAGGCAGAGCTTTCGGTTATGGTCACCACCTCGCTTGGCGGGCTGGATGTCGCCGTGACGGGCGGCAAAGAGGCCGATCCGCAGCTGCAAATGCAGCTTGCCGCGATCGCGGAAAAATTCGATCTGGCGCGCCTGACCTGGGACGACGATCTTGCCCTGACCCGGCGCATGCCCGAGCAACAGTTCGGCCCTGCACGGGTGACGCCCCCCGCCGGTGCGTTCCTGCAAGCAACTCCCGAAGGCGAATCGGCGCTTTTGGCTGCCGTGACAGAAGCCGTCGGAGGTGCTGCCCGCATCGTGGACCTGTTTGCCGGATGCGGCACGTTTGCCTTGCCGCTTGCTCGGGCGGCGGCGGTGCATGCGGTCGAAGGGGATGCGGCGATGGTGCGCGCGCTGGATGCCGGGTGGCGCAAGGCACCGCTGCTGCACGCCGTCACCCATGCCACGCGCGACCTGTTCCGCGCGCCGCTGGACGCCTCTGACCTGAAGGGCTTTGACGCGGCCGTGATCGACCCGCCCCGTGCCGGCTCGCAGGCGCAGATCGCCGAGCTTGCCAAAAGCGGCATTCCGGTCATCGCACATGTGTCGTGCAATCCGGTGACATTCGCGCGGGATGCGAAGATGTTGGTCGATGCCGGATACCGGATCGACTGGATTGACGTGGTCGATCAGTTCCGCTGGTCGACGCATGTCGAACTGGTCGCGGGCTTCACGTTGAACGCCTAAGGCGGATCGCCGCCACAATCCGTGGTTTGAGTTGATAATCCCCCTACCTCCGACGCCCGAAAAAATGTACCCTGTCACCCGAGGCAAATACAAAAACAGGCAGAAAAATGCGAGTATTCAGGTTTCTTGCAGTCGTCATGCTGATGATCGGCGTGTCGGGCTGCGCGAGCAAGTTCAAGACATATAATGGCCCCGAAGTGACTCAGGTGGTCGTCAACAAGGGCGAGCGGCGGATGTATCTGCTGCACAATACCGAAGTGCTGGAGGCCTACAATATCGGGCTTGGCTTTGCGCCATCCGGCGACAAGAAGATCAGCGGCGATGGCCGCACGCCCGAGGGCAACTACCTGATAGACCGGCGCAATCCGAACAGCGAGTTCCACCTGTCCATCGGAATCGATTATCCCAATGAGGCCGATCTCGCCGAGGCGATCGCACTGGGCAAACCGCCCGGTGGCGACATCTTCATTCACGGCAGACCCAAGAAATACCGTGATGGAAAACGCGACTGGACGGCAGGCTGCATCGCCGTGACGGACCGCGAGATCGAACAGATCTACGCCATGGTGAAAAACGGGACACCGATTTCAATCCAGCCCTAGGCGTGGGCGCAAGGCCCCGGATCAAGTCCGGGGCAGTTTGTGTGGCGGGTCGGGCCTAGTTGCCCATCACCATGGTCCACCAGATCTTGCCATTGTTTTCCTGGTGCCAGGAAAAGCCCATGTTGCGGGCCTCGGCGCCGACGATCACGTTGCGCGTGGCGGGTGTTTCCATCCAGGCGGCCAGGGTTTCCAGCTCTGTCTCGTAGGTTTCCGAGATATTCTCGCCCACCAATTCACCCGAATAGCCGGCGCGGCGGACTCGATCCAGCGGCGAAGATCCGTCGGATCCGAAATGCCACGGACGGTTCTGCGCCGCCATATCGCGGGAATGCGTGGCCGCCGCTGCGGTAAGCTGCGCATTCAGTTGGACCGGGGACACACCTGCGGCCTGACGCAGCGCATTGACCGAGTCGAGCATTCTGAACTGGATGCGCGACTCAGAGCCTGCGCTGATTCGGTAGACCTTTGGCGCAGGCCTGCCATCTGCCAGAACCGGGGTTGAGACCACGGGTGCAGGGGCACATGCTGCAAGCACCAGCAGGGTCGAAATGGTCAAGAATATGGCACGCATCATGTGTCTGTCATCCGTTCATTGCACTGCTTCAGCCATAGCGGTGCTTACGTTGCTATTCAAACCCACATCCGCGTGAGTAGGCCCAATGACGCCGGTTTGAATTGCGACTGAGGCATTCCGGCAATAAATATGTTACCATAATGTCTGTTTTCCTTATGGAGTTCCAAGATGACAAAGCCGATACCTCGGATTTTTGACCGCCGCGGCTTTCTGGCTGCTGGCGCTGCGTTCGCTGCGACGCCGGCCTTGGCACAGAATGTCAACGGTGCCGACACGGTCGAGATAGAGCGTGAACTGTCGCAGGTTGTCCGCCGCAATATCTCCAGCTTTCGGGCGCTGGACTGGCAACCCTATTTCAGTTCGCTGAACAATGGCGCGGTTCTCGTGGACATCACTTCGCGGGCCTTGCACTATTGGTCAGAGGATGGAGCGACCTATAAGCTGTACCCGTCCTCCGTGCCTTTGACAGAGGATCTGACGCGTCGTGGCCGTACCAGCGTGATCCGCAAGGTCGAAGGGCCCAGCTGGGCACCGACGCCTGCGATGAAAAAGCGCAATCCGGAATGGCCGGACTTTGTTGGCCCGGGCCCGGACAACCCGCTTGGCACGCATGCGCTGTATCTCAGCTGGCAGTATTACCGCATCCACGGCACCCATGACACACGCAAGATCGGCCGTCGTTCTTCCAATGGTTGCATCGGCTTGTACAACGAGCACATCCAAGAGCTGTTCAGGCTGACGAAGGTCGGAACGCAAGTGTTGCTAATTTGACGACATTGGACAGGGGCTGCTTCGAAAGCGTCAAGGTTGCGTTTGCATTAGGCGAAAATAGCTGCTTAGAAAGAGTTACGAGGTAAGTCTTGGGTGCTTGCTGTTAGCCCTGCGTGGGAAACTGCAAGCGTATTACTGGAGGTATACAATGAAGAAACTCGCACTCGCCGCTGTCCTGACAGCCGCCGCTTCGACCGCAATGGCCGGTTCGTATGCAAAAGACGACGTAGTAATGGAGCCGGTTGTGGTTGTTGAAGAAGCAGCGACAAGCTCTTCTTCCGCTGGCCTGATCATTCCGCTGGTACTGCTGGCAGTTATCGCAGCAGCCGCGTCCAACTAATTCCCCTACGGGATTAGAGAATTCGAAAAGGGCGGTGCGAAAGCGCCGCCCTTTTTACATGCGCATTTGTCTGGCCGGGGTCAGACCCAGCCCTGAAGATTCTGATCAATGACGCCTGCCAGCGCTGTCACATGCGCCGGGTCGTCGTTCAGGCAGGGGATATAGGTGAACTGCTCGCCACCGGCCTCTTCAAAGCTTTCGCGGATCTCTTCGTTGATCTCTTCCAGCGTCTCGATGCAATCAGCGGAAAACGCGGGCGCAATCACCGCGATCTTCTTCTTGCCTTCTTCCTTTGCAAGTCGGGCCACCTCTTCCACCGTATAGGGTTTCAGCCATTCCTCGGGGCCAAAGACCGACTGGAACGTGGTGCGAATCTCTGTATCGGCCCAGCCCAGCCGCTCCTTCAGAAGCCGCGTCGTTTTCTGGCATTGGCAGTGATACGGATCGCCCTGCATCAGATAGCGTTGCGGCATACCGTGATAGGAACAGACCAGAATATCGGGCTTCTCGCTGAGCGCCGCATAGCCACGCTCCACCGATTGCGCCAGCGCCTCGATATATAGCGGCTGGTCGAAATAAGGGTCCGCGATGCGGGCGGTGGGTTGCCAGGTTTCCTTCATCAACGCGCGGAAGAACTGATCGTTCGCGGTGGCAGAGGTGGCCCCGGCGTAATGCGGATAAAGCGGAAAAAACAGGATCTTGCGACACCCGGCCTCGACCATCGCGCGGACCTTTGATTCGGTGGACGGGTTGCCATAGCGCATGCAGAAATCGACCATCACCTGATCGCCATGCCGCGCCTGCACCTCTGCCGCAATCGCCGCGGTCTGATCGCGGGTGATGGTCATCAGCGGGCTTTCGTCCCGCTCGGTATTCCAGATCGACCGATAGGCCGCCCCGGAGCTGAAGGGCCGTTTGGTCAGGATGATAAGTTGCAACAGCGGCTGCCACTTCCAGCGCGGGTAGTCGATCACCCGCTTGTCGGACAGGAATTCGTTCAGATAGCGCCGCATCGACCAGTAATCATGCCCGTCGGGCGTGCCCAGATTGGCCAGCAGCACGCCGATTTTCGGTTTGGCGACAACCGGATGGTCAGAAGGCGCATTTTCGGGACGGCTGGCAGAGTGAGTAGCATCAAGCATGGGCGGGCATCCGTTCAGTATGTTCAGGTCCGACATATCGTGAATGTCGCATTGGTCAATCTTTCAGCGGCGTTTCGTCGGTGCCAAGCGCGTCGGCAAGACGATGCGCCGCAGATCCGGGGCGCAAAGGCTTGGGCTGGCTGTCATGGGCCGCCCATCCGGTCAGAAAGATCATCTCGAATGTCGCGGGTATGCGGCCGTCTGGGGCGCCCCAGGTTTCGACATAGATCCGCGCGGCCTCTGCGATCACGTCGCGCCGGGTGAATCCGCGCAGGCGGCCATTCAATGCGTTGCCCTCGCCCATCGCCCGCAGGTCCTGCATCAGATGCAGCGGCGTGGCATAGCTGACCGTCAGGGGCAGGCTGTCCGCGACCGGCAGCGCAAACCCGGCCCGCTGCAACAGCGCCCCCAGATCGCGGATCTCGGCCATCGGCGCGACACGCGGCGACAGCCCGCCGGTGACGGTGCTTTCCGCCTGTGCAAGCGCGCTGCGCAACTGGTGCAGGGTCTGCCCGCCAAACGCCACAGACAGGTGCAGCCCGTCCGGGCGCAACGCATGGCGACACTGGATCAACTGCCCCGCCGGATCATTCGCCCAATGCAGCGCAAGCGCATGGATCACCAGATCATGCGCGCCCTCGTCCAGCGCCAGCACATCCGTATCGGCCACGATCTTCGCGCCCGGCAGGACATCTTGCCAGATTTCGGGGAAAGGCGTGACAATGGCGGGATTGGTAAACTGCCTGTTAACCATCGAGAGACGATCCTCGACCTCATCCCGTGCCGACTGGTGCAGGAACAGGGCAGGCGCACGGGTCGCACGGGCGCGGTTGCGGGCAAGCGCCGCAAGATCGGTCAGGGGCACGGCAGTCATGGGGCAGAGACATAAGGTGGCTTGGGCAGGTTTGCAAACGGCACTCCAGCTGATCTATCCGCCGCGATGCCTGACCTGCGGCGGCATGGTCGAAAGCGATTTCGGCCTTTGCGGCCCTTGCTGGCGCGACACGCCGTTTATCGGCGGTCTGGTTTGCGATCTCTGCGGCACACCGCTGCCGGGCGTGGATGACGGTGTGGCGGTGCATTGCGATGATTGCATGACCACCGAACGGCCGTGGCAACAGGGGCGCGCCGCGTTGCTGTATCGCGATGCCGGCCGCAGGCTGGTGCTGTCGCTCAAACATGGAGACCGGCATGATGTGGTCCGCCCCGCCGCAAAGTGGATGGCGCAGGCCGTCAGACCCTTGCTGCGCGAGGACACGCTGATCGCTCCGGTGCCGCTGCATTGGTCGCGCATGGCGCGGCGTCGCTTCAACCAATCTGCCCTGCTGGCCGCCGCTTTGGCCCGTGTAACGGGGCGCAAGACCTGCCCGGATCTGTTGCTGCGCACAACCCGGACCCGCTCGCTGGAGGGTTTGACCCGCGATGCACGCTTTGCCATGCTGACCGGCAGCATCCGCGCCCACCCCCAGCACGGCGCGTCGATCGAAGGGCGCTCGGTCCTGTTGGTCGATGACGTGATGACCTCTGGCGCGACTTTGGCGGCGGCGGCAGAGGCCTGCCACGCGTCGCGGGCGCGTGAAGTTTGTGTCATCGCACTGGCACGCGTTGCAAACCAGCCTTAAATCCCTGACAAACACGCCTGTCAGAAGGGACCAGACATGCAAGACGTTGAAATCTACACCTCGCCGCTTTGCGGCTTTTGTCACGCGGCCAAGCGGTTGCTGAACCAGAAAAATGTCAACTTCACCGAGATTGACGTGTTGGCCAACCCCGACCGCAAGCCGGAAATGATCCAGCGCGCCAGTGGCGGACGTACCGTGCCGCAGATCTTTGTCGGCGAAACCCATGTCGGCGGCTGTGACGAGCTTTATGCGTTGGAGCGCGCCGGCAAGCTGGACCCGCTTTTGGCCAGCTGATGCGCACTGCCCTGCTGCAACTGACCTCGTCGGACGATCCGGCGCAGAACCTGGGCCTTGTCCGGGGCCTTCTGCACGAGGCAGCCGCAGCAGGCGCTGGGTTCGCCCTGACGCCCGAGGTCACCAATTGCGTCTCGATGAGCAGGCCGCATCAGGCGCAGGTGCTGCGCAATGAGGCACAGGACGAAACCCTCGCGGGCCTGCGAGAAACCGCCGCTGAACTGGGCATCTGGCTGCTGATCGGCTCGCTTGCCGTCAAGTCCGATCCGCCGGAAGACCGCTTTGCCAACCGGTCCTTCCTGATCGCACCAGATGGCGAAATCCGCGCCCGCTATGACAAGATCCACATGTTCGACGTGGACGTGTCAGAGACGGAAAGTTACCGCGAATCCTCTGGCTACGCGCCCGGAACCCGCGCCGTCGTGGCGCAGACGCCCTTCGGCACGCTTGGTCTCAGCATCTGCTACGACATCCGCTTCCCGCATCTTTACCGCGCCTTGGCGCAGGCTGGCGCGCAAATCCTGACAGTGCCCTCGGCCTTTTCGCCTGTCACAGGTGCGGCGCATTGGGAAAGCCTGCTGCGCGCCCGCGCCATTGAAACCGGCGCCTGGGTCCTGGCCCCTGCGCAAACCGGCACGCATCCCGCCAGCACCGGCAAAAGCCGCAGCACATACGGGCATTCGATGGTGATTTCACCCTGGGGAGAGGTTATCGCAGATGCGGGCACCGAACCGGGGCTGACCCTTGTCGATCTTGACCTGAATGCCGTAACCAAAGCGCGGGCGCGGATTCCGTCCCTGACCCACACGCGCAGCTTTGAAGGCCCCTGATGTCGGATTCGATCAACGCCACTGCCGCCTTGCTGTTCAGTGAATTGCTGACTGCCGATCAGCTATTGCGCAACCGGTTGAACAAGGTGCTGCCGAACAAGATGGAGATTTCGCATTTCTCGGTGCTGAACCACCTTGCGCGATCATCTGACGAACGCACCCCGGCCCAGCTCGCCCGCGCGTTTCACCTGACACGCGGCGCGATGACGAACACGCTGACCAAGCTGGAGAATGCCGGCTACGTCCATATCCGTCCCGATTGGGAGGATGCCCGCCGCAAGATGGTTGCGATCAGCCCCGCAGGCCTCGCCGCGCGCAACGCCGCCGTTGCTGCCATCACGCCGATGATCGCCGACCTTGTTGCCGACCTCGGCGATACCCGCGTCAAATCCGTCCTGCCCGTCCTGCGCGAGTTGCGGCTGAAGCTGGAAACCGATCCTTAGCACAGGCCAAGGACGGCAGTTCGACACAAAGCAGCCATCCCGCCACGCGACACATGGCCGCTGACCCGCCCGTCGATGAAACGGACACGGCTTGGCCAGATTCGGATCGCGTCAGGACGCCCCCATGACCACCGTGATCAGGAACAGGATCGTTCCCGACAATATCGCGGCGGCTGGAACCGTGATGACCCAGGCCGCAATGATCGTCATGAAATGGGACCTGCGCACCAGCTTTCGGCGCCGCCGTTCGGCGGCCGGGTATGTGGGGCGGTCGGGCATGGTCAGGCGTGCCTTTTTTATGCGCCTTTCCGTATCCCATTCCCTGAAAAACCCAACGCCGAACACGCCGCCCACCGCGATATGGGTGGAACTGACCGGAATCCCCAGCCAGCTTGCCAGAATGACCGTGATGGCCGCGGACAGGGCGACGCAATAGGCCCGCATCGGGTTAAGCTTCGTGATCTGGCTGCCAACCATCCGGATCAGTTTTGGTCCGAACAGAAGCAACCCGAAGGAAATGCCGAACGCCCCCAGCACCATGACCCAGAACGGAATGCTGACGGCATCGGTGAAGTTGCCCGATTGCGAGGCTTGCACGATCGCGGCAAGGGGGCCAACGGCGTTGGCCACATCATTCGCACCATGCGCAAAACTTAGCAGCGCGGCCGACACGACAAGCGGGATGCCGAACAGGGTCTTCAGCGATTTGTTGCGGTTCTCAAGCCCTTCAGATTTTCGCCGGATCACCGGGATCATGATGATCCAGGACAGGACGCCCGCCACCGCACCGATCAGCAAGGTCGTTGTCAGATCAAACTGGATAACCTTCTTGAAGCCCTTCAATGCCAGATAGGCGGAAAAGGCACCGGCCATGATGCCCACAAGAACCGGCACCCATTTGCGCGCGGCCGCGATCTTGTCGTCCTGATAGATGATCTTGGATTTGATGAACCAGAGGAACAGCGCCGCGATTGCCCCACCGAGAATCGGGGAAATCACCCAGCTGGCCGCGATCTTGCTCATCGTGGACCAGTTCACCGCACCGAACCCGGCGGCGACGATGCCCGCGCCCATGACACCGCCCACGACCGAATGGGTCGTGGATACCGGCGCGCCGACCCATGTCGCCAGATTGACCCAAAGTGCGGCGGACAAAAGCGCGGCCATCATTGCCCAGATGAACATTTCCGCCGTGGCCATGCTTTCGGGTGCGATGATCCCCTTGGCAATGGTCGAGACGACATCCCCACCTGCAAGCAACGCGCCCGCGCTTTCGAAGACGACAGCGATGGCAATGGCACCGCCCATGCTCAGCGCGTTGGCCCCGACCGCCGGGCCCATGTTGTTGGCAACATCATTCGCGCCGATATTCAGCGCCATATAGGCCCCAAGACAGGCGGCCACGATCACGATCAGGGAGTTGTTGGTTTGTCCGAAGAAAAGCGCGGCGGTCAAACCCGCCAACACAACGAACACAAGCGAGACGGCAGGCCCGACCATGGGGCGCCCGACATAGGTGGTTGCGATCTCCAGACTGGAGAACCGCGCCAGATCGCGATCCAGAGTCTCAAGGTGGCGGGGATCGCCGTGCTCTTGTGTCATGTTGTTCCCTCGGGATATTTGTCCTTCTCTAGACTCCAACAGCGGGAAAGATCAATCGGGGCTTTGCTTTGCTTTGGGTTGGGGATCACGGCCCGTCATCTGCCAGAGGGACGCCCGTCGCAATGCTGCCCGACCCGTCGCGAGGCGGACGGGGCAAAGCGATTCACAGCGATGATCACAGAAGCGAAGGGTCGGCCAAGCAGACCTTGCTGTCATTGCCATAAAGGCGTGATACAGCGGCTTACAATGCAATCCGCACATGGAACCATGAAATGAGACTCGGTCTTTCCTTAGCTTTGTTCCTGGCCGCAGCGCCCTGTCTGGCACAGCCTGCGGCGGGTGTTGCGCATCTTTCCGAAACGACGGTAGCGGAACGCCCCCTGTCCCTGTCGATCTGGTATCCTTCGGAGGGTGAAGCATCGGAAACCGTTGGCGGAAATCCAGTATTTGAAGGGGTTCCAGCCGCCCCGGATGCCCGGTTTCCGGAAGGTGCGTTCCCACTGGTGGTGGTGTCACACGGCGGCTTGCGGTCCGCTGCTGATTCCGGTGCCTGGCTCAGTTCCGCCATAGCGCGAGCAGGTTATGTCGTGGTAGAGGTCAACGCACCGCGTCCGGAAAATGCAGTTGCCGCATTGGACGAGATCTGGCGCAGGCCGCAGGACATCCGCCGCGTGATTGATCTGATGCTGACGGACAAGGCCTGGGGTCAGCGGGTCGATGATCGCAGCATTTCAGTTGCAGGATTCGCGCTTGGCGCGACCGCCGCATTTTCCGTCGCCGGGGCAGAACTCGACGTTGCGCGTTACATGGGGTCCTGCGCCGCCGATAGTGAAATGGAAAATCCTGATTGTGGCTGGTATGCCAAGCAAGGCGTTGATCCGTCGCAAACCAGTCAGGAAAGCTTGGCGCAGTTGGTCAGAGATCCGCGCGTTAAGGCGGTGATCGGCGTGAACCCGGAATATCTGACCGCGCTTGGCGCGGTCCCGGCGGAGGTCAGCGCGCTGCGGATTTCTCTTGGTGATCCTGATGACGCATCCGACAACGACCAACTTGCAAAAGACGTTGTCATACCCAACGCGTCCGTGTTCGATGCGTTTGCGGTCTGCACCGACGCCGGCCCGGATATTCTCCAAGAGGAGGCGGGCGATCCATCCCTTTGCGGCGCTTCATCGGAAGCGCGCCGGGCCATCCAACAGAAAGTGTCCGACGCGGTCATATCCTTCCTCGCGGGTGTGAACGAATAAGCGCATCCGGCCCGGCAGTCCTGGGGCCGGACACCGAATGACGAACAGGAATCCCCGCAAGATGCCCCCATCTTGGCCCCAAGGGGCTTATGTACACAATTGCAGTACAAAAGCCCCAAAAGGCCTCAAGCAGAGCCGCCGGGTTTCAGGCTGGCGGTGACGTAATTCACGCTCAGGTCGCGGTCGGACAGGCGCCATTGCCAAGTGATCGGGTTGAAAACAAAACCCTTGCGATCCACCGGATCAAGCCCCGCCTTGCGCATCAGCTCGAACAGCTCTTCGGGTGTGATGAACTTGGCCCATTCATGCGTCCCTTTCGGCAGCCAGCGCATCACATATTCCGCACCGACAATCGCCATGGCAAAGCTTTTGGGGTTGCGGTTGATTGTCGAGCAGATGTGTAACCCGTTGGGTTTCAACAAGTCTTTGCAGGCCGTGAGATAGGCAAGCGGGTCGGCCACATGCTCGACCACTTCCATGTTCAGCACCACATCGAACTGTTCTTCGGCTGCTGCCATCGCCTCGGCTGTGGTGTGGCGATAGTCGATCTCCAGTCCCGATTGCTGCGCGTGAACCTGCGCGACGGGGATGTTACCTTCTGCCGCATCGGCACCGACCACCGTTGCGCCCAGTCGTGCCATCGGTTCGCACAAAAGCCCGCCGCCACAGCCGATGTCCAGAATACGCAGGCCTTCGAAAGGCCGCAAGGCATTGAGATCACGATCAAATTCTTCCGAGATCTGGCTGGTGATGTAATCCAGCCTGCACGGATTGAGCATGTGCAGCGGCTTGAATTTGCCGTTCGGATCCCACCATTCGGCGGCCATCGCTTCGAATTTGGCAATTTCCGACGGGTCGACCGTGGTCTGAGTTGCCTGCATCGCGAAGTTCCTGTGTTTTTTGTCAGCTTGTCCATATATAGATCGGTCATGGACAAATTCTCGGGCCAAAAGCGCGCAGTGCAGCATCTTTATCCACCCCTCGATCCGTTCGATCAACGCATGATGGAGGTCGGAGGCGGACACACGATCTATGTCGAGCAATGCGGCAATCCGGACGGGATTCCGGTTATCGTGCTGCATGGCGGCCCCGGCGGCGGGTGCAGCCCGACGATGCGGCGCTATTTCGATCCCAAGGTCTATCGTGTCGTGCTTTTCGATCAGCGCGGATGTGGCCGGTCACGGCCTCATGCCAGCGTCATCAACAACACGACATGGGATCTGGTCGCCGATATTGAACAGATCCGCGAGGATTTGGGGGTCGAAAAGTTCATCGTCTTCGGCGGCAGCTGGGGCGCGACGCTGGCGCTGATCTATGCCGAGACGCATCCCGAGCATGTCAGCAATCTGGTGCTGCGCGGCGTGTTCATGATGACCCAGGCGGAATTGGACTGGTTCTATGGTGGCGGGGCCGGGCTGTTCTGGCCCGAACCTTGGGCGCGCTTCTCTGACCTGATCCCGGAAGATGAGCGGCACGACATGATCGGTGCCTATCACAAGCGGCTGTTTTCGAATGATCTGCGGATCGAGACGCAATATGCAAAGGCTTGGTCTGCTTGGGAAAATGCGCTTGCCTCGGTCTATTCAAGCGGATCGGGCGGCGATGCGCCGGGGGATTACGCGCGGGCCTTTGCGCGGTTGGAAAACCACTATTTCACCAATGCGGGCTTTCTGGATTTTGACGGTCAGATCCTCGCCCATGTTGACCGGATCGCGCATATTCCCGGTGTCATCGTGCAGGGCCGCTACGATATGATCTGCCCGCCGGAACGCGCCTGGCAACTGGCGAAGGCCTGGCCAAATGCGGAACTGCGCATGATCCGCAACGCCGGTCACGCGCTGTCCGAACCCGGCATCAGCGCAGAGCTGGTCAAAATCATGGATCAACTGACCGGCCGCTAAAACCGGACGCAGCGTTCTTCGTCACAGGGGTTTACTTAGATCCGTCAGCGGTTACGCTTCACGCCATCAGCAGAAACAACTGAAAGAGGTCAGGTGTCATCAGTCTTTCGCATCATCTTGCAGCGCATTGCGCTGGGTGTGTTGACCCTGTTCATCGTATCAATTGTTATCTTCACGGCGGTAAACATGCTGCCCGGCGATTTTGCGCAGGCGATTCTGGGGCAGGCCGCCACACCAGAGGCGATCGCCGCGATCCGGCAGGACCTTGGATTGGATCAACCCCCGGTAAGCCGTTATTTCACTTGGCTTGCGGGCGCGGTGCAGGGGGATCTGGGGTCTTCGTTCGCGCAGGCAAACTTTGCCAGCTTCGTCGGCGCAGAGAGTGGCGGAACCGAAGTCACGGTCGCCACGCAGATCGCGCCACGATTTGCCAACACGATGTTCCTCGCGGGCGTCACGGCCTGCATTGCTGTGCCATTCTCGATCTTTCTGGGCGTTCTGGCAGCACTCTATCGCAATTCGGCGTTCGACAAGGCGGCAAATGTCTTCACGCTCAGTTCGATCTCCAGCCCCGAGTTTTTTCTGGCCTATGTGCTGATCCTGTTTCTGGCGGTGCTCAACCCGGTGCTGCCGTCCCTGTCGAATATCTATGACGGCATGGGCTTTGGCGAACGTCTGCAAAAGACGCTGTTGCCGGCGTTGACGCTGACATTGGTTGTCACGGCGCATATGATGCGGATGACGCGTGCGGCAATCATCAACCTGCTCGCCTCACCCTATATCGAGATGGCGCGGCTGAAGGGCATCTCGCCCCTGCGGGTGATCGTCAAGCATGCCCTTCCCAATGCGCTGGCGCCGATCATTAACGTTGTCGCGCTGAACCTTGCCTATCTCATCACCGGGGTGGTCGTGGTTGAAGTGGTCTTTGTCTATCCCGGCATTGGGCAGTTGTTCGTGGACGGGGTCAAGACCCGGGACATCCCGCTGGTGCAGGCCTGCTGTCTGATTTTCGCGGCGGCTTATATCCTGCTGAATCTGACGGCTGATATCATGTCGCTGCTGTCCAATCCGCGCCTGAGGCATCCCAAATGAGCATGATACTCTGGATCCTGCTGATGGTGCTGGCGCTTGGTCTTGCCGGGTGGGTGTTCCGTCTGGCGGGACAGAAACTCACACACAACAAGCCCTATTTCCGCGACATGCCGTTTGGCGTCGGCTTTGGCTATGCTCTGGCTGGCGGGGCGTTGCTTGGCGGGTTTTGGCTGTGGTTTCAGCCCGGCGCGGTGTTCTTTCGCTGGGCGGTTCAAGGCGTCGTAATCTTCGCAATCGTCGCCTGGATTTTCCGTCTTCTGGGCCGCGCGGTTGGGACGTCGGGTACGCGCAAGCTGTTCCGCGATATGCCTTTGACGGCCAGCTTCGGTATCCTCATCATCCTGATCTACGCGGTTCTTTCGATTTTTGCCGGGGCCATCGCGCCACATGGGCAGGAAGAGGTTTTTGCCCGCGTCAACGTCCTGCCCGGTGGCAATCTTGAAACCGGGGGGGATCCCGCCTTTCCGCTTGGCACCGACCAGATCGGGCGCGACCTGCTGAGCCGCCTGATCTACGGCGCGCAGAATACCGTGGGCATCGCGTTCGTCACGACCTGTCTTGCGTTCCTGCTTGGCGGTTCGCTGGGGTTTCTTGCCGCGACCTTGCAGGGTTGGTTGGATCAGGTTCTCAGCCGTGCGGTGGACGTTCTGATGGCGATCCCCTCGTTGATTTTCGCGCTGCTGTTGATGACCATCGCCAGTGCTTGGGCGGGGTCGGAAAAATGGCTGCTGACGGTCTATATGATCCTCATCATTGCAGTGATCGATTCCACCCGCGTGTTCCGTCTGGCCCGCGCTGTCGGGCTAAACATCGTTGTGATGGATTACATCGAGGCGGCGAAACTGCGCGGTGAAGGGCTGCCCTACCTGATCTTCAAGGAAATCCTGCCCAATGCCTATGCGCCCCTGCTGGCGGAATTCGGACTGCGGTTCTGTTTTGTGTTCCTGACCATCGCCTCGCTCAGCTTTCTGGGCGTCGGTATCCAGCCGCCTTTGGCCGATTGGGGCACGATGGTGCGTGATCTGTCGCAATTCATCAATTTCGCCGCCTTCTCACCGCTGACTGCCGCCCTGCCGCTTCTGGCGGCAGGCGTGATCGCGCTGCTGACGGTTGCGGTGAATTTTGTGGTGGACTGGATGCTGCACCGGACCTCCGGGCTGAAGGATTGAATCGATGAGCGATCTTCTGTTGAAAATCCGGGGTCTGAAGATCGAAGGCCGGTCGGACGAGACCTGGAACCCGATCATCAACGGCGTGGATCTGGACCTGCACAAGGGCGAGGTTCTGGGACTGATCGGCGAAAGCGGGGCGGGAAAATCCACCATTGGGCTGGCCGGAATGGGCTTTACGCGCGACGGCGTCCGCATTTCCGGTGGGTCGGTTGAGTTCGACGGCATTGATTTGATCGAGGCGTCGTCGGAGACCAAGCGCAAGCTGCTGGGCACCCGCATCGCCTATGTCGCGCAATCCGCCGCCGCCAGCTTTAACCCCGCGCATAAACTGATTGACCAGCATACCGAAGCGCCGGTTCAGCACGGCGTGATGTCGCGGACTGAAAGTGCGGCCGACGCGGTAGAGCTGTACCGCCGCCTGCGGTTGCCCAACCCCGAAGAGATCGGTTTTCGCTATCCGCATCAGGTGTCCGGCGGGCAGTTGCAGCGCGCGATGACGGCAATGGCAATGTCTTGCCGCCCGGATCTGATCATCTTCGACGAGCCGACGACGGCGCTGGATGTCACCACCCAGATCGAGGTTCTGGCTGCGATCCGAGATATCGTCGAGCAATTCGATACTGCCGCGATCTACATCACCCATGATCTGGCGGTGGTGGCGCAGATGGCCGACCGCATCAAGGTGCTGTTGCAGGGGGATGAGGTCGAAGAGGCCGAAACCCGCGAGATGCTGTCTCACCCGAAAGAGGACTATACCAAAAGCCTTTGGGCAGTGCGCGAATTCAAGCGCCCGCAAAAGCGTGCGGTGGCTTCCGGCGCGGTGCCGGTTGTTTCTGTCCGCAAGGTGACCGCCGCTTACGGGCCGGTAAAGGTACTGCGGAACGTCAGTTTCGACATCCATGAAGGGCGTACCGTGGCAGTTGTGGGCGAAAGCGGCTCTGGCAAATCCACGGCTGCGCGCTGCATCACTGGGCTACTGCCGCCGTTGGGCGGGTCGATCATGGTCGACGGGGTCGAGATGCCCGCCGATTACCGTAAACGCAGCAAGGACCAGCTGCGACAGGTGCAGATGATCTACCAGATGGCGGACACCGCGCTAAATCCCCGCAAGACGATTGGCGAGATCATCGGCCGGCCCGTGCAGTTCTACATGGGTCTGCGCGGGCGTGACCGCCGCCGCCGGGTTGAACAGTTGCTGGATGAAATCGAGCTGCCCGCCGATCAGTATTTCGACCGCCTGCCGTCAGAGCTTTCGGGCGGTCAGAAGCAGCGCATCGGCATTGCTCGTGCGCTCGCCGCTGAGCCGCGGTTCATTATTTGTGACGAGGTCACCAGCGCGCTGGATCAATTGGTCGCCGAAGGTATCCTCAAACTGCTGGCGCGCCTTCAGGACGAGTTGAAACTCAGCTATATGTTCATAACCCATGATCTTGCGACGGTGCGATCCATCGCCGATGAGGTTGTTGTGATGAAAGAGGGGCAGGTGATCGAACAGGGGCCAAAGGACGAGATGTTCCGCCCGCCCCATCACGCCTATACTGATCTGCTGCTCAGTTCCGTTCCGGAAATGGACCCGTATTGGTTGACAAACCTGCTTGCGGAACGCGGAGTTGATAACATCGGCGACGCCGCAGTTGATAAGATGGGATGAGAATCGTCAACGCTTCGGCAAGGGGCGGGGTCCAGGATTTGCGGAAGATCCGCGATAAACAAAAGTACAGGGAGACGAAAAAATGGTACAGATTAGCAGACGAAGCCTGCTGAAAACCGGTGCAGCCGCCAGCGTTCTTGCAGCGACGGGCCTGCCTTTGCGCGCCGAGGCCAAGCGTGGTGGAACACTGCGTCTGGGACTTGCGGGCGCCAACACATCCGACACCTGGGATGGCCGGACGCATTCAGATACCTACATGATCATGTGCGCCTACGGTGCCGTGTTTGATTGCATGACCGAAGTGTCGGCCAGTGGTGAATTGATCGGCGAATTGGCCGAAAGCTGGGAAGCGTCGGCAGATGCGAAAACCTGGACGTTCAAGCTGCGTCAGGGCGTGACGTTCCACAACGGCAAGGCCTTTGGTGCAGATGATGTGATTGAGTCGCTGAACATGCACACGGCAGAAGGGTCGAAATCAGCGGCCAAGCCGATTGTGTCGGCGATTTCGGAAATCAAGAAGGTCAGCGATCACGAGGTTGTCTTTACGCTTGAATCGGGCAATGCCGACTTCCCGTTCCTCTTGGCGGATTACCACCTGCTGATGTACCCGGCGGGCCAGATCGACGAAGCCATTGCCAAAGGCATTGGGACCGGCATGTATAAGGTCGAAGCGTTCGATCCCGGCGTGCGGACATTGCTGAGCCGCGTTGACAGCCATTACAAGGACGGCAAGGCGGGGTGGTTCGACCAGATCGAGGTTATTGCGATCAACGATGCGTCGGCCCGAATGAACGCGCTGATGACCGGTCAGGTCGATGCCGTCAACCGTGTCGATTACAAGACCGAAGCGCTGCTGAAGGCAAATCCCAACGTCAACATCTTCGAGGTGACGGGCAACCGGCACTTCACCTTCCCGATGCTGACGGCGCTGGATCCGTTCAGCAATCTCAAGGTGCGTCAGGCGCTGAAACACGCGATCAACCGAGAAGAGATGGTCCAGAAAATCCTGTTGGGTCACGGGTCTGTTGCGAATGACCACCCAATCGGTCCCGCGAACCAGTATTATGCAGCCGATCTGCCGCAGAACAGCTATGATCCGGACAAGGCGAAGGCGCTGTTGAAAGAGGCGGGTCTTGAGGGGCTGAGCGTTGACTTGTCGGCCTCCAGCGCGGCATTTGCCGGTGCGGTTGACGCTGCACAGCTTTATCAGGCGTCAGCCAAGGCGGCGGGCGTGAACATCAACGTGGTTCAGGAACCAGCGGATGGGTACTGGTCCAATGTCTGGCTGAAAAAACCGTGGTGCGCGTCCTATTGGTCGGGTCGTGCGACTGAGGACTGGATGTTCTCGTCGGCCTATGCGTCCGGCGCGCCGTGGAACGACACCGGCTGGGAAAATGCCCGTTTTCAGGAATTGCTTCTGTCCGCACGGGCAGAGTTGGACAGCAGCAAGCGTCGCGACATGTATACCGAGATGCAGATGCTGTGTTCGACGAATGGCGGCTCTGTCATTCCGATGTATGCCAACTATGTTGACGCACATTCCACCAAGCTGGCGAATTCGGGAACGATCGGCAATTCTTTCCAGATGGACGGCAGCCGCTTTATCGAACGGTGGTGGTTCGCGTAATCTTCATCATATCCAAACGACAAAAGCCCCGCAATTTGCGGGGCTTTTTATTGGCGGTAGCGCGGAGTTGTCTGCGCCCACAAGTCGTCCAAGTTTACCCGAGGGTCACAGGACGTAGCGGCTGAGATCGGTGGATTTCGTCAACTCGCCCAGATGCTTGTCAACAAATTCCGCATTGACGGTGACATCGCTGCCGGGCTGATCCGGCGCGTCGAAACTCAGGTCTTCGAAAACCCGTTCCATCACGGTGTAAAGACGCCGCGCCCCGATATTTTCAACCGATTGGTTCACGTCGGCGGCAATCTTTGCCAATGCGGCGATGCCGTCCTCGGTAAAGGTGACTTCGACCTTCTCGGTTGCCATCAGGGCCGTGTATTGCAGCGTCAGCGCATTGTCCGTCTCGGTGAGGATCCGCACGAAATCCGCCTCTGTCAGCGCGCGCAGGTTCACGCGGATCGGCAAGCGGCCCTGAAGTTCCGGCAACAGGTCCGATGGCTTGGCGATGTGAAACGCGCCGCTGGCGATAAACAGGATATGGTCGGTCTTCACCGGGCCATGTTTGGTGCTGACGGTCGTGCCTTCGATCAGTGGCAGCAAATCGCGCTGCACGCCTTCGCGGCTGACATCGCCGCCGCGCGCATCGCTGCGGGCACATACCTTGTCGATTTCGTCAAGGAACACGATGCCGTTCTGCTCCGCCGCCTCAATCGCCGCGGCCTTTACGGTTTCATCGTCCAGCAGCTTGTCCGCCTCTTCCGAGATCAGCGCCTCGTAGCTTTCGGCCACGGTCATGCGCTTGCGGGTCGTGCGGCCCTGAAAGGCCTTCCCGAACAGATCCCCCAGATTCATCATGCCCATATTCGCGCCCGGCTGTCCGGGAATGTCGAATGTCGGCATCGGGTTGGACGTGTCGGCCAGATCAAGTTCAATCTCTGTGCTGTCCAACTCTCCTGATTTCAGCTTCTTGCGGAACATCTCGCGTGTGCCTTCGCGGGCATCCTCGCCGGCGATGGCGGTGATCACGCGCTCCTCTGCCGCATGATGCGCGGCGGATTTCACGTCTTCGCGCATGTATTCGCGGGTCATTGCGATGGCAGCATCGACAAGGTCACGCACGATCTGTTCTACATCGCGACCAACATAGCCGACTTCGGTGAATTTCGTGGCTTCCACCTTGATGAACGGCGCGCGGGCAAGCTTGGCCAGACGCCGGCTGATTTCGGTCTTGCCGACACCTGTCGGGCCGATCATCAGGATGTTCTTTGGGTAAACCTCGTCGCGCAGGTCATCTGCCAACTGCTTGCGGCGCCAGCGGTTGCGAAGGGCAACGGCGACAGCACGTTTGGCATCTTTCTGGCCGATAATGAACCGGTCCAGTTCTGATACGATCTCGCGGGGGGTCAGGTCAGTCATAGCGGGTCCTTATGCAACGGTCACGTCGGGCGCACATCTTGAGGCAAAAGTTGGCAAGCCACTCAGGAAGCGTCTTTGCCGTCGATGGTTTCGACCGTGAGATTTCCATTGGTGTAGACGCAAATATCCGCAGCGATGGCCATCGCACGGCGCGCGACGCTTTCGGCGTCAAGTTCGGTATCCATCAGCGCCCGGCCAGCGGCGAGCGCGTAGTTGCCGCCAGAGCCGATTGCGGTCACGTCATGTTCGGGTTCCAGCACGTCGCCCGCGCCGGTGATCACATACAGATCCGTCCCGTCGGTGACGATCAGCATCGCTTCTAGTTTTTGCAGGTATTTGTCGGTGCGCCAGTCCTTGGCCAGCTCTACACTGGCGCGTTGTAGCTGACCGGGGGTTGCCTCAAGCTTGGTTTCCAGCCGTTCCAACAACGTAAAGGCGTCGGCGGTGGAGCCGGCAAACCCTGCAACAACATCGTAGCCACCCGGTGAAATCCGGCGCACCTTGCGGGCAGTGCCCTTGATCACTGTCTGGCCCAGGCTGACCTGTCCGTCGCCAGCGATCACCACGCGGCCGCCTTTGCGCACACCGATGATCGTGGTGCCGTGCCAGCCGGGAAAGTCGTTTTCTGCCATGTGGTGCCTCCGTTTCCTTCCCGGCGTATATGGCGGGCGGGGTGGCAGGGTGCAAGGGCAGGCGCGTTTGCGCAGCTTGCAACCCCCAGCAAAAAGGGCACCGCGAGAGGTGCCCTTTCGATGTCTGTAGGCCGGTCCGGCGCTTAGATCGATTCCTTGATCCAGCTTTCCAGCGCGGCTTTCGGCGCAGCGCCAGCGCGGTTGGACACCACCTGACCGTCCTTGAAAATGAACAGCGCTGGAATGCCGCGCACGCCCATTGCCGCTGCGGAATTGGGGTTCTGGTCAACATCGACCTTGGCCACCTTGATCTGTCCATCCATCTCGGCCGACAGCTCTTCAAGGGCTGGGCCGATCTGCTTGCAAGGACCGCACCATTCGGCCCAGAAATCCACCACAACGGGGATGTCGGAATTTTTTACTTCGGCGTCGAACGTGTCGTCGGTCACTGCCACGGTAGCCATTGGGGTTCTCCTAAAGAGATTCGAGGGGTTTTCATCTTGGGCATGAAACCTAGGAAGCCCGGCGCATGGCGTCAAGATGTGGCGGTCATGTACAGGGCAACACTCACCATATCGTTAGGTAAGGGCATGTATCGCGGCACCGCAGTCCATAAGATACCGGTTTCAATCTGGTGGTTCGGGTAGATCTCTTCAAGGGCAGCGGCATAGGCTCCCATCTGCCGCAGCAGGCCATCGGGGCAGTTTTCCGGGCTGTCGGGAACGGTGCGGTTGGTCTTGAAATCCACGGCGGTGATCTTTTGCGGGGTGATAATCAGCCTGTCGATGACTCCGTGGATGCGCCGACCGCCAAGCGCGTGCAGGGTTGCGGTGATCGGCACTTCGGCGAGCGTCCCCTCGCCGAAAAGATGCGCCAGTTCGGGGGTGTCCAGCAGGTACAGCGCCTCTTGCACCAACTGAGCGCGATGTTCGGGCAACAGGATTTCACCGGCGCGCGCCAGCAGCCTGTCGGCTCGGGCGGCACGAAGATCGCTGGTCACAATTGGCAAATGTTCCAGCAACAGATGCAAGGCGGACCCCAGCGCCTTGGCCGTTTCCTCGTCCAGCCCAGCCTCACCGGGCAGGGCCTTGGCACCCCCCAGATCAGATGGGCTAAGGGTTTCCGCGGGGGGGATGACAAGCGGGGCCGGCTGGGACATGAACGAAGGCAAAGCCGCCGCTTCACTGACCGAGGGCTCTGGCGAAATCTGCGGGGGGCTTTCCCAATCGCCGGTCTGCATGCGCAATCCCGGTCCGGAGCCCAGTTCGCCAAAATCGAACCCGTGTGGTTCGGCACCTGCATTCTCCATGCCGACGCGCACCCGGTCGTGCCACGCTTCGCCGTCCTTGCCCAGCTCGCCGGCCGCAGCGACGATCAGCCACTTTTCGGCGCGGGTCATGGCGACATAGAGCAACCGGTCGCGTTCGTTGCGTTGGGCGGCGCGCTCTGCCTCCTGCGCTTCGGATTGTAAGGCTGGGCTTTGTGCCGCGATGGCGGGCCAGATCACCGTATCGGCGCATTTCAACAGACCGCGGGACGCCCGCTGGATGCGCTGGCCGCTATCGGGCAGCATCACGATTGGGGCCTCCAGCCCTTTTGCGCCATGCACGGTCATCACCCGGATGCGCTTGCCCGCGCTGTCGGCCTGTCGTTTGATGACGAAGTCGTCCGTCTGCATCCATTGCAGAAACCCGGTCAGGCTGGGAATATCCGATTGCTCATAGCCAAGCGCCTGAGACAGCAGCGCGTTGATCCCGTCCTCGGCCTCTTCCCCCAGCCGGGCCAACAGTTTGCGGCGGCCGTCATGCCGGGTGAGGATACGCTCGATAAGGTCGTAGGGCCGCAGGAAATCGGTCTTGCCCATCAGGTCGTTCAGGACGGCCCAGACATTGGGGAATTCGTCACGACGCTTGCGCAATGCGGCCCACAAAAACGGGCCGTCGCGACGATGGGCCAGATCAAAGACCTGCTGTTCCGTCCAGCCGAACAGAGGGGATTTCAACGCTTCCGCGAGCGACAGGCTGTCCTCGGGCGTTGCCAGAACCTTGAGCACGGCCGCCAAATCGCGCACCGCCAATTCCGCCCCAACCTTGAGCCTGTCGGCACCGGCAATCGGCAACCCACCGGCCTTGCAGGCGCGGATGATCTCTTGGAACAACGGCCCGCGCCGCTGCACGAGGATCAGAAAATCACCGGCATGAATCTGGCGCGTCTGATATTGCCCGGTATTGCCGATCTCTTGCGCGATGGGCTGGCCGATCTGGTCGTGGATGAACCCGGCGATGCGCCCTGCCAGCGTTACGGTGTGGTGTCGTGTGCCGGGTCGGTCCAGCGGTTCATACCAAGGGGTTTCGTCTTTCTCACTGTTGCGTTCGACCACCGGCCACAGATCGACGCGCCCCGGCATGTTGGATTTGAAGGCCCGGTGCGCGGCCTCTTCGCCAAAGCCCGCGTCGTTGCGCCCCTCGAATGTCTTGTCCACAAGTTGCAGCACCGGCGTGGCAGAGCGGAACGAGTATTGCAGCGTCAGGCTTTGCAGCGGTGTGGGCGAGGCGGCAAGCCGTTGTTCGAACTCGTCCCGCATCCGGTCGAATTCACGCGGGTCAGCGCCCTGGAACGAATAGATGGATTGCTTGCGGTCCCCAACCACGAAAACGGTGCGGATGTGATCCGACCGCGCGCTGACGCCTGCGGTGAATTCCTGCGCCAATCGCTCGATGATCTGCCATTGCACCGGGCTGGTATCCTGCGCCTCGTCGACAAGGATATGGTCGATGCCGCCGTCCAGCTTGTACAGCACCCAAGCCGCTACTTTGGGGTCGTTCAAAAGGGCGCGGGCCTTGAAGATCAGATCATCGAAGTCGAGCCAGCCCTTGCGCTGCTTCGCGGCGTCGAATTTGGGCAGGAACAGTGCCGCAAACCGGTGCAATGCGTGCGTTTTCTCTGCTGCGAGCAGGGCAAGACGTTCTTCGCGGGCGCTTTCGACCCGGCGCATCAAATCCTCCAGCCGGGGCATTAGGTGGGGAATGGATTTTTGCAGCCCCTTGGTCGGAAAGGTGCCGATCTTCGCCGTGAAGGGGTCTTTCGCGCCAGCGCCTGTTAAAAACACGCCTTCCATCACCGGTAATGCATCGAAATCCGGAAGGCCGATCCCGCCCAGCGGCCCGACAGCCCGAAGATCCATCGCACTGCTGGAGCGGAGCGCAGACACCAGTTCCGCCAGCAATTCCGCCTCGCCGCCAAGGAAAACCGTTTGGGCGATACTGGCGCGCGACGTGTCGGGATCAAGGCCGTAAAGCGCCTTTATCTCGGGTTCGGCAAGGGGGCGCGACAGGGCGGTGCGGTGCTGCAAAATGTCCTTTGTCAGGCTTTCCAGATCGTCATCGGAGGAAAAGTGCCAGGCGGCGGCGGTGACTTCGGCAGGATGGGAAAGCGCCAGCGCATCGACCACTTCGGCCTGAAGCAAGATGGCGGCGCGGTCCTCCATTTCCTTGAATTGCGGGCTGATGCCCGCCTCCAGCGGGAACCGGCGCAAAAGCGCCGCGCAGAAGGAATGAATGGTCTGGATGCGCAGGCCGCCCGGCGTTTCGATCGCGCGGGCAAACAGGGTGCGCGCCTGTTGCAGAAACTCTTCGTCCAGCGCGGATTCGACACCAAGCTGATCCAGTTCTGAGCTGAGCGCCGCATCATCCAGCATCGCCCATTCACCCAGCCGCCGAAACAGCCGGTTCTGCATCTCGCTTGCGGCCGCTTTGGTGTAGGTCAGGCACAGAATATGCGAGGGCGACACCTTGTTCAGCAGCAGCCGTGCCACACGGTCGGTCAGCACACGGGTCTTGCCTGACCCTGCATTGGCTGACAGCCACGTTGATTCCGAAGGGTGCGCGGCGCGTACCTGCGCCTCTGTGGCGTCGTCGCGGATCATTCCAGCACCTCTTGGGTGGCATCGTCCGCGCCGTCCCATTCGCCGAACCGCGAAAGCTGATCATAGTCGGAAACGTGCTTGTCCTCCTGCATCGCGCGGCGGGCGGTAAACCCCTGATCGGCCTGTTGATAGGCGGCAATAAGCGCGGTGAACTCGTCCCAAACCTTTTCGGGCGGTTCCTTGCCCAGCGGAGCGGGAATCTCTTTGGGCGGGGCGGTCAGCCCGATATAGAGCGCCTGCGCGACCTCTGCGGGTGCCAGACCGTCGAACGCGCCCTGTGTGGCCATCGCCGCCTCCAGCAGCAGTTGCTTGTCGAATTTCGCCTGCTCGGATGGGCTGGGCGGCGTGCCAGTCTTATAATCGAAGATATGCAACCTGCCCTCGCTGTCGCGGTCGATGCGGTCGGCCATGGCCGTCAGGGTGAAACCCAGCATCGGGATCTCTGCGCGCCCTCGTGTCTCATGCACGACGGGCGTTGCGGCAGTTTGCCTTTGTGCCTCGTTCGCGACAAAACCACCTGCGGCCTTGTCAAGCCGCGCCTGCCAGATCCGTCTGGTCGAGGGCCACGGCACATCGCTGTCCAGCCGTTCCCGCGCAATGGCGGACAGGTGTTGGGGGGTCAGCAGCGACGGGTTCGCGGTGACGTCGCGCACGAAGTGTTCGATCACGCTATGCAGCAGGATGCCCCGCAGCAAAGCATCCGGCGCGCGTTGCAACGGATCAAGCGGTCGCAGCCGCAAGACATGACGGGCGTAGATCGCATAGGGATCGCGGATAAGCCGTTTGATCTCGGTGACGGACAGTTGTTTCGGACGCGCCTCTACCGGAGGACAGGGGGAGGGGCGCAGGGCCGGAGCAACGGGTTCCGTCGCCTCCAATGCGCGCGCATGGGCCAACCAGTCTGCGCCGCGAGCCTGCATCTGGCGCAGCGCTTTTGGCCCGTTGCGACCCGGCAGGCCGTTCATCAGGTTGGTCAGTCGGTTCAGCCATCGTCCGGCCACCGTTTCGGCGTCATCCGATCGCAAGGAGCGGGTCATCCAGACCTCGGGCGCGGCAACAGCCTGCTGGAAATCATGCGCCGCAAGGCCGATCCGCCGCTCAGGCAGCAACAGTCCCGCATCATGCCGCATCTTGCGGTTCAGCCAAGGATCAGCGCCGGGCAGTTCCGGCCAACTGCCTTCGTTCAGCCCGCCAAGGATCATCAGGTCCGTGCCCTGCACCCGTGCCTCCAGCGTGCCCCAGATCAGGATATGCGGGTGCGGCGCGTCGCGATCGCGCAACGGTTCCGCCGAAACCAGGACGCCCGAAACAAGGGAGTCGTAATCGGTGGCGTCCATTTCCCCGCCATGGGGCGCCTCGGCGGCGATCTGCTGCATGGCGGCTTTCGCAGAGCGGCCGGCCGCCTGATCCCACAGGATGCCGCTGCCGGTGGCGTTTGGCCCGGCCGAGATCGCCTCGGCCCGCGCGATATGGGTTTCTGCCCAGTCCGACAGGGGGCGCTTGCCCTTAAGCGGATCAACCATGAAACAGGCAGCCATCCAGGCAAGCCATTCCGCAGCGTCCTGTTTCTCCGCCCAGCCTTGCAATGCTTCTGACGTCGGGAAGGGGATGCCCTGCCGACGGATGTGAAGCTCCAACTCGCGGGTCAGGATAAGGTGCCGATTGCGGTCCTGCCCGGTATGGGTCAGCGGATGTTTCAGAAGGGTCAGCAGCGTCTCGGCGGTGCAGGGGCGCTGAAACAGATCCAGCACATGCCGCAGAAAGCGGCCCGGCGGGGTCAGTTGCAAAGGCGTGCCCGCGCTGTCATCCGACACGATGTCCCAGCGGTCCAGGGCCGAGGTTACCTGACGGGTCAGCATCCGGTCTGGCGTGATCAGCGCTGCGGTTTGACCCTCCTCTGCCGCTTGTCGCAGGCGCATCGCGATGGCGAGCGCTTCATCGCGGCGCGTCGGGGCCTCCAGCAAGGTCACATCTTTGGTCGCTATCGTAAGGTCCGGCAGGGTCGGCCCGTCCGTAAGCCATTGATCGGTGACCGGCGCAGGCCGCAGGGAAAGCGACACCAGTCGATTGCGATCTGCCGAGGGGGCTGGCGTGTCCGACCAGGGCGTGACCTGATCGGGGCGCAATTCCATTTGCTGCATCAACCGGGCAAAGCGATATTGCGGGTGATCCTCGCTTGTCATCCCGTCGGTCAGCGCATCCCAGACATGATCCGGCATGTCGTAATCAAAGCCGGGCAGAACCACCGCGCCCTGCGGCAGCCGCGCCACGGCCCGCATCAACAACGCCGTGGTGCCACGAGACCCGGTTGAGCCTGCAAGGATCACCGGGTGATCGGGCGGCGAGAGTTCCCAATCGCGGATCAGCCGAAGCGTCGCCAGCCGTTGCCATGCGGCGGTGTCCGGGGGCTCTGCATCCTTGTCGAAATAGCTTTGCACGATGCTGATGAAGGTTTGTGCGCGCTCCCAATGACCGCTGAGGTCAGACACGTCCAGCGCCGCGATGGCAGATGGCGGCACCCCCTCGCCCTGCATCTCGTCCATCAAGGCGGCAAGGCTGTCGGCAAGGTCGAACAAGGCCGTACGCGGGGCGAGATCGGGTTGCTGGTCCAGTAGCCGGGCGATGAGTTGTGACAGCTCCAGCCTGCGCCGCAAGGCTGGCACCGGATCCGGCAGGTCGGGCATGTCAGTGGCGTCCGCCAGCGATGTCAGAAGACGAACGCGCGGCAAGAGCCTAGGGGGTCCGGCGTCAAAAATATCGCGTATCCGGCGGGACATGCGGCGGGTGTTCACGATCAGCTCGACCTGCGCCCAAGCCTCTGGCGGGGTATCGGCCATCCGTTCGGTCAGCCCGTCGATCAGGGCGGCCGGGAAATCGACACCGGGTGCCAAGCCAAAAAGGCGCGGGGCGGGCGTATCGCTAAACATCCAGCATCGCCTCGGCCAGCGCGATGCCTTCGGGGTGGCCGACATCGCACCATTTACCATCATAGGGCAGGCCATAAAGTCGCCCGTTCTTCGCGATTTCATTCCAAAGTACGTTCAGCGAAAAGACCTGTTCGGGGATGGGGTGAAGCCCGTCCGTCCGGATAATCTGCACGCCGCTATAGACCAGCCCCGGACCGCGTTGCAGGCGGCCGTCCGGCAGGAGCGTGAAATCCCCGTCGCCATTGTGTCCAATGGCGTGCTGCAATGGCACACAGAGCAGAAGCGCATCCATATCGTCGGGCCGCCAGGCATTTGCCAACAACTGAAACGGATTGGGGCCGTGCCAGACTGCATCGGTATTCGTGGTGAATACCGGATTGGATTGCAGCAACGGCAGTGCCTGCCGCAACCCTCCGCCCGTGTCGAGGATCGCGGGGGTTTCGTCACTGAAGACTACGTCAGTCGATGCCAGATGCGCGCGCAGAAGGTCAGGCAGATAGTGCAGGTTGACGACACGGCGCAAATCCGGAAATGGCTTGGTCAGGTCCAGCGCATGGTCGATCAGAGGCCGCCCGGCGACCTTGATCAGCGGCTTCGGGCGGGTTCGGGTCAAGTCCTTCATGCGCGTGCCAAAGCCCGCGGCGAAGATCATCACGGCTTGCGGGTCGGACACTGCGATTTCAGCCTTTCCAGAACGGCGGTTTCAGGAGGCGGCAGAAGCGGCGCAAGATGCCGCGCCAGATCTGCAAGCACCGGATGCGCGAGGTTGGTTTGCAAGTGCCCCCAGACACGGGGGATCAGGTCGATGTAATGCGGCTTGCCCGCACCGATGCAAAGCCGGGTGAAGACCCCGAGAATACGCAGATTTCTTTGCGCACCCAGAACAGCGGCGGCGGCGGCGAATTGATCCGGGTCATGGCCGGTAAGTTTTAGGAAATAGGTTGTCGTGTCAGCGACGACAGAGGCAGGCACATCCCGGCGCGCGTCCTGCAAAAGCGACATGAGGTCATAGGGCGCGTGGCCCAGCATGGCGTCCTGAAAGTCCAGAAGGCCGGCGCGTGCGCTGCCGGTGCGGTCCGGCAACCAAAGCAGGTTTTCGGCGTGATAGTCCCGCAGGATCATCACCGAGGGCGCGCCTGCATGGGCCTGCAATGCATCCTGCATGGCATTGATCGCCGCAGATTTCGCATCAACCGCCACGGGTTGACCCGCATGTTCGGCATACCAATCGAAGGCGAGGTCGGTGGCCTGCGCCAGCATATCCGGCGTGGCGCGCGGCAGGTTGGCCGGAGGGGACAGGCGGTGGACTCGTGCCAAGACTTCGGCGGCGGTACGGTACAGCAGCGCCTCCTGCGACGGGTTCTCCTCTGCCAGACGCGCAAACAGCGCATCGCCGAGATCTTCCAGTAGAAGCAAGCCATTATCCGTGTCGGCGGCCACTATGCGCGGCGCGCTCAGACCATTTTCGACCAGATACTCCGAGAGCGTCTGAAACAGCTGCGTGTCGCCCGCCGGGTCAGTCATCAAGATAGCACTGCGCGTGCCATCCGTGAGACGCATATAGGTGCGCGACGAGGCGTCACCGGCCAGCAACGCGCGGTCAGCGTCAGTCCAGCCTGACCGTGACAGAAAATCATCCGGCGAAGTCATCCGACTATTCCCTCAAGCCGGGACTTCCACTTCGCGCCGTGCCAATTCAATGACAACTCGCGGGCGTCTTCCTGAGCGGTTTCGGAGAACCGAATGGTCAGCGCGTCTTCTGGCGTTAGCGAACCAAGCCTGTCGGGCCACTCAATCAGGCAAATCGCGCTTTCAAAAGCCTCTTCAAGACCAAGCTCGATACACTGCGCGGGGTCGGTAAGGCGGTACAGATCGCAGTGCCAGATTTCACCAGACGTGCTGTCATAGACCTGAACAAGCGTGAATGTAGGTGAGGGAACGTCTTCAGGCTCTGTCAGCAACGACTGGATCAGCTGTCGCGCGAAAAAGGTCTTGCCTGCGCCGATGCCGCCTTCCAGCAGTACACTGTCGCCGGGTTGCAGCCGGGTGCCAAGAGCCCGCGCAAAGGCACAGGTCGCCTGTTCAGAATTTATGTGAAAGGTCGTTGATCCGCGTGACATGGCGGCGACATTAACGCCCATGCCTGTGGCTGCAAGCGGGTTCAGACGCTCTGCGTGTCCAATTGCCGTATGGGCAGCGTTGGCGTTTCGCAAGCAAAGCTGACAAGCGTTGATCCGCCCGACACAGGGGTTATCTGGCAAAGAATCTGACTGCCGTTCCTGTGCGTCACTCGCATTTCCCAAGCCGCCCTGTCATGGCCCTGCACCACAAAATCGCGCAGCTCGCCCCACATGGGTGACGGATGGCACAGTTCCTGCCACTGCCGGGTGGCGTCAACGACGGTCATCTCGGCAAAACTGCTGTCCGGATCAGACTTCCACAGCGTGCGGTAGGCTGTATTGGAAAAGGACAGCACGCCGTTTTGTGAGAAGATCGCGATGGCGTCGTCCAGCGTGTCGATCACACATTGGCTTAGCTCTAGCTCTGACCGGAACCGGCGCGTCAACGAAATCTCAGCACTGATATCTTCAAACAAAAAGGCAATTGCGCCGTCAGGGTGCGGCCGGCCGGTGACTTTGTAGGTCAACCCCGAGGCAAGCGACCAGGTTTCGGAATAGCGGTCATCGCTGGCGGCTGCGACAAGGTCCGCCATCTGCTCGCGCCAACCGTGGTAGTTCTTGGGCTCGGGCATCATCCGGCCTTCGCGAAGCCGGTCGAAGAACGACAGCAGGTTTGGTCGGCCGGAAAGAAATTCGGCGGACAGCTGCGTCAGGTCGATCAGTGCCGGATTGAAAAGTGCAAGCTGACGATTGCGGTCAAAAATGGCCAGGCCGATGGGCAGGTAGGCAAAGGTCTTTGTCAGGGTCTGGACAAAGTTACGCTGCGCGATCTCTGCCCGCACAACAGCCGTTACGTCGATCCCGAAATGAAGCCATGACGCACCGTGTTGCGCGGATGTGATATCAAACCATCGTTGGGCGTCGCCGCGCGCCGATGTCAGGCAGGTGCGCCGGGTGCGCATATGCTCCAGCCCGTTGGATGGCACATCGAAAATAGGCGCTCCGGGCTGATAGCTCTCGACGCTCGCGGTCAGGGTGTCATAGGCATTGTTGCTCCAGTCCGTGCGATTTTTGCTGTCGCTTTTCCAAATTGGATTGGGTGCCTTTCCCAAGGCGACACGCAGCAGGTCCAGCTCGGACTGAGCGCTGCGTAATTGGTGCAGATCGGCTGAGCTGGCCGGTCGGTCGCACAGCGTCAGGCGCATCCGGCTGCCGACTTTATCAACCTCGATATAACCGTCATCGTCGGGCTTGGCTGAGGAAAAAAGCTGCCGTTCACGGGGTACATGATCGGGCAGCGAAGGAAAACGTGCGCGCAAACTGGCGACAAGATCGTGCCAGGTGATGTTTTTGCCCGCCATCAAGTCTCGTGTCTCGTCCGTTGCATCGACGATCATGTCGTCTTTGAGCAAGACCGAAATGGCCGGTTCAACATCCTGACGGGGATGGTGTCGGCCAGCCGGGCGATCGTTGCCGCGCGCCAATACGGATAGCAGAATGATCGCGGTAATCGCTGCGGCGGTGCAAACCACCAGGAAGTCATACGTTTCGATCATGCCGGTCCAGCTTTGCTGTCAGATTCGGATATGCCGACATTTCCTTAACAGCGTTAATAACCCCTTAATCGGAACAGTGCCCTAAACTTCGATCAAGGTGTTTTCGCCGATCGGGTGCCCTGACTTTCCCAGTTCCGTGACAATCATGTTGCGGGGCCAAACCACCTCGACGATGGCACCGCACCTTTCGGACGTCATTGATTTCGGTAAAAACCCATCTGACCCGTTGGCAAAATTCAACTGCGCGCCGGTACGCTCCAGCAGCGTCTTGGCGATGAACAAACCCAGCCCCATGCCTTCGTATTCCGGACGCGCGCTGCGGTCACGATCCGTCCGGCGGTTGCGCACAAAAGGGTCACCGATCCGCCCGAGTAGGTTCGGAGGATAACCGCGCCCGTCGTCGATGATCCGAATGGTGATTTTTGCTTCCGTCCATGTTGACTCGATCCAGACGGTGGTGCGGGAAAAATCCACGGCGTTCTGCACGAGGTTGCGCAGCCCGTGAATGATTTCCGGACGGCGCAGGATGTTGGGTTGTTCCGACTCGCCACCCGGTCCGGGGCCTTCCTCGACAATGATTTTCTTACCGCGGTTTTCATGCGGCTCTGCCGCTTCCATGATGACCTGCACCAGCGGTGCCTGGCGCATATGCAAGTCTTCTTTGCCAGCGCGCCCCATCGAACGAAGGATGTCGCGACAGCGATCGGCCTGCTCGCGGATCAGGCGCGCGTCTTCCTGCAAATCGGGTTGGTCATGCAGGTCTTCCATCAGCTCTGCCGAGGTCAGTTTTATCGTGGCCAGCGGTGTGCCAAGCTCATGCGCGGCTGCTGCGACCACGCCGCCAAGGTCGTTCAACTTCTGCGCGCGGGACAACGCCATCTGCGTCGCGGCCAAAGCGTCGTCCATGGAGTGCATTTCGTTTGCGATACGGCGGGAATAGATCGACAGAAACAGCAGCGCGATGGTGATTGCGACCCAGTTTCCGTACAGAAACGTGTCCGGGACGCGCAGGATGAAGCCTTCTTCGGTCCGCAGCGGCAGGTGAAACCGGATCAGCAGCGTCATCAGGACAAACGCGGTGATCCCCAGCAATGCAGTGGATCGCAGAGTCAGCACGGAGGCCGAAACCGTGATCGGCCCCAACACAAGCAGGGAGAACGGATTGTTCAGTCCGCCGGTCAGATACAGCAAAAAGGACAGTTGCAGCACATCAAACAGCACCATCAGAAAGTTCTCGGTCTCGCTGAGGCGCTTGTTTTCCGGAAAGACAAAAACCGCGATCAGGTTGCCGATAACAGAGACACCGACCGCCATAAGGCACAGGCCAAGCTCCAGCGTTAGATTGAACATGCGCTGGGCCACGAAGATCGCCACCAACTGCCCGACAATGGCAATCCAGCGGATCAGGATCATCGTGCGCAGACGGATCCAGTTGCCCCGGTTGCGGCCGCCGGCAAAAGAGGTTTCAGAGGTGCTCATCTGCGGCCATTCGTTCCCTTGCATTCAATAAGCCAATTGTTAGGTGTGACCGTGTTCCGGATCAACTGGGTTCGGCTTAAAGCACCTTAATCCCCGGAGTAAGTAAAATGAACAAGACCGCTGTTCTTGCCGCCACTGCCGTAGGCGTCTGTCTGATTGCTGGGGGTGTCTATTTCGCCACGTTGAGCGGCTCTGACGATCGCTTTGCGCAGTGCCGTGCCACCCAAGTCGCCGGCGGCGCAGGTCAGATCGGTGGCCCGTTCACTCTGGTCGATGACTCCGGTGCGACAGTCAGCGACAAGGATGTGATCACAGAGCCGTCCTTGCTGTATTTCGGGTATACATTCTGCCCGGATGTCTGCCCGCTGGATGTTGCGCGTAACGCCGATGCGGTGGATGTCCTGCAAGAGCGTGGCCAGTCTGTGACGCCGGTGTTCATCTCGATCGACCCCAAGCGCGATACGCCTGAAGTCGTTGGCGAGTTCGCGTCGAACATGCATGAGCGGATGATCGGGCTGACGGGGTCCGAGGAGCAGGTCAAAGCCGCAAGCCAAGCCTACCGCACTTACTACAAGGCGCATGAGGACGGCAGCGACTATTACCTCGTGGATCACTCCACCTTCAGCTACCTGGTCTTGCCGGAATATGGATTTGTCGAATATTTCCGCCGCGATCTTGGCCCCGAGGATATGGCGGACCGGATTGGCTGCTTTGTGAACAACGCTTAATTGCATATGGTTTGACCGCCCCTTGACCTCGGGATAGGTATGTTCGGACAACCTCATATCGTCCGAAGGAGAGTCGAGTGGCAGAACGCAAGCTACAGGATTTGGGAGAGGACAAAAGCCTCCTTCTTCTGGATGATGACGAGGCGTTTCTCAGGCGTCTGGCAAAGGCGATGGAAAAACGCGGGTTTGAGGTTGAGATCGCCGGTTCTGTAGCTGCGGGCAAGGCAATCGCAACTGCGCGCCCCCCCGCCTACGCCGTCTGTGATCTGCGGCTTGAGGATGGCAACGGGTTGGATGTGGTCGAGGTGCTGCGCGAGAAGCGGCCCGATTGCAAGGTCGTGGTCCTGACCGGCTATGGGGCGATTGCGACGGCGGTGGCCGCGGTGAAGATCGGGGCGACGGACTATCTGTCAAAGCCTGCCGATGCGACCGACATCACAAATGCACTGCTGGCCAATGACGACGATCTGCCGCCCCCACCGGAAAACCCGATGAGCGCGGATCGGGTGCGTTGGGAGCATATCCAGCGTGTCTATGAGCTGTGCGACCGAAATGTTTCTGAAACCGCGCGCCGGCTGAACATGCACCGCCGGACCTTGCAGCGGATCCTCGCGAAGCGGTCCCCGCGCTGAACCGGGTGTTGCCTGCCGCTTACGGTTACGGCGCGATGGTCAGAGCGCGAAACGCTTCATGACGCGCGGCGCGACAGGCGCGTCGTCCCAAGTTTTCCAGTCCTCGAAGCCGCGGCTGTCGTAATAGGCCAAGCCGCCAGTATTGTCGGCGCGGATGACCGCCGCGATATAGCGGTATCCCAGACCCCGCGCCGCGTGTTCGGTTGCGGAAAACAGCGCCGAACCGATGCCTGTGCCGCTCAGGCCTGTGCGAACAAAAGTGGCAATGTCGCAGGTGTCGGCCGGAAGCCCTGAATGCGGCTCGATCCATTGAAAGCCAAGCAGACCGGTGTCATCTTCTGCGACGTGCCATGCATTGCGCCCGATATGCCGCGACCGCCAGTCGCACAGATCGCGCGAGGTCACTTCGGTGGTCAAGGCCGTGCTGTCGCCCGCGTGGATCAAAGGGTTGAGAATGGCGACCATTCCGGCCTCGTCGCCGTCGCGGGCTGCGCGAACTAGCGTCATGTCATCGCCCCGAGCAACGCCGCATGGCGATGCGTGAACTCTGCACGCGTCACGGCCGGTGGGCGCAGCCGAATGGACAGATCGCGGATCAACCCCGGCTCAGGAGCGCCGAACAGGCGGTCTGCTTCGCTGCGCGAGAAACCGGCAATCTGAATTGCCTCCATCCACGCGCTGACCTTGTCGGCCTTCTTGATCAGCCTCTTGATCTTCACCGGGATCGTGGCGGGCAGGCCAAAGCGGATATGGATGGCCCCGGCCAAACGTTCGTCCAACGCACCGTAACCCGGCCCGACCGCAGCCTTTACCGGCGAGATCATGTCCCCGATCACATATTCCGGTGCATCGTGCAGCAGGGCGGCAAGCTGCCATTTCGCAGGCTCATCCGGGCAGATACGGGTGAACAGCGTCTCGACCAGCAGCGAATGTTCGGCAACCGAATAGGCATGGTCGCCACGCGTCTGGCCGTTCCAGCGGGCGACAAAGGCAAGCCCATGCGCGATGTCCTCGATCTCAATGTCGACGGGGGTGGGGTCCAACAAGTCGAGCCTGCGCCCCGATAGCATTCGTTGCCATGCGCGTGGTTGTTTGGCCATCTCGTCTTCCTGATAAATCTGTGGCCTTGAGTATGACGTTCAGTTTTCTGTGTAAATGCCGGGAACGTCGCGCAGGCCGTCGGAGTTTCCGGGTCCAGAGACTAATCCAGAGTGACCGGTGTTGTCGCGTAGACAAAATTGCCGTGCAACTTGCCGATCTGGGTATAGTTCAACCCACGAAACGTCCGATTGATCCACTGCGCCTGATCAAGATATTCAAGGATCAGGATCGGCTGCCAGCGGTGGATCAGGTGCCACGCGCCTTTCAGCGCCTGTTTCTCGTGGCCTTCGACATCCAGTTGCAGGATCGACAGCTTGCGGTCCAGCGGCACGACGTAATCCAGCATCACCGCCTTCACCGGTTCGACGCCGGGGCCGTCCTCGGTCACGAATTTGCTCAGGCCGCCCAATGAACGCCCCTCGGCATCGCGGGTTTGAAACAGCGCTTCGCCGTCGCAGTTGGACAGCGCGGCATTGGTCAGCGTGACATTCGACAAGCCGTGCAATGCGACGGTCCGGGTGGCGCAATGATGGTTGGCAGGGTTGGGTTCAAACGCCCACAGTCGCGCCTCTGGGGCCAGAGCGCTGGACAACGCCGGAATGAAGTCGCCGAAAAACGCGCCGGCATGGATGATGTCGCCATCACCTGCATGTTTGCGCATGAAGCGCAGCGTGTCGGGCTCATACACCCTGCCGGACAGGACGGCGCGCGATGCGGGGCGCTGTTCCAACCCGTCCGGGACGCAATAGCGGCCATATTCATTCTGCGGAATCCCGTTCTCGGATGCCGAAGCCTGATCGTTTGACATGTTTGAATTCCTGCCCTGACGTGGCCGCGTCACGCGGGCCTTGATCGTCGGAATCCTGATCTACGTTGCCCGAGAAATCAAGGGATGCTAGGGGCGTGGCAAATCTATTGGGAATTTCTGGAGAGCTGGCATGGCCACCGACTATATCGTCAAAGACATCAATCTTGCTGAATACGGGCGCAAGGAACTGAATATCGCCGAGACCGAGATGCCGGGCCTGATGGCGTTGCGCAAGGAATACGGCGAGTCCAAGCCGCTAAAAGGCGCGCGGATCGCGGGCAGCCTGCACATGACCATCCAGACCGCTGTTCTGATCGAAACGCTGGTGGCGCTGGGCGCGGATGTGCGCTGGGCGTCCTGCAACATCTTTTCGACACAGGATCATGCGGCGGCGGCAATTGCGCAAACCGGCACGCCGGTATTCGCCATCAAGGGCGAAACGCTGGAGGAATACTGGGACTATGCCGACCGGATCTTCATGTTCGAAGAGGGCGGCGCGAACCTCATCCTTGACGATGGCGGCGATGCGACGCTGTACATTCTGATCGGTGCGCGTGTCGAAGAAGGCGAAGAAGACCTGATCGCGACCCCGACATCCGAGGAAGAGGTCGCCCTGTTTGCCCAGATCCGCAAGCGGATCAAGGAAAGCCCCGGCTGGTTCGTCAAGCAGCGCCACATGCTCAAAGGCGTCAGCGAAGAGACCACGACCGGCGTGCATCGCCTGTACAAGATGATGGAAAAGGGTCACCTGCCTTTCCCGGCGATCAACGTCAATGACAGCGTCACCAAATCGAAATTCGACAACAAGTATGGCTGCAAGGAATCGCTGGTTGACGGTATCCGCCGCGCCACGGACACGATGATGGCCGGCAAGGTTGCGGTGGTTTGCGGCTACGGCGATGTGGGCAAAGGCTCTGCCGCAAGCCTGCGCGGCGCGGGTGCACGCGTGAAGGTGACAGAGGTCGATCCGATCTGCGCGCTTCAGGCCGCAATGGACGGGTTCGAGGTTGTGCTGCTGGAAGACGAAGTTGCCAAGGCCGATATTTTCATTACCACCACCGGCAACAAGGACGTGATCCGGATCGAGCATATGCGCGAGATGAAGGACATGGCCATCGTCGGCAATATCGGGCATTTCGACAACGAGATCCAGATTGCCAACCTGAAGAACCACAAATGGACCAACATCAAGGAGCAGGTCGATATGATCGAGATGCCTTCGGGCAACCGCATCATCCTGCTGTCCGAAGGCCGTTTGCTGAACCTTGGCAACGCCACCGGCCATCCGTCCTTCGTGATGTCGGCCAGCTTCACCAATCAGGTATTGGCGCAGATCGAGTTGTGGACCAAGGGCGACGACTACAAGAACGAAGTGTATGTCCTGCCCAAGCATCTGGACGAAAAGGTGGCGCGTCTGCATCTCGACCGGATCGGCGTGAAGTTGACAAAGCTGGATTCCGAGCAAGCCGCCTATATCGGCGTTGGTGCCGATGGTCCGTTCAAGCCGGATCATTACCGTTACTGATCCGGAGCCGCGATTTGTCGTAATTGGGGGACTGTCGCGCATTCGATTTGGGGAACAAGGGTTGCGGGCATTGCCCGAGGCATACGGTTTCAGGCCATCCACCCGGGTGGCCTGCTACTGTTATCCCTTAACAAGAATTCGGCTGGTCCGGCATCGCAGATCCTCCGGCGCGGCGTCGGGCGAAGCCTGTGGCAAGATCGTCTATCGCCGTTGCATGCTTGGTGGCCTCGTGCCTTTGAGCATCAGAGCGCTGAAACAAGCGTGTAAAGGCCCAAACCCGTAGCATATATCACCGGATCATCTGACGTGGACCCGTTTACCTGTGAGGTGACGTAAGGGTGACTTTCCGCTCAGGGGAAAATCCGCCCGGATTTGCCATTGTCATACCAACATTTCCCGTTAACCTGTCGCTTGTGCTGAAACTGGGACGAGTCAAGCCAGGCACGAGACCTGACATTATTGGGAGAATATTATGGGACGACGCGACGAATTGATCGAGAAATATGCTGACGATCTGAGGACCAAATGCGGCATGGATCCTGATATGGACCTGCTTCGCAAAGTGACCATTGCCTGCGGACCGGCCATTTACAACGCCGACGCGTCGACAGTGGCGGGAAGCCAGCCGGACGAGCTTGAGACCGTCAAGAAGAACTTTCTGATGAAGAAGCTGGGCTTGCCTGATGGCGCGGAACTGGACGATGCAATCAAGTCTGTGATCGAAACCTACGGGCAGTCCGAGCGCAATAAGTATCGCGCCGTGATCTATTACATGCTGACCAAACATTTCCGCAAGGAAGCCGTCTACGGCTAAGGCCGACTGGGGACATGGCACCATGTCTCCGACCGCGAAACATCACAAGTGAGCTAAATTGTAGCTACTAGACGTTTGCCCCGGGCATATGGTTGGGGTAGTCTCTACTTGTCTGGCTAGTATGGCTGGAACCTAATTCAGTTCGCGTGTGGTGTGTAGGGAGCACGTGGGGTGACGGAGGGTTCTGGCGCTATGTCCGGAACCCTCCGTTTTATTTGTGGTACATTTTTGGTGACCGTTGCCTGTTACATGTGGCATGGGAGTCACCACTTGCGCTGCGCGATCTAAAGTCGCGAAATGATCGTGTTGCATCCGCGCTGGGGGCCGTTGACGCCGAAGCGTCCGATACCCGATACCCGATGCCGGTGAACATTATTGCCACAGAGCGGCAGGGATCCCTCATGTGGCGACATGACATCTTTAAAATAGTCTCACAGGCGCTGGAAATATCCCTTATCCTGTTGCCGCGGCTTTGATCGCCGCGCGACGTTTTTCTTCAAAAGGCCCCTGTCATGAGCCAGACCCAAAGCCACGTCTTTCCCCGCCACTGTAACGCCAGCCTGCCCACGGCGGTGGGAGGTGACGGCTGCTATCTGATCGATGCTGACGGCAAGCGTTACTTTGACGGATCGGGGGGCGCAGCCGTGTCCTGCCTGGGTCATTCCAATGCGCGCGTCCGCGACGCGATCAAGGCGCAGGTCGATCAGCTGGCCTTTGCGCATACCGGCTTTTTCACCTCTGATCCGGCAGAGCAGCTGGCCGACTTGCTGATTGAAAATGCGCCGGGCGAGTTGGACCGGGTGTATTTCGTCTCGGGCGGTTCCGAGGCCGTGGAAAGTGCGATCAAGCTGGCCCGGCAGTACCATGTCGAGAATGGTGAACCTCAGCGGCGGCATCTGATTGCCCGGCGGCAAAGTTATCATGGCAACACCATCGGCGCATTGTCCGCAGGGGGCAACGCATGGCGGCGTCAGCAGTTTGCGCCACTGCTGCTAGACATGAGCCATATCGCGCCCTGCTATGAATATGCCGAAGCCGCCGAAGGCGAAACGCCCGAGGCTTACGGCCAGCGTGTCGCCAATGAACTTGAGGCCGAGATACAGCGGATTGGCGAAGACAGTGTCATCGCCTTCATCGCCGAACCTGTGGTCGGCGCGACACTGGGCGCGGTGCCGTCGGTGCCGGGCTACTTCAAGCGCGTGCGCGAGATTTGTGACCGCTACGGCGTCTTGCTGATCCTGGATGAGGTGATGTGCGGCATGGGCCGGACCGGGCATCTTTTTGCCTGTGATGCAGATGATGTTGCGCCCGATATTCTGTGTATCGCCAAAGGGCTGGGCGCGGGGTATCAGCCGATTGGCGCGATGCTGTGCTCTCGTGCGATCTACGACACGATCGCCCAAGGTACAGGGTTTTTCCAGCACGGACACACTTATATCGGCCATCCGGTCGCGGCAGCAGCCGGCCTTGCGGTCGTGTCGGAACTGCTGGAGCGTGATCTGGTTCCACAGGTTCAGGCGCGCGGTGCCTATCTGCACTCTGCGCTGACAGCACGGTTCGCCCAGCACGCCCATATTGGTGACATCCGGGGCCGTGGTCTGTTCCGGGGTCTGGAATTTGTCGCGGACCGACAGGCAAAGACACCCTTCGATCCGGCCTTGGGCCTTGCGGGCAAGCTCAAGAAAGCGGCCTTTGCCGAAGGATTGATCTGCTATCCGATGCCGGGTACGCGGGACGGACGCCATGGTGATCACGTCCTTCTTGCGCCTCCCTTCATCGCAACCGAGACCGAGTTGGACGAAATGGTGGACCGCCTGTCGCGTGCCGTAGACACCGTGATGACTGGCGTTTGACCCGTGATGATGCGGCGGTGGCGTGAGGTCAGCGCAGGGGACGACGCACGCCGCTCGGGCTGTCGCCCATCGCCCCGCCCGCCATCCCGCAAAAGGTCGTGCAGATTGAAGAATGCCATGAGGGGGCCGCTTTGGCCCAAGGCACTTTGGCCGGGTTGAGCTGAGTTTGAACGCCGAATCGTTCGAGCGTCCACCGACGCTCTGCGGTAGAAGGCATACCCGGTTTTACGTATTGTGCGCGCCGCAGGCTGTATGGGGGCGGTGTTGAGGAGATGAAGATCAAAACTCCGAATCCGTGGTTCTGGCTGCAAGCCGATGATACAAATAATAAAATTTATAAACCTCAGATGCTTGTCACGAAAACTTGAGTGCGATGCGCCGTTTCTATTGACTGGTGCCACCGCATCGCGTGGTTTTGTGAGGCAATAAAAAAGAAAATCAGGATCCCGGGAGGAGACCACATGAAAAGATTTCTGATGAGCGCGGCGATTGCGACCGCTTTGACAGCCACGGCGCAAACAGCGGTTGCAGCCTGTGATGATGGCGAGATTGCGATCAAGTTCAGCCATGTCACCAACTCTGACAAGCACCCCAAGGGGATCGCAGCCAGCCTGCTGATGGAACGTGTGAACAACGAGATGGACGGAAAGGCCTGCATGGAGGTCTTCCCGAACTCGACGCTTTATAATGATGATCAGGTCCTGGAAGCGATGCTGCAGGGCGACGTGCAGTTCGCCGCGCCTTCGCTTTCGAAGTTTGAGCAGTTCACAAAGGTGTTCCGGATTTTCGATCTGCCTTTCATGTTCAAGAACATCAATGCCGTGGATGAGTTCCAGAACTCTGAAACAGGGCAGGCAATGAAAGAATCGATGACTCGTCGTGGGTTGGTGGGTCTTGGATTCTGGCATAACGGCATGAAACAGATGTCTGCAAGCAAGCCTTTGATCTTGCCTGCGGATGCGGCCGGGCTGAAATTCCGCGTGCAGCAATCGGACGTGCTTAAGGCGCAATTCGAGGCGCTGGACGCCAGCCCGCAACCCATGGCGTTTTCCGAAGTGTATGGCGCGCTGCAAACCGGTGTGGTCGATGGGCAGGAAAACACCTGGTCGAATATCTATGGGCAGAAATTCTTTGAGGTGCAGGACGGCACGACCGAGACCAATCACGGCGTGCTTGACTATATGCTCGTGACCTCCATCGACTGGTGGGAAGGCCTGCCGGATGACGTCCGTGATCAGCTTGCGACCATCGTTGATGAGGTGACAACGGAACGGAACGCGGCCGTGAATGAAGTCGACATGGAGGCGCGTCAGGCCGTGCTTGATGCGGGCGGTGTCATCCGCGAGTTGGATGAGGATCAGCGCCAGGCCTGGGTTGATGCGATGAAGCCGGTCTGGGAGCAGTTCACGGCGGACGTTGGACAAGAGAACATCGACGCGGCGCAAGAAATCAACGCGAAGCATTGATCTAAATCTAAGTCCTGCCCCCCGCAACTGAATGCCGGGGGCAGGCATCATCAAACGATAGGGGCGGAAAGGGGCCTTTCCGGTCTGCGGCCCTTCGGGGTGGTGGAGCCCGACTCCAACCAGACATAGTTCGGAGGGGAAACATGTCCGCTCACTATCAACCGGAAACGGCGCTTGGCCGTTTCGTGAACGAGATCGAGGAGACCGCGATTGCGCTAATCCTTGGTGTCATGACCATCATCACATTTGTCAACGTCGTGCTGCGCTACGGGTTCAACACCGGGCTGGTCTGGGGGTTGGAGGCCGTGACGTTCCTGTTTGCATGGCTCGTGCTTTTCGGGGTCAGCTACGCCGTAAAGGTGACCGCCCATCTGGGCGTGGATGCGGTGATTAACCTGTTCTCGCCTGCCACCCGCGTTGTTCTGGCGCTGTTCGCCGGTGCGCTTTGTGTTATCTACGCTTCGCTGTTGATGAAAGGTGCCTGGGACTATTGGGCCAATTTCGCAAACCTGCCGCAGACCACGGGACGGTGGTTCCCGACCGGGCTGGAAGACATGAAGCGCACATCCTATCGCGGCTGGTACGAGGTGGTGGATATACGCTTTCCGGAATGGCTTCGCTGGATTGAACCGATCATGAACGAGGGCGAGCATTACGAAAAACTGCCCCGCTTTATCCCCTATGTCATGCTGCCCTTCGGCATGGCGCTGCTTTTGTTTCGGTACATACAAGCCACCATTCGTCTTGCCACGGGCCGCTCCAAAAGCCTGATCGTCAGCCATGAAGCCGAAGACGCCATCGACGACGTCGCGCACATGAATCGCGAGGGCTGATCGACATGGACGTTGTCTCACTATTCGTCATGGTTATCGGTCTGATGCTGATCGGTGTGCCGATCGCGGTCAGTCTGGGCCTGTCATCCATCGTCTTCCTGCTGGTGCTGAGCGATACATCGCTGGCATCTATCGCACAGACCTTCTTTCAGGCGATGGCCGGGCATTACACGTTGCTGGCGATCCCGTTCTTCATCCTCGCGTCCAGCTTCATGTCCACTGGCGGCGTGGCGAAGCGCATCATCCGGTTTTCCATTGCGATTGTGGGGCACCTGCCCGGCGGGTTGGCCATCGCGGGGGTTTTTGCCTGCATGCTTTTCGCAGCGCTGTCAGGGTCTTCGCCTGCCACTGTGGTCGCCATCGGCTCCATCGTGATCGCGGGCATGCGGCAGGTGGGCTATTCCAAGGATTTTGCCGCCGGTGTCATCGCTAATGCGGGCACGCTGGGCATCCTGATCCCGCCGTCCATCGTGATGGTGGTCTATGCGTCTGCCACTGACGTCTCGGTTGGGCGCATGTTTCTGGCCGGCGTCATTCCGGGGCTGATGGCGGGCTCGATGCTGATGCTGACGATTTTCATCATCGCGGTTGTCAGGAAATTGCCGAAAGGCGAATGGAAGGGCTGGGGAGAAGTGTTTCTTGCCGGGCGCGAAGCGGGGTGGGGTCTGTTCCTGATCGTCATCATCCTTGGCGGCATCTACGGCGGTATCTTCACCCCGACGGAGGCAGCGGCGGTGGCGGCCGTCTACGCCTTCTTCATCGCCAGCTTTGTCTACCGCGACATGGGGCCCCTGTCGCGCCCCGAAGGCCAGCGCAACCTGACCTTGCTGGACAAGCCGATAGCACTGATCACGGTGTTCTTTCATCGCGACACCCGCGATACGCTGTTCGAGGCCGGCAAACTGACAGTGACGTTGATGTTCATCATCGCCAACGCACTGATCCTGAAACACGTCCTGACGGACGAACAGATCCCCCAGCAGATCGCCGGCGCGATGCTGTCTGCGGGCTTCGGCGCGGTGATGTTTCTGGTGATCGTGAACGTGATCCTGCTGATCGGCGGCCAGTTCATGGAGCCGTCGGGCCTGATCGTCATCGTCGCACCTTTGGTCTTTCCCATTGCGATTCAACTGGGCATCGACCCGATCCATCTGGGCATCATCATGGTGGTGAACATGGAAATCGGGATGATCACGCCGCCCGTCGGCCTGAACCTGTTCGTCACATCCGGCGTCGCCGGAATGCCGATGATGCGGGTCGTGCGGGCCTCGCTTCCGTTTCTGGCAGTGCTGTTCGTGTTCCTGATCATGGTTACCTATATCCCGATCCTGTCGACATGGTTGCCGACAACCTTCATGGGGCCGGAGATCATCACCAACTAGATGCGACAAACCCGAACGCATCATTCGGTTTAAGGATCATATCGGCCTTCTGGCTTTTTGAGCCGAGAGGGCCGATTGGGGCCGGACGTCAACGCAGATATATCGTGTCAAAATAGGCTGATTTCATCGTCTGCTTGGACGAAACTTGCTTTGGAGTGCATGTTGAGCGGCGTGATGCTGAAAGTCTTCAACGGACTGACGGTTGCGCATCTCACTGGAAGGTAAGGATTCGAGTCAGAAAGGCGCGGCCCCTGGACCAGATACTGGCAATGTCCGAAGGCAGCGCCACCTGCGAACAAAGCTCTGCCATGGATTTCCCGGCTGCGTGCGTAGTGGGATCTTGCGCGATCATTTTGTCAGCGCATATCAACAATTCCTGCGGATCAAGGTAATACTCGAACAAAGTGTCCGCCGCGACCGCCAGCCTGCTGGATGTGCCGGCGCTGAACGCAACACCCTCGGCGTTGCCCGAATAGCCGGTCACTGATTGCCGGACCCCGCCTTCATGCGCGTCCTGAACCTGCACGCCGTTTTGGGTAATGACAGCGATCCATTTCTCATTGGTTGCGCCGCGGTTGAACTGCCGTACGTCCAGCCCGCTTTTCCAGTTATATTGGTCAGTCCGGTCGGTCAGCTTGGACAGCTTGATCGTGGAATCGTCGCTGGCGCTGGCAAGTCGGCTGGCATCCTCGTTGAAATTCAGGGCATTCACCGGCTGTTGGTGATGGGCCACGATCTTTGAGGCCGCAGTCGTTTTTGCGCTCTTGTCCAGCGTCCAGAGATAGACCCGGCCACTCCAATCACCCGTGGCAATACGAAGCCCGCCTGCCTCCGGCGCACTCGCCGATTTGGGCGCTACTGCAAGCGACACGACAGGAGCGCTGTGTTCCAGCGTGTGCAGCGCGCTTCCCATGGTGACGTCCCATAGCCGAACGGTCTTGTCCCAACTGGCGCTTGCCAAGATGTGAACGGCGTCGCTATCGGGCACAAATGCGAGGGCAGAGATTGCGGCATCATGTGCGTAGCGATGTATCAGCTTGCCCGACGATATGTCCCAGACCTTGACCATTTTATCCCAGCCACCGCTGGCCAGCATACCATCCTTGAACGCGAGCGCCGTGACGCCTTCGGCGTGGCTTTCAAGCCGGTGAAGCAGCGCACCAGTGGCGGCATCCCAAAGTGTAAGCTTGCCGTCCCAACCCGCCGTAGCAAGCACGCGGGCATCCTCGCTGAAAGCAAGATGAGTGACGTGAACATCTTGCCGCGGCAAGGCAATACCGTTTGTCGTCCAGGACTTATCGGAAATCGGTGTGACCACCACGGACCCGTCCCGGCCCGCAACCGCTGTGCGGCTGCCATCGGGGGCCACGGAAATGGCCGACACCTCGACCTGTTGTGGCATGACCGCAGACAGTTTCGGGCGGTCCGCAGGATTGGATATGTCATATAAGTCGACATTGCCGCCAGCCACCGCCGCGATGAAAAAGCCGCCGGACGGGCTGACTGCAAACTGCCGAACCCTGTCAGCAGCCAAGTTGGGTGCGGGTGTTGCGCTGCACTGACGGGCCGTGTCGTCGGGCACATTCCACGTCAGCACCGCGCGGTTTCGATCCAGCGAGATCATGCGCTGCACTGCGGTGCCGCCGTCGCCTGGCGGCGGGAGGAAGTGAACGTCGGTCACGGCATGTTTGTGACCTTTCAAGGTTTGCTGCCTCTGCGCAGCCTGCACCGCGCGGTTCAGCGCGCTCTGCGCGGCGGGCAGCACCAGCCCATCATGGGTTTGGGTCACGCAAACGGCCGAGCGCGCCGTGACCATGCTTTGCACCGGGTCCGTGCCCATCAGGCCAAGTGCAGTTAGCGCCTGCTGCCGTGCCCAGGACATGCGTTCGGACATCTTGGCCTCGTGTTCCTTGACCAAAGCATATCCCAGAAACCCCAGCAGCACCGCTGTGACTGCCATCACGATATTGCGGCGTCTGCGGCCTTGGCGTTTTCGCATCGCCTCGCTTGTCTGCACAAACGCCTTGCCGGTCTTGTGTTCCGGCGTTCGCCCGTCAAAACCGCCGCGTTTGAGAAGTTCGACCGCCTGTTCTAGCCGTGACCCGCGCCAGAGATGATCGGCGGGGCGTCCGGCCTTGTCCCATGCGACAGAGGCTTGCCTGACCTGTTGGCGAAGCAGGAATTCCGCCCGGTGATCCTCGATCCAACTGCGCAGCGGTTTCCAAGTCCGGAACAGCGACTCATGCGCCACTTCCAGCACCCGTGTGCCACCCTCGGCGCGCGAAACCAGCAGCCGCCGCTCGACAAAACTGTCAAGCAGGTCTTCCACGGGGCGCAATTCCGGCGCATCCCAAGGCACGGGCTGGCGCGCAAACTGGCCGTCATCCGCAAGCCGCACCATTTGCAGAAATGCGATACGCAGCGCGGGTTCCTTGTCGTTCTGGCGGGCGCGGGCAAGGATGGCGTCCGCCTCGCCCGCGATGGCACCATCCAGACCGCCCAAAACCTTATAGGCGTCCAGGGTCAGCAATCCGGCCTGATGACAATCGCGCCACATCAGCCAAAGGGTGAAGGACAGAAGCGGTAGCGCATCGGACGTGCTGGCATCCTCAAGCAGCCGATCGGCCAGTCCGGGCTCCAACTCTATCGCGCCCAGCTTGGCCGGCGCTTCGATCACCTGCCGCATGCCTTCGACCGCCATGGGGCCAAGCGACAGCGTCTCGAAATCCATGCCAAGCTGCGCGTTCGCGTGCTGAAAGGATTCCAGAAAATCCGACCGCATCGTGACAAAGACGGTGATCGGTGAATCTTCGACATCCAGCGACGCCGCCAGAAGGTTCAGGAAATGCGCAGTCTGGGCATTGGTCCCGAGTTGGCCAAGAAGTTCCTCAAACTGGTCGATAACCACCAGCAGCTGCGCTTCGGGCTGGCCGGCGCTGCGACGCAATTGATAAGCAAAATCGACAAGCGGGGTGGATCCGGGACGCATCGGCGCATCCTCGGGTTCTTGATTGCAGATCCGCCGGAGGTCATCGAGGCTCCAGTCCAGAAATTCAAGCAACGACGCGTTTGCGTCCGAGGGCGGTTCGTGGCGGAGGGCCTCAAGCCTTGCCAGAAGATTGTGAAGGCGTTCGTCTTCCTGTGGCTTTGTCTCTGCTGTCGGGGGATCTGGCTCCATTTGATGCGTCAGCAGCAGGGGCGGTGCTTTGTGCCATGTCTCCAGCCGCCGTTGGATGTTTTCGGGCTTGCGCGCGTCGGGTGTTGCGTTGGGGGCGTAGCGCCGCAACGAATTACTGAGCGATTGCGCCAGTTCCGCAAACGGGTCGCGACCGGGGCGAAACGGATCGACGATCACCCAGTGTTTCGGTTCGCGGCGCAGCCGGGGCAGAATACCGGCGCGCGCGAGCGAGGATTTGCCGCTGCCGGAAGCCCCCAGCACCATGATCAGCCCCGGTGCGCCACGGTCCAGAAATTCAACGCCTGCGCGCACCTCGTTTTCGCGGCCGAAAAACACCGGTGCGTGTTCTTCGTGATACGCGTTCAGACCAAGATAGGGCGATGACCTGGGGTCCCAATCGCCAACTGCGCCCAGCAGATCCAGTTCCGAAAGCCCGTGCCAGAGCCGCCTGTATCCGTCCTCGGGGTTCGCCCGCAGGTCTATGAACTGCTTTTCAGTGATGATCGAGGGCAGCTTGGCATCCGGTGCCAAAGGATCGGCCAGAAGCGCCATGATCGGCTTGCCCTCCATCCGGGCAAGGGCGATCTCGGCAAAGCACCAGTGTGATTGCAGATAGGATTCCGTGCAGATCGCAATCACAACCCGGCAGGCCCGCAATTTTCGGTAGAGCGTCCTTTCCCAACTGCGTCCCGCAACGATGCCCTTGGTCGGATCAAGATCAAGAAATACGCAGACATGGTTCTGCTGCCGCAGCCGTGCTTCAAGCTGCTTGGCCAGCGCGCTGTCGGCAGAACTGTGACTGATGAAGATCGTGCTCATAGGGCGTCTGTTTCAATTTGCCGCCAGCTGCGCTTTGCGGGGACGGCCACGTTAACAATCTCCCGTGTAGAAGTTGCCTGTGGCGCGGGCAAAGGCTTCGTGGATGAAGGGGACGATCAGGCCGCGCCGTTCCAGCGCCGGTTGACATATATGGACCAGAAACTGCTTTGACGTCATCGTGCCCATCGGCGCGGCCCCGTCTAGGACCGACAGGGCTTCGCGGGCTGCGACCTCGCCCTGTTCGTAGGGTGACGCCGATACGCTGAGCATCGCGCCATCCTGGCTGTTGGTCCAGCCCATGCCGACGATCGGTACGGTGGCGTTTGCCTCGGCCCATTTCATAACCTGACTGGCCGGACGAATGAAGGGTCCGTCCTCGCCGTCGCGGATCTGTTGATAGTTGGTCACAAGAATAAGGTCTGCATCCTGCCCGGCGCGCTGCACCGCCTGTTTCCATTCGTCGAACGTGTCCACTTGCACCGGGTCCAGCCACTCGAACGGAGCCCAGTCGATGCTGGTAAAATGCGGAATGTCGGCAGTGATGGATGCTGACCTGTCACCGATGAACACGACGCGGGGCTTGGCGATTGGTGCCACCCCCTCCGCGACCTGCACTTGAAGTAGCGTAAGCGAAATGTCGCGGATCACCTCCATCGGTTTGCGTTCGAGGATGCCGCTGACATTTTTGCTATCGCCGTAATAGGCGGCGGGATCACCATTGACCCCGCCAAACACTACTTTGATCGCTGGCTGCCCGTCTTCGCGGTCCTTGAAAAACTTCTGACCCACCAGCGTTTGCGCGGGGTCGTCGAACAGGATCAGCACGTCTGGCTGGGATTCCTCGACCACCCTGTTGGCCAGCTTTGCGGCTGTGCGCCGAAAATCCTCACCTGTATGGTTCTTCAGATCCATGTAATGATAGCGGACCAAGATGCCCGGATGATCCTCTATCGCGCGTTCGATGCCTTCGTTGATCGCCTCGACCCATGAGTAATCTGTATTGTAGCTGTGGATAATCAGGATCTGCTGAGCGCGGCTTTTCTGCCAGTAGACCAGCGCAAAAAACAGCCCCATGAAGACCAGCATGACAGCGATGCGCAGAGAGTTTCTGTTCATCAGATCAAATCCAGCTTTTGCCAGTACACCAGCGAGCCGTAAATTGCGCCGATCCGCAGGGCCAGCATGACAATATTCGCGGTGATGATGCGCGACTCGTCACAAACTTCGGCCATGCCGCGTGCTGCAAGATCGTTGCGAAGCTTCAGGAAATACGAGCTTTGATACGGAAAAATGAACGTATCGGCGACGGCAAGGATGACGAAGCCAATCAGCCACAGTGACGTGCCCTGCGCGATGGCCAGTGGGAACAGCGCGGTCGCGAACAGCACCACAGTGACACCAGTGGGCAGGGCCAGCCGCACCAGCAGGATCATGGCCGAAAGCATCAGGATGAAGAGCGGAAAGTCGCTGCGCATATACGCACCGAGCCACCCCAGATGGCTGACGATGAACGTGTCCAGCCCCGTGCTGGCGGCAATGGGCACCCAGCCGACGATTGCCCCGATATAGACCAGAACCGGCCAGTCGATCTGGTTGCGCAATGCTTCGCGCTGGAGCGAGCCGAACAGCATGAGCGTCACGAAAATGGCCAGCGCGACCCAGGGCACGTCAATGCCGTGTATGGCCTCTGTCAGAATCCCGAGGGTCATGGCGGTCACTGCCAGAATAGCGACCCATTCCAGCCGCGCGATGGGGCCGAGGATGCGGCGTTGTTCCAGGATGGTCTGCCGCGGGATAGAAAACTGTCGGGCACCGCGGAAAAGCACCACAGAGACTGCGAAGTAGGACACAAGCACAAGCAGGCCAAAGACCGAGGCCGCGTTGAACCACGACAGCCAGTCAAACGCGAATTGCGTTTGCGGATCAAGAAGCCCGTACACCACAAGGTTGGGCACAGATGCCGTCAGAAACAGCGGCACAAAAATCGACACACCCGCCGTCAGACTAAAGATCAGCCGATTGGCAAAAACGTCTTTGCGCCCGGCCTTGGAGATCTCGACCAGGTCCACGAGAAAGGGCGAGATGATGGTGATGCGGCCCACCACCGACGGAATGATCGGCGACAGCAGCGTCCCAAGGCCAAACAGGCTGAGGCTGTACCCAAGCGACGTAGAAGGGACGCGCGACAAGACCCACAGCGAGAACCGATAAGTCACCCCCGACGCAACCATCAACGCCCCGATGCCGAAGATGCTGAGGCAGATGAAGAAGCTTTCGGAACGAAAGCCGGACAGCGCCTGTTCGGGCGGGGCGACATCCAACAAGATCACCGCAAGCGCGGCAAATAGCGGCGGCACATATTCCGGCACCAAGCCGAACAGCCACATGCAGACAGTGACCGAGATTATGGCGAGGAAATCGGTCGCGGCGTCGCCTAGGCCGATGGCAGGGCCGATGAAATACACCGCAACCGGCCAGACGATGGCTTGAAGCCAACCGGCAATTGCGAGGAGTGTTGCATCGCCTGTTAGCGTCGCGGGGATCTGCGACGTGGCGGTATTGCCCGGATCATCGTAGCGGCTGGCGTAGGATTTGAAGAAAAGCTCACGCAGGGATCGGCTGATCTCGGCTATGCCCGCAAGGGCTACGGCCGGGATCGCCAGCACGTTGGAGTCTTCTACCGCGATGGCGGCATCCGTGTGGGTGTCGATGCCCAGCAAGGCCTCTTCGCCTGCATAGCCTTCATTCCGCGTGACAAAGCGGCCGCTCGGACATTCCAGGCGGATCGTGCCGCGCTGGATCAGATAGACGGTCCGGGCGGCGTCGCCCGTCTGGTACAGATATGCCCCCGCCGAAATCACGCGCGTCTCGATATGTGGCAAGAGTTTTGATAGCTGAATCGCTGATAATTGCCCGAGGATCGGGTCGGACAGCAGTCTGTCAGCAGAGAGGGCATTGGTTGCCATTGCTCAGGATGTCCCGCCGCCGTTTTTGCGCGAAACGCGGTACAGCGGGCGGGGAACTGGCCCGACATGAGTGGCGAAGTGGCCAATCAGCTGAATATCAAGCGCGCCACAGGTCTCGAAAATTGCCAACTCTTCGTCCGGCAGATAGGTGTCCCACGTATAGCCGGGGGGCGGGATTTCGGATTTCAGCGCCAATTCGACAAACAGAACCGGAATGCGCTCCGTCAGCATCTGCATCATGCCCTGAACATGCTTTAACCCCTTGTTCTGCACGATATGGTGGAGAATGCTGAAGAAAAACGCATAGTCGAAGTCTCCGGGCGCTATTTGTGCGCAGGTTTCAGCCGAAAGCTCTTCTTGCACGAATGTGGCGCTGCCGGGCGTGTAGCGCTGGATTTCCTGACACAGGCTGACATTGCGCGGGTCAATATCGCTGCCGCGCCCGATCATGCCGCGATCCACGAAATACAGCGTGTTATAGCCCAGTGAACAGCCCGCATCCCACAGCTTGCGTCCCTCTATATTGTCACCCATCGCCGCCTCGACCGCGCGGCAACGGTCCAAGCAGGGGCGCAGCGGCCCAATCGCGGGCTTGTGGGGGTAGTTGTAAAGCGGCTGATACACGTTTTTGCCTTGCCCCAGCAGGGCGTCTACGCGCGCCTGTTTATCTGCCTCGTTTGTCACGGTCATATAGTCTCTGCCTCTGTCTTGGCCTGCGATTGCGGCCGACGGACCCCCAGAAGATTTCTGTCAGGCCCGATTTCCAGCACCACATCGGCGATGTGTGCGTTTGGCATGACCCATTGGGTGATGCTGGGTTGCAAGGCTTCGTTCCAGAACGCTTGCATCTGCTCTTCGGTGAACCCGGCCTGCCCATGGGTTTGTTGGCGGATTTTGCGTTCTCGGCCAAAACGCCATTGCTGCAATTGGGCAATCGGAGCGTCGAGGTAGATGAAGAAATCGAACCGATCTGCCAGTGTGTCATAGCCGGGGCAGCGCGCGCCGACCATCGCCCCGTCGAAAATGCAGATGTCGGGCGTGTCCGGCAGAACCTCGTCCGCCGCTGGCGTGTCGCGGCCCAGATCGTAGCGTGGAACGGTCAACGTCTCGCCCCGGCGATCAAGTGACGAGACAAACGCGCAAAGCCGTGCGGTATCATGCGATCCGGGCAAGGTCCGCCACTTGTGTCCACGGCGCAGACGTTCTTCTTTCGGGAAATAGAAGTCGTCCAGCGAGAGGCTGAGACAGCGTTGCTTGGCAGACGCCATCATCGGCAGACAGGCGGACAGGATCTTGGATTGCGTCGTTTTGCCAACCCCCGGACCCCCGCCGATGCCAACCAGAAAGGTGCCGGACGCTTCGGTCGCGCGTTGGCTTAGATATTGCGTAAGCGGCACGATGATCTCGAACAGGAAAGTCGCGCTGGGATCAGAGATGCCAAAACCCGCCATCACTCGTTCATATTCCGGCGTCAGATCGCGGAACAGCCGCAAGCGGCGCTCGACGTGATCCCCGTTCCATTTACCACCGAACAAGGCAGTCTCCAGCGGGTTTCGGGACAGACGTTTCGCGATCAAGCGATACGCCTCTGTATCGCTTTGCAACGCGGCGCGAGCCAGCCGATCGACAGTCGGATCGTTCAATTCGGGCATCTCCATTCATCGAGTATTGTCAGGGCTCGCCGCGTCCAAACACTCTTTGAAATGGCTGATACTATCGAAAAAGAACGCTTCTGCCTGTTTTCTGGAGCAGTAGCTGCTGATGATGTCCGGGTTAGTATACAGGACATCCATATAGTGTGTGCGATTGAATTTCTGAAAATTCTCGGAGTTGAAGGCTTGCTGGAACAACCAGTCCAGAAATTGTCGTCGTTCGGGCGGTATGTTCTGCTGTACGAAAAAGCCCCGGAACCGGTAATAGGCATGGCATTGTTCCCGGTCAGGCGTAGCGAAAGACGTGGTCGGCCCAAGTCGCGCGGTCAGCGCCTGTGTAACGTCCTTCTTTGGCAGCAAGGTGAAGATCGGCTTCAGGAAACCACCTTCTATCAGCCGCGCAATGTCGCCGGGTTGCTCGATCAGGGCATCGGCGTAGCCGTCCTTGCTGTCCGTCTTGTTGAACAGCGAAAAGTACCTTTCGGACCCGCTTTCATAGGCTTGCGGCACAAAGGCGGGCGGGGTGGCTGGGTCGTTGGCCGTGGTCGGCACCTCTTCGATCACCGGCGTTTCGGCAGAGGTGTCGAGCGGGATCAGAAAAGCTTGCTCGAACTTTTCCAGCAGGAAATCCTCAAGCCCAAGGCCGGTATCATCGCCGCCGAAAATCGCGATTTTCAAGGTCGAGGTGTCACCCGCCGATGCGTGATCGACAAACCCGCCAAGATCCGAAAACCGGGTATCATCGGTGCGGATGTAGAGCTGACTGAAGGTGATCTGCGCGATGTTCAGGGGCGTCAGGAACACATCCTGATCGGGTGAGGTGGCAAGCAGGCTGGCATAGGTGTCGTTAAGCTGTATGACGTTATACCCGTTTGGAGGCAGTTCCGAAAAATACTCCAGCGCGACTTCCAGGTTGCCGCCGAACTTGAACAGAAGATTCACCTCTATGTTCAGATCGTTGCCATCGGCGTCCTTGAGATTGCGGATGGCCTTTGCGATCTCGTCACTCAGCGGCAGCGACCCGGATGCGGTGCTGCGCGGAATGAAGATATTGATTGGCTGGTCCGGGAAGCCGGCGGGCATCGGCACAGGGTCAACATCACAGGTCTGGGCCAATGCGGGCATTGTTGAAATGACAGCAATTACGGCCAGAAAAACCCATGCACGCAGACAACCAAAGACCGAACCCGCGGCGTGAAGAGTGGTTCTGGCCAAGTTGATGCGGTTCCTGCGGTTCGGTTTCATCAGGTTTTCGTCAGGGGCAAGCGTATTCCAGCAAACATCGTCCGGCCAATATCTGTTGCCCTGGATGCGCTGCCGTTAAAGATGTACGCATGTTTCCGTAATAGTTGTGCTACGTCAAGAGACATCGCCTTGTCAGACATGCGACGCAACCCTTGGTGTCGGGCAAGTTTACACTTATTTGCCATTGTCTTAGGGCTTATGCACATCAGGCTGATGTGGGGAATTGGTGTGTGTGACCGAAAATCCACATCTTATGATTTGCAAACTGGCGGTGCCAAGCAATGTTATCGGGGTTTACCTGATACAGTCTAAGGTTGCATAAGTAGGATATGTATAGGTGTACGCCGTGGCTGGCGCTGCTGTCTTTTTTCGGCAGTCATCCAAGCCATTCAGATTTGCCTTAGGTCGGGATCACATCCGGCCGGCGGTTTCCAGAGCGTAATTTTTTCAGTTCCCAGCAAAGCAAGGCCATAGGGGCGCTTGCGCACATTGCCGATGACCGATCATTAACGGGCCACGGCGTTTCGCAGAGGACAAGCGTCATGCTCTTGAAAAGACATTTATCAACGGTGACCGTGGCGGTGGCGCTGGCATTTCCGATTTCGGCGATGGCCAACGGCTACCAAAACCTGCATCAAAGCGCGATGGGGCTGGGAACAGCCTATGCCGCGAATGGTGCGGGCATTGACGACGTATCGGCGATGTTTTCCAACCCTGCATCGCTGAGCCGGTTTCCGGGATGGAATGCGTCTGCCGGTGTGACGCTGATCCTGCCAACCGACACGTTTGAAGGGCTGTCTGCTACCACATCCGGCGGCGTGCCGATCACGGATGGCGACCCGTCAGAGCCGTCGCAATTCCTCGACACGACCTTTTCCGGTTTCTGGTATGTGAGCAAGCAACTGTCGGACAAGCTGCATTTCGGGCTGGCGTTCAACGCACCCTGGGCGACGGAATCGGACTATACTGACACAGCCGCATCCCGATACACCGCGACGACAACAGAACTGACAGCCTACAACCTCAGCCCGATGCTGTCTTATCAGGTCAATGAACAGCTTAGCGTCGGTGCGGGACTCAACATCCAGTATTATACCTCGAAATTCGCGACCAACATTTCGACAACGCCTGCTGCTCCGGCGCGCGGGACTGATGCATTGGCGACGTTTGAGGGCGACAAGCTGGCATTCGGGGCCACGGTCGGTCTGGAATATCAGGCGACGGATCAATGGCGGTTCGGCGTCTCCTATCGGTCAGCGATCAACCATGAATTCGACGGCGACGTACAGATCGACGGATCGACGGCAGCATTGGCCGCGCTGCCCGGCTTTGGCATCTCGGACTCGGGGACGGCGAAATACGATATTGCTACGCCGTGGATGTTGCAGCTTGGTGCGCATGGTCAGATCAACGACAGGCTGGAGGTTTACGGATCGGCCACACTCACCGGTTGGAGCAAATTTAAAGACACGATTATCGAGACGTCGAATGGTTTGGGGACGCTCGAAGTCAAGAACGGCTGGCATGATGCGGTCTATGTCGCCGTCGGCGCAGGCTATCAGATAACCCCCAAGACCAAGATTTTCGGGGGTCTGGCCTATGACGAAACCCCCACACCGACCAAGGTCCGCAATCCGCGCGCACCCAACGCGCATCGCTACTATGTCGGTCTTGGGCTGTCGCATGCGTTTTCGCCGTCGCGGTCCATCAAGTTTGGCTATGCGCACACGTTCTTTGACGACGCACCGATCCGTCTGACCGAAGCGACAAATCCCGGACGCGGCTCGCTGAATGGCGACATCAAGATCGACGCGGATATTGTCATGGTTCAGTATGTGCACAGCTTTTGACGCTTGGGCCGCCATGCCATGACCAGCGCCGAAACCGACTATCTGAAGCAGCGTCTTGACGGGCAGATCGAGTGGTACGACCGCAAGAGCGTGTCCAATCAGGCCGCTTACAAGAAGCTGCGGCTGATCGAGATTATTGCCGCCGCGTCGATCCCGCTCTTGGCCGGATACATCGACAAACACGTCTATGTCGGCATGGTGATCGGTGCTTTGGGGCTGATTGTGGCAGTCCTCGCCGGGGTCATCGGGCTGTACCGGTTCCAAGAAAACTGGGGCGAATACCGTGCCGTGTCAGAGGCTTTGAAGCAGGAGAAATTCCTCTTTCTCGCGCGGGCGGCACCATATGACGGTGAAAAGCCCTTTGAGCTGTTGGTTACGCGGGTTGAGACCATGCTGCGAAAGGAAACATCGGGCTGGACCCAGTCGATACGAAAGGCAACCCAGTCCGAACAGGCAGAGCGCGCGGGAATGGAGAAATCCTCGCCAGAAGGCGGGTAGACCCGGATCAATGCAGTTTGGCTGGATCAATGATCGCCACCTTCGCCGCGATACACTCGACCCGATGCGCGACATCGGCGGTGCCGCCGTCGCCGTCACCGCCCTGTCCATTCCACAACAGCAGCAGATGAATCGGGCCGCCATCGGCACAGGTCTTTGCCGCAGCAATCATGCGGGTGTTGTTCCGCGCGAAAGGGTTGTCCGAGGCATCGGTGGCGCTGTCCGGATCCGGCCACACCGCCGTAGACCGTCCAAGGACATCTGCAAACCGGTCCTCCCAGCCAGAGTCGCAAGCGGGCGGGAGCCTGACCGACGCATCAAGAAATGCTTCTTTTTCCAACGGGAGGAACAACCGCACCTGTGCGCCCCGGTCAAGACCGTGTTCCGCGAAAAGAATGTCCCCCCCGCGTGCGCCGCCACAGATGCAAATGTCGTCCTTGCCGACCCGCCAGCCTTCAAGAATTGCCGCGATCCGCGCGCTTGCCGCATCTTCCATCGACGCCGGAAAGCGCGGTGTGTCCCGGTCCGGACTGTCGATCATATGGCCGCTGAACAAAATCACGCGTTGCATATCTTTACTCATCCTTCACAGATCAACGGCAAATAAGGATCATCCGCCTTCGTGTCAGTCAGCCCTCATCCCAAATGGGTATGATGCCAGCATCCTGCAAGCAGTGGAGAGCGACGAATTCGGCCTCTAGACCAGCGCGCAAGCCCGCGTGACTGTTGACTTTCAGATAGGGAAACGGCTCCAATAGACATGCGGTTCCGCAGCCTTCGCAATCAAAATGAAAACAAGCGTTTTTCCACTTGGCCCGTATCGGCTTTGGTCCACCAATCCACCGAAGTCGCGTGTCTGTCTCCTTTGTATCCTTCCGGACAGACCAATTTTTTCAAACACATGAATACATATCGGAGAGTTCCATCTCGCGATGCAAAGAAAGGTTAGCCAAATGTCAAAAGACCTGAACGCTCATTTGTTCGGACCAGGCCCAAAGCGAATTCTGGCACTGGACGGGGGCGGCATCCGCGGAATTCTGACCCTGCAAATGCTGGCCCGGATAGAAGAGATATTGCGCAAGCGTACCGGTGACGAAAACACGGTCTTATCGGATTATTTCGACCTGATCGGCGGCACTTCTACCGGTGCGATCATTGCGTCGGCGCTGGCACTTGGCTGGCCGGTCAGCCGGATCAACAAGCTTTACCTCGAATTTGGCAATGACATTTTCCAATCGTCGTTCTTTCGGATGGGGCTTTTGCGGCCGAAATTTTCCGCCAAGGCCGTGCGCGAAGGTCTGGAACGTGAATACGGCGATATCTGTCTTGGCGGGCCAGAGGTGAAAACCGGGCTGGGGATTGTCGTCAAACGCATCGACACCGGCAGCCCGTGGATTATCCACAACAACCCCAAGGGTATGTATTACAACGAGATCCCCGGCAGCGGGTCAACGCCCAACAAGGATTACCTGCTGCGCCAAGTGGTTCGGGCAAGCTCGGCTGCGCCGACGTATTTTGAACCCGAACTGATCAATGTGACATCTGACATGCAGGGCGCATTCGTCGATGGTGGGGTCAGTCCCTACAACAATCCGGCGCTGCAACTGTTGATGCTCGCGGCGCTGAAAAACCACGGGCTGAACTGGCCGGTGGGCAGCGACAAGATTCAAATCGTGTCATTGGGCACCGGGACCAAGACACTGGCGATGGAGCAGGAAAAGGTCATGAAAATGTCCGCCGCAGAACTGGGCGTGCGCGGTTTGTCCTCGCTGATGGACGATAATGCCGCGTTGAACGAACAGTTGCTGCAATGGATGTCGGACAGCCCGACGGCGCGATCGATTGACAGCGAGGTGGGCGATCTAAGCTCTGATATTCTGGGCGGCGGCACGCCACTGTTGACCTATCTGCGCTACAACGTCGAATTCGACACCGTATGGCTGAAAGACAACCTGAATGTCGACTACTCGATGGATCGGCTGGAGGCGATTGCGCAGATGGACAAACCCGAAAACATGGACGATCTGACCGATATAGGTAAGGCAGCTTGTATCCTGATAAAGGAAGAGCATTTCGGTAAACAGTTCGATATCGGGTGACGGATTCCACGGACGGAGGGACATATAATGCAGCAGGATGGAAACGAATCGTCTGATGCAAAGGGCGGATCAGAGCGGCAGCTGACATGCTTTGTGGTAACGGGGTTTGGCCACAAGACCGACTATGTGACGGGCCGCGTTCTGAACCTTGACCAGACCTTTAAGCAGTTGGTCCAGCCGGCCTGTGACAAGGTTAACGTCAATTGTTTTCGCGCCATTGATGCCAACCTGACCGGTCAGATTGATTCCATCATGTATCGCTGGCTGTTTGAGGCAGATTTGGTTATCGCGGATCTGTCGACTTTGAATGCCAACGTGTTTTACGAGTTGGGCGTAAGGCACGCGCAGCGCCCGAATACCACGGTGCTGATCGCCGAGGCGCTGTTGCTGGAACGCATTCCCTTCGATCTCAGTTCTTTCGTGATCCATCAATACGAGCATGGCGGCGAAGGCATCAGCGCCGACGAACAGGACCGATTTGTCGCGTATCTGTCCGATATTCTGGCCAAGATCATCGGGACCGAAAGGATCCGACAGGAAACTTCACCTGATGTGCCCGCAGAATCTGACAGTCCGGTTTATCGAAATCTGAAAAGTATGAGGCCGCCGGACTATACCCCTGAATCGTTCCTTGTGCCGCCCGCGTATATTGCGCCAGAGGCGCGGAACACTGCCCTGCCGGATGATGACGCATCGCTTGCGACCATGCTGCAAGCCGCCGAGGACGCGATGGCGTCGAAAGACTTCGAGACTGCCATAGATCTGCTGCGCCGAACCATGGACCTGCAAACCAAAGGGCGGCCCGACAGCAAGCCGGATGTGTATCTTGTGCAGAAGCTTGCACTCGCCACCTACAAAGCCGGTGAGAAACGCGACACGAACGGCAAGATTGACGCTGATCTGACAATGTCCGCGCTCTATCAGGCCGAAGACATATTAGAGAGGTATTGCGCGCCGGGTATCACCAACGATCCCGAAACGCTTGGTCTGGCGGGCGCGATCAACAAGCGCCTGTTCGATTTGACCGATGATGCGGAATATCTTGATCGGGCGATCCGGTTTTACGAACGGGGGTTTTACATTCGGCAGGATTATTACAACGGGATCAACGTCGCTTTCATGTACTCGCTGCGGGCGACGCGTCAGGAAACGCGGTTCGACGCGATTGTCAATTTCGGGCATGCCAACATGATCCGTGAGCAAGTTGCGCGGATTTGCGAGGATCTTATCAGTGACGAAGATAGCTTTGCCGGACGTGGTGACCGAGAGTGGATTTACCTGACATTGGCTGAGGCGTATCATGGTATCGGTCGCACAGCCGAGGCGGAGCGCGTGGAACGCAAGATCGACAGCCATGCCAGTGCCTTCGCAAAAAGCAGTTATAGCGAACAGAAAGCCAAACTGTCAGCCATCATTACTGCCTTTGAAAACGGCGCGGACGCCGACGAAGCGGTGCAATCGCGGCCCGTCCCACTGGCGAATTCACAGCAGTCACGGGCACAGATAGGAGCCGATGGGCAGATCACGTTTCGCCCGGATGTCGCGCCCGGCAGGAATGTTCGGTCTTTGGAGGTCACTTACCGCATTGAATACGACTAGACCCCGCCGAACTCAGGTGTCGAATTCAAGGTGGAAATGCTGCGGGTGGGGCGTTGGCCCGGTGTCGATCTGACCGGCAGGTCCGGGGGCACGTCGCAGGTTTTTCTGCGCCAGCAAAGGTTTCAGAATTGCCGGGATCACCGCCTTGTTGATCGCTGCGCCGAAACAGATATGCATCCCGTAACCCCAGATGATGTAGGTCTCGAACGGGCGATTGATGCGAAATTCCTGCGGTGCCTCCACGGCGTAGCGGTCAAACATCGCCGAAACGGTCGCGGCAAAGACCATCTGGCCTTTCTTCACGTTCACCTGCCGGAAGGACGACCGCGCGACAGTGGTATCGCGGGTTGCGCGGCGGTAGATGACGGGGTTGTGGGGATAGAAGCGCAACGCTTCCCAGATGTAGTACTCGTAGGACGCGTCGTTCGTCAAAGCCGCACGATGCGCGCGCTCAAGCTCCTCCGGACGGTTCAGCAATTCGTCCATCGCGTAGCAACATGCCTTTGAGATTGTCGGAATAGCGCCGATCAGAAGCCCCAGGATATTGTTGCGGATGCCAAGATCGCTCATCCCCGGCGTGTCAGCCCGCTGAAGGGCAAGGCAGCGGTTCAGAATATCCTCGCCATCGGTCGGGTTGGCCTTGCGGTCGGCAATGGCCGCGTCGAGATAGTCGCGCAGCCCGGCGGCACAGTTCATCGCCTTTGCGTCCAGTTCAGGATCGGCGGGCAGATCCTCGAACAGATACCAGAACAGGGTGCTGGTCCAGTCCTTCATGGTGGCCGCATCCGGCCCGCCCGTGCCGAAATAGGTGTTGGTCATATCCCAAGGCACTTGCAAGGAAAGCTGCGCGGGCAGGTCAATCTTGCCATGGCTGCGCTCGACAATATCGTTCGCCATCAACTGCGCGCGCGGCAGGACGATTTCAGCAACATCGGTATGGCGTGCCGTCAGTCGCATCGCAGAGGTGTCGCGGGTGTAGTCCCAGCCCGGCTGCATTCCCAGAAAGAAGTTGTCGCCATCGGTCAGCTTGCGCATCCGACTGCCATAGACGACTTCGAAATCCTCGTTGCGGGCCAGCACATCCAGACAATCGTTACTGCGGGTGATGATGACCGTGCCGGTATTGTCGTAGCTTTTCACCAGCTTTCGTTTGAGCGACAGATTGGGCAGGAAGGCGCGTAAAACCTCGAACACCTTGCGCTGGCCGGAAACTGTCTTCAACTCTGCGCCGATATTCTGCTTCAGGCCGCCTTCGGCGCGGGAAGCCTTGAAGGCGATTCCGGCCAACTGGGCAGCCGCGCGCAACCCTTCGCCCCAAACCATCAGGACGGCGAGAATGGTTCCGCCGATATTGCGAACCGCTGAAATCATTGCCTGTCCTTTCGGCATTGTTTGGTCATGTCGCGTCGACAGTGCCCATGGCCATCATCCGCAAGGCGGTCATCGAGGGTATGAAGAAGTAATCCCCGCCGCGGCATTCGACAAAGGTCTTTAGCTTGCTCATCACATAAGGGTTCTTGCCGGATTTCGGATCGGACGTGATCGTAAAGCGTTTGTGGCGGTCGTGATTGCCAAGCATGGGGCAGGTGTCGTTGCCCTGATGAAAATCCAGCCCGTATTGGATCCACTGTTGCTGCACGAACTCAAACTGACGCGACAGGCTGGCACACATGATGATCATGGTGACGCCCTGCTCGGTATCGTCGGTTTTGGCTTCGCCGACTCGCGGCCCGTAGGGCAAACCACGCCGCAGGATCCGGCGGCGTTTGTTAAGGGCCGAGGTTGCGCTTTCGTTCCTGTGCTGCTCGCCGGTCTCGGGGTCGATCCCGATCTTGTTGAGCGGATCAAGATAGTCGCGCGTGTTCATGCGCCGCAGATGCGATCCTACAGGGTTCTTGTAGCCAAGCATATCGTCGGCATAGACAAAATCCGACGAAGCAGGGGACCGAAGATAGGCTACCTGATTTTCCAGCGCTTTCACTGGGTCCGCGTCGTTGAACCCCATCTTGTCGCCAAACGCGATCCATTCCTCATACGTTGGCACCACTGAAATCGGCACGCCGTCCGACCAGCGCCCGCACATCTTGGCATGCAGGGTTTCGCGGGCTTCGATCTCCGAGACGCCTTGATGGGCGGCGAATGTCTTGGCCTCTTCGCGCATCACCTCATCGAAGGTGCCGACGTTCTCGTGCAGCTTGCGATATGCCATGAAGGTAGAGTTGCGCGTGAATTCCGGCGGGGCGGCGGCGGGGGGCAACTCCTGGCTTTCATCGGGGTGGCCCAGAATGAACTCGCCCGCCTCGATCGGTTCCCAGCCGGTTTCCGGGCTCATGCGTTTGCCGCGGCCGATCACGGCTGTCTTTTCAAGCTCCGGCGCGTACTGACCTTTGTAGACCGGATCGCCGATGCCATCGGAAAAGCCGAAATGTTCCTTGGGCGTGGGAAGTTTGACGCCGTTTTTTTCCTGAAACACGGCAGAGGATGCCTGATATTCCTGATCGCCGTTCTTGCCGTTATTGGTCAGGATGCGGACGCCCTGATCCAGATCCTTGCACAGATCCCTTAGCCATTGGGTCTGCTCTTCCAGTTCAGCGACGGGTTCATCCTGCCCCAAGGTGCGAAGCTGCGCATTCATTGAGATCCAGATATGGACGTTGTCGGTATCGTCGCCGTCGCCAACCCGGTTGCCCTGCCAGATCGGATCCCAGTGCTTGTCCCATCCGACCGATTCAGCCTCGGTTTTGGTCACATCGCGATCGCCAAGGATGAAAGCGCGGTTCTTCATGCCAGAGATGAAGTCTTCGGGCATGTCGCGCAGGGTCCGTTCTGGGATCTGCATTTTCAGAAGCCCCAGAAACGTAAAGCCGATATTCATCGTCACCGGCGGCTTGCCGCCTTCGGGCCAAGTGGCCCCGGTGGTCACCTTCTGGCGCACCGCCTCGATGAATTTCCGCCCTTTGCCGCAATCAGAAATGTTTAGAAAGAAATACCGTGCGAAAGGAAAGGAGTAGCGTCCATAGGCGCGGATCACATTGCCTTGTATGTCGTCCAGATTCAGGCTGCGTGTCATGGTTGAATTTCAATCCTAGCTTGAAAGGCCGCCCTCGGCCGTGATGGAGATCACGCCGGGATTCTGCGTCGGTGACATCTTGTCTGCAGGTTTGTGGGTTTCGAGAAAAGCCCCGAAATCCTCGTAAATCTTGTCCGCATCCGCGCCCTGATGGTCGATGGCGAAATCCGCAAAGGTCTGCTGGACGTAAAGCGCCTTCAGGACCGATGGCAGATCGTCATATTCGCCGGGCGGCAGGGGTTTGCTGCCGTTGCTCAGCGCGTATCTGGCACTTAGCACCGCAGCCACGGCGGCGATGATGACGCCAAGGACGAACAATAGCAGCGTGCTGATGCCCAACAGGCTGGACATGCCGAACAGCCAAAGCACCAGCGCGAGCAGCCCGATCCCGGCTGGCACCAGGATGGCTGCCAGAAGCTTGGGGACCGAAAGCTCGTTGAATTTGGGCAGTTTCAGGTAATAATCGTGGAAGGGCATCGTCGTTTCGACATGGCACCGGTCGAGGTATTCGGCAAACCCATCGGCCGAGTCGACGCCATCGAACCCCACGCAATTGCGATAGATTTCTTCCAGTTCCGGGCCCATCGTATCCCACAGCTTGCGGGCATAGGATTTGCGCACTTCGGTCTGTTCTTCGGCGGTCAGATTGTGCGGCAGCGGCGCGCCATCTTCGGTAACGGCATCAATATCGGCGCAAAACACCAGATAGGCCGCGTTCAGCTTGTCGATTTCCTGCGGCTCTACCGGGTTGATGCCCTTCGCCGTGGCCACGACCGGGTTCTGCGCGTTACGCCCGTTATAGATGACATCGCCCAGCACGAACATGCGCGCCAAATGCGTGCGTTTGTTGCGCGAAAACGGGCTGTTCAATCCGGTATTTTGCGTTGCGGGGGACTGCAATGCTGTGGGAAGCATTGCCAGCGTTGCCCTCACTATCTGCTCGCAGGAGGTGTTCGACCCGTCCCCGGCCTTTCCGGCCTTGATCGGTGCGAGGGTCGTCAGGAACAGATGACCTGTATCAAGATCCGGCATGAGGCAATCCTCAGTTTGTTTAGGTTCGTTCGCTGTCGAAGGTCTGCTGGGCATTCCTGACATAAGCGCCGCGATTGATGTCTGCGCGCTCTGTATCAAGGCTGGCAACGGGGCCGATCCCCGGATCGCCAAGGCAGCTTTGGACCCTGAACATCGTCTCTTTATACGCTTTGGCGAACTCTTCGGGCGACTGCGTTCCGTGCGACTTGGCCAGTTGCAGGACGGCATCATAGACGCGAAGGCTGGATTTGATGTCGCGTTGTGCCGAGCCAGGCGTCGCGTTGTAATAGTAATCCGTATTGACCTGATTATAGGTGATATATGTTTTGAACGTCGTCACCGGAATTGATTGCGGATACTTGGTGGCCGAGTACCAGAACAGGTTCAGGCCCTTCGGGATACCGTCTGAAAACGCATCAATATACTGGTCCCAGGTTCCGTTGAAATTGGAACAGAACAACATGTAGTCGTTCTTCACGGTTTGTTTTCCTTGACCAAGGTCGGGCCATTCGTTTGGCCGGATGATCACCCAGCGGGCAAAATGAATGATCGAAAGGCCAAGCAAGCCCATCAGGTTTTTTGGTAATCCACGAGATGCCATGAACAGCAGCCGATTGACCCAGGTAATTTTGGGATTGCTCGGCGTGACCACATTCATCGCATAGGCTTTGCCGCCTATGTTCGACATTAATGTTTCCTTTTCGCAACGAAACTGCACCAAAAAAGTGTAATCAGCAAATCGTAGGGCACCCCTGCGTTGTATTTGAACTGTCTGCACCCGTCAACGCTCATGCTGCGTCTTGTGACATAGTCGGACCTGGTTGTGGTTAAAATAAGGTTAAGCAGATCAGGGTCTTGGCGCGCGAACATAGTGTCGCGGGAGGTGCTTAACGGCCGGGTTGGCGCCCCGAATCGCCCGCGCCGCGCCCGCGCCGCCGTCCCCGAAGGCCAAGTGTAAGCGCCGCGACGACGACCAAAGTCGCCCCTGCGAAAAACCGTGGGCCGGGCACTTCGTCGAACAGCAGGTAGCCGACAGTGACCGAAACCAGCAGGCTCGCATATCCCAGCACCGACAATACACCTGCTTCGCCCAGAAAATGCGCCCTTAGGAAACACAGCTGTCCGGCCTGAGCGAACACTCCGATCAGCAGCAGAACCGGCAGTTCATCCGCAGGTACTGCGACCCAGTCGGTCAACGCGAAAGGCAGGGTACAGAGACCCAGCCCGACGGTGTAGAATGTCATCATCACGATCTCGGGCGTGCCGCGCAGCGCCCGTGTCACGATCACTGCGCCGGATCCGGTCAAGACCACCAATAACAGCGCGGCAAGCCCGGCCCCCAAGGGTGTCGCGGCGGGATCCGTCGCTATCACGATCCCGGTCATGGCGAGCGCCGCTGCCCCCCATTGGCGGGCCGTGATGCGTTCGCGAAGCACGACCGCGGCGAGCAGCATGACCACCATCGGACGGGTGAAGTTCATCGTCGTGTAAAGTGCAAGCGGCACCCGCGCGATGGCGAAATAGCTGGCGGTCAGCGTGACGGCTGACAGCGCCACGCGCAGCATTTGGAACCAGGGCTGCGGCACGTTGCGAAAGGCCGACCGTTTGCGCAGGATCAGCGGTGTCAGCAGCATAAGACCGACCGCTGCCCGCAGGAACACGATCTGCGCGGGCGGATAACCAAGGCCAAGCGCCTTGACGATGCTCAGCGCCCAGATGTTCAGCCCCATATCCGCGAACAGCCAGGCCGCGCCACGCAGATTGTCGCGCGGCGGCTGTTCTGTCATCGGGTAGCGGGGGCGGTCAGGTTCGCCATCAACCGGAATGCGCCCGGCACCAGTCGGGCCATCTGATGATGCAGGATAAGCGAGGAATGGCTGTGCCGACCCTTGCCGACCTCGGCGCTCAGCAATGCGCCTTTCAGCGGGGCCTCTTCCGGGTCGTTCATTTCCAGCGGGGTGGCATAGGCCGGATCCCAGCTTTTAGCGAAATACAGCCCCCTCTCCTTGTGCCAGCCGTTCCAATCCTCCGGGCCGATCTTGTTGGGGGATGACAAAAGCGGATGGTCCTGAACCTGCGTCACAGGGGCTGCCTCGTCCGTGACGCGCCAGCGCAGCGAAGGCTGTCCGATCTCCAGCCGAAGCGGGGGCGTGGTTTCGGGCGTCCAGTTGTCCCAAGGCCGATGATACAGCGTCACCAGATGCCCCCCCGCCCGCACCCAGGCGTGAAGACGCGGCATCGCTTCAAGCAAACCGGGGCGAAAACGCAGGGCGAAGATACCGATCACCACCGTATCAAAGGGCGCGAAGGCGGCATCACTGTCCAGATCGGCGTCAGACAGATCCGTTACATCGACGCCAAGCGCCCCCAGCCAATGCGCCACACGGTCGTGGCCGCTGCCGATATAGGCAACACGAGCAGGCGGCAGGTCGGCGTGCAGAACCCGGACCGATAGCGCGGCCGGGCGGCTTTGCATCGTGGGGTCGATATGCGGGTGGTCTATGCGGGTCTCGCTGGTTGCGGCTTGTCCGTCCAGAAGCAGCGGCAGGTGATAGAGGCCCTGTGCTGTGGTTTTCGGCAGGCGGAGTGTCAGGCCGGCATCGGTGCGCTCGGCCTGCCAGCCGGTTGGCAGGGCCAGCGATGGCTTGGCCTCCGATGGGTGCAAATCTGACAGGGACACCGCAATCTGACGCCGCTGTGTGGCAAGGTTGATCACCTCTGCATGCGGGGTCAGGGTGGCAGCACGCGTGCTCAGGATAACCGGCGGCCGCTCGAACGGGACACGGACGCTTGCCCCGCCAATGTCCAGATGCAGCGCCGGGACGGGCGGGTCGGCAGGATCATATGCGGCGCGATACCCATCACTTGGCCTTGCGGCCTCGTCGATGTGCAGGCTGTCGCCATCGACCTGCCACCCATCAGGCAGATCGGGCGTGACGGTCAGATCAGGCGCGTCGCCGGGCTCACACTCCACCTCCAGCGTCGTTTGCGCGCCGGGCCGCAGCCACATGTCGCTGATGCGCGCGCGTGCCTCGATCCCCAGGGCCAGACGCAGGACGTGGCCAAGCTGCACACGTTTGGCGGCAAGCCTGTGCGCGATCAGCGGGGCAGCTTCCGGCGGACAGGCATGTTCGGCCGCCACCACATGGTCATAGGCGGTGCGTGCCTGCACGGCGATTGTGGCAAAGTCCGGAAATCCGGCGACAGCCGCAGCAATCGCTTTCTGCGCAGTGTGCAGGTCTGGACCGATTGCAGGTGCCAGCGACGCCAGATCCGCCAGATTTTCCGGCAACCCGTCAGTGACAGCCAGATCAGGTCCAGAGACGTGGCTTTCCGCCAGATGCAGCGGCCAGTCCTGTCCGGCACCGGCAGGCACCCAGCGCCCCATCCCTTGTGTCCGGTGAAAGGCGCGGGACATCTGTCCAATCCGGGCATACGGCCAGCCGCTGACCGGATCACGCCCGGTCGCAGGCACTTCCAGCGTGGCGGGGGGCGGTGGTTCGTCATCGTCATAGGCCTGGCCTGCGCCGGACCAGGCTGGCAAATAAAGTTTGGAAATCTGCCACGGTGGCAAGTCGCAGGCGAATTCCGGATCGGCGGCGGCCTGCATCACCTGATGCGCGGCGGCGGTCATGGCGCGGTGGTGGCCGTGCTGACCGGGAATGTCGAGGAAGGTCGGGATCAGGATATCCGGTCGTTCGGTTCGCACGATCTGGACGAACCGCGCCCTCAGCGCGTCTTTGCCCCAGCGCCCTAGGGTTTCTTCGCCGCTTTTGGAGAACCCGAAATCGGTGATCGGATCATCGGCAGAGACTCCATGCCAATACATCCGCATATTGAGGATATCGCAGGCGCGCTCCATCTCCTTGGTGCGCAGCGCGCCGAGATCGGCCCCCGCTTCAATGCCGATGTCGTTCTGACCGCCTTCTCCCCGGGTCGAGCAGGCATAGGACAGGTTGACGCCGTCGCGCAGCCCAAGGGCCGCCAGCATCGAAGACGTCTCGTCATCGGGGTGGGCCCCGGAATTCATCAGCCGCACCACGCTGGTCAGCGGGCGCAGCGCGAACCACAGATCAAGGATGCGCGAATGCGCGCGTGCAGTATCAAGGCGGGTCTGGTCTGGTGTGGGCATGGGGGCCTACCGGCTTGCGGCGATCATCGGGGTGAACGCCTGGTTAAGAACAAGGGCCGCGGCACCCAGTGTGGCAGTCATGCGCCCCGACGTGCCGCGCATCAGCCGAGGCTGCCTGCGGTCGGCACGGTTGGACACGGACCGGTCGGGCAGGCGCACCGCGGCGATAAGATGGTCCAGCACCGCATCCGGCATGGCGCCGCCAAGGATCACGACCTGTGGATCGAAGAGGTTTTCGATAATGCCGATGGCGGCAGAAAAAGGCTGCACAGCGGTATCGAGCCATTCCAGCAAGGGCGGTGCGGATTGCGCGTAGAGCCGGCTCAGATCATCCATATCGCGCGCGTCGATCCCGTGGGCGGACAAATGTGCCTGCACCGACAGCCGGCTGACGCAGCTTTCCAATGCGACTGGTACGCCCTGCGCGATCACCGGGATATGGCCGATCTCGCCCGCATTACCAAACGCGCCAGAGACCAGCCTTCCGCCTTGCAGCAACCCCAGGCCCAGCCCCTGCCCGAAATAAAGGAAGGCGAAGGTCTCCAGCCCTTGCGCGACGCCGGAAATCCGTTCCGCCATGGCGCTGGCATTGGCGTCGTTTTCGACGAAAATCGGCAGGTGAAGCGCGTCCTCCAGCAAACCTTGCGGATCTATATCCTGCCAGCCCGGCAGGTCAGAGCCGCTGTTCTGGATACCGGTCGCGCCAAAGGGTCCGGGCATGACGACGCCCGCGCCCAATACCGATGTTTCGCGCACGCCCGTGTCATTCAAAGCGCGGAACTTGTGAGCCGCGACCTCTGCCAGCACGGTTTTCGGCTCATTGTTTGTAAGTTCTGTCCGGTGGCTGTGTTTGGTCGTTCCGGTCAGGTCAATCAGCGCCGAAAAGACAGCGTTGGGCCGGATCTCGATCCCCAGCCCGTACCCGCCAGAGGGGTTGATCGCATATTGCTGCACTGGCAGGCCGCGTCCGCCGGTGCGGCGGCCATGTTCGCGCAGCATTCCGTCCGCCAACATGTCCGCGATGATGTTTGACACTGCCTGTGTGGACAGGCCCGACGCGCGCGCAATCTCTGCCCGTCCAATCGCGCCAGCCGCGCGGACGCTGCCCAGCACCATCTGCCGGTTGTGACTGCGGGTGCGTTCGGCGTTGACACCCGGAATTTGGCGGTGAGATGCGCTCATGGAACTCGATTAACTCAATCTTCTTGAATACTCAAGCTGGTTGAGTTAAACGAAGCCAAGGTCCGGACCTACGCCAGACGCGGGTCACGGCCACGACAAAACAGGGAGACTCCGATGGCATTTCCGACATTGAAGGCTTGGGCCGTGGCAACTGCCGCCGGTGCCGCGTCGCTGACAACGACCCCCGCTCAGGCGGTCGAGATCGAATACTGGCAGTACTTTTTCGACGCCCGCGTCGCTGCAATGGACCAGCTGATCGAGAAGTTCGAGGCTGCCAACCCCGACATCACCGTCAAGATGACGCATTTCCCGTATGCAGATTACCGTACCAAGGTCGCCGCCGCCATTCCTGCCGGTGAAGGCCCGGATGTGGTGCAACTGTTCTATGGCTGGTTGAATGACTATGTCGGTGCCGACCTGATCCAGCCGCTGCCCGGAGATGCGTTCCCGGTAGAGGCTATCGACGCAGAGTTCTTCCCGATGGTGCAGGCGATGAAAGGCGATGGCCAGTACTGGGCGCTGCCGACCGCCGTCCGCAGCCTTGCGCTGTTCTACAACGAACGTCTGATGGAAGAGGCCGGTGTCGAGCCGCCCACCAATCTGGACGAGTTGATCGCCGCCGCGCAGGCCATGACCAAGGTCGACGGCGCTGGCAACATCACTCAGGTCGGGTTGACCGCAGGGATGACGGCGCAGGATCACCACTGGTGGCGCGAAGTGCTGGTGCGTCAGTTCGGCGGCGAGCCTTACCTTGATGACTACAAGACAGTGAATTACGACACCGAGGCCGGGCGCAAGGCGCTGGATTTCTATGTCGGTCTGGCAACGGATGAAAACCCTGTCACCGCGTTCAACTTCATGGATGAACCGCAGGCCGCGTTCAAGGCGGGCCGCGCAGGCATGCATATCGACGGATCGTTTCGCATCGGCGCGCTGGAAAGCACGCGGGGCCTGAAATGGGGCGTGACCGAACTGCCCGCCAATGCGGATGGGATGCGTTCCAACTATTCGTCCTATTGGGTCAACGCGATCACAACCAAGGCCGAGGGCGAAAAATACGATGCCGCGGTCAAGTTCATGCAATACGTCACTTCGGACGAGGCGATGCAGGTCTGGCTGGACGTGGTCGGAGAACTGCCCGCCAAGCCATCCGTCGGCATGACCGAGACCAATGCGAATGACCCGGTTTTTGGCCCGTTCATCCGTGGTCTGGAATATGCACACACCACGAAGTTTGCGGATGAAAGCGGCCAGCGGCAGGCGATGGTTGAAATGGTCGAACGCATCACGCTTGAAGGCATGGATCCGGGTGAAAGCCTGACAACTGCCGCCGAAGCCGAGCAAAAAATCCTCGACGATTACTATAGCGGGAACTGAGCCTGCGTCTTCGGTCCCGGCGTGCCCTTGCGCGCCGGGACCAACCCGCCCCGCAAATCCGGGGCGTAATTCCGGGGCCGTCCTGACATGTATCGAAACCTGACCATCAAGCAAAAACAGATCGTCTGGGCCTGGGCATTTCTGGCCCTGCCGGTGCTGTTCTATTCGGTCATCCGATTTTACCCGACCGGCAACGCGATGCTGATCAGCTTTCAGGACTGGAATCTGCTGGGTACGCGCACATGGACGGGGCTGGACAACTATACCACGCTGCTGTCCGATCCGGTCTTCTGGCAGGTGTTCCGCAACACCTTCATCTATCTACTGCTGGGCACGCCCGTCAGCCTGGTGGTGGCGTTTGGCATTGCCTACCATCTCGACAAGGTGCGGTTCATGCACGGCTTTCTGCGGATGCTGTATTTCCTGCCGTTTATGACCAGCGCCGTCGCTATGGCCTGGGTCTGGCGCTGGTTTTATCAGCCGGTCCCGGTAGGGCTGTTCAATAACGCGCTGGCCAGCATAGGTATCCCACAGATCAACTTCCTGAACTCGACGACCAATGCGCTGCCCGCGATCCTTGCCCCTGCTGTCTGGGCCGGTCTGGGCTTTCAGGTCATCATCTTCATGGCCGGCCTACGCGCCATTCCGCGCAGCTATTACGAGGCCGCGCGCATTGATGGCGTCTCGACCTGGACGGTTTTGTGGGAGATCACGCTGCCGCTCCTGAGGCCGACAATCGTGTTTCTGGTGGTTTTCTCGTCCATCGGTTTCCTGCGGATCTTCGATCATGTTTTCAACATGACCACGAACAACCCCGGCGGACCGCTAAACTCGACAAAGCCGCTGGTGCTGATGATCTATCAGACCGCATTCAGTTCCTTCGACATGGGCTATGCTGCGGCGCAGACCGTGGTGCTGTTCATCGTGCTGTTGCTGGTCAGCCTGTTTCAACTCTGGATCATGAGGGACCGCTGAGCATGGATACTCAATCAGCACTTTCCTCCGCGATCACGGTCGCTGTTCAAACCCGAAGGGACACGATCTAGATGGCCGTGACCGAAGAGATCCGCCCAAATGCAGATGCGCTGCTGCATGCCGCCCCTCCGCGGCGACCGGCCAATTTGGGCCAGATCCTGCGTTGGACGCTACTGTTTCTGGGCGGCATCGCGATGGTCATGCCGATCGCCTACATGATCTCGACCTCGCTGAAATGGCCGCATGAAGTTTACAATCTGCAACTGATCCCTGACGAGCCGCATCTGGAAAACTACACCTATGTGCTGGAGGATGGGCGGTTCTACGGCTGGTTTATCAACTCCATCGTCATCGCCGTGGTCACGACGGTGTCGAACGTGCTGTTTGACAGTCTTGTCGGCTACACGCTGTGCAAGTTCCGGTTTCCCGGCCGTTACATCGTGTTCATCGCGATCCTGTCGACGCTGATGATCCCGACAGAGATGCTGGTGATCCCGTGGTATCTGATGAGCCAGCAACTGGGCTGGCTGGACACTTATTGGGGCATCATGTTCCCCGGCCTGATGACCGCCTTCGGCAGCTTCCTGATGAAGCAATTCTTTGAAACCGTGCCGGATGATTTTATCGAGGCGGCGCGCATCGACGGGCTGAACGAGCTACAAATCTGGTGGACGGTGGCCATGCCGTTGGTGAAGCCGGCGCTGGCGGCGCTTGCGATCTTTGTGTTCCTCGGCAATTGGACCGCCTTCATCTGGCCGCTGATCGTGACCAATTCGGTCGAGATGTACACGCTGCCCGTTGGCCTTTCATCCTTCGGCGATGAGGCAGACGTCGCGTGGGAGTTGATCATGACCGGCGCTGCAATTTCTACCATTCCAACGCTGGTCGTGTTCCTGATCTTCCAACGCTACATCATCCAGGGCGTCGTCATGGCGGGGTTGAAGGGATGACGGATACCTCGCGTTTCCCTGATCCGGTCTATCGTGACACGGTGCTGGCACCGCTGTTTGAGGGAGTCAAAACCCATTATGCGGCCCATATGGGCGCGCTCAATCGGGCGCATCTGGTGATGTTGTCCGAAACCGGCATCCTGCCCCCTGCGGCGGCACGTTCCATCGCGCAGTCGCTGATCGACATTGAGGCCGAGACCGACATCGCTGCGCTTTGCTATACCGGAGAGCATGAGGACTACTTTTTCCTTGTCGAGTCCGAGTTACGCAAGCGGCTGGGCGATCTGGGCGGCGCGCTGCACACGGCACGGTCGCGCAATGATATGGACCACACGCTGTTCAAGCTGGCCCTGCGCAGCCGCACGGCGCATCTGATGCGACAGGCGCTGGATCTGACGGATGCGCTGATTGCCAAGGCCCAGGCCGAGGCCGCCACGCCGATTGTCGCCTATACCCACGGCCAGCCCGCCCAGCCCACGACCTTCGGCCATTACCTTGGCGCGGTGATCGAGGTCTTGAAGCGCGACATTGCCCGTCTGGATGCCGCCGCTGACGGGCTGGAGCATTGCCCGATGGGGGCGGCAGCAATTACCACCAGCGGGTTTCCGATTGACCGGCACAGGGTTGCCGAGCTTCTCGGTTTCGAAGGTCCGCTGCTGAATTCCTACGGCTGTATCGCGGCGGTGGACTATGTGACGGGGCTGTATTCCGCGATCCGGCTGATGTTTCTGCATCTGGGCCGCGTCATTCAGGACATGCAGTTCTGGACTGCCTTCGAGGTCGGGCAGCTCTACGTGCCCAACAGCCTTGTGCAGATCAGCTCTATCATGCCACAAAAACGCAACCCGGTCCCGATCGAACATCTGCGCCACCTGGCTAGCGTCACCTGCGGGCAGTGCGAGGCTGTCATCAGCACGATGCACAACACGCCCTTCACCGACATGAACGATTCCGAGGGCGAAGTGCAGGCCGCAGGCTATGCCGCCTTCGACCGGGGCGGTCGGGTGCTGTCGCTGCTGGGCGCGTTGATCCCGGCTGTGTCGGTCAATGCAGACCGGGTGCGCGCCACCACGGATGCCGCCTGCATCACCATCACCGAACTGGCCGATACGCTGGTGCGCGACGAAGGGCTGAGTTTCCGTCAAGCGCATGAGATCGCCGCCGCCACCGCGCGGGCCGTGATCGCTGCGGGTGTGCCGCTTGGGCAGGGGTTCGACGCCTTTTCCGACGCATTTGAACACGCCGCCGGACGAGCGCCGAAGCTGGACAAGGCTGCATTCGTCCATGCCGTATCGCCCGAAACCTTTATCGCGCGGCGCGACCGCCCCGGTGGTCCCGCACCGGCCGCGCTGGCCGCAGCGCTGGATGGCTACGGCCGGACGGCGACGTCGCAGCGTGCCGCGATGGACGCTCGCGCCACACGCCACAGAAATGCCAAGGCACGCCTTCAGGCCGCCTTCACGACGATCCTTGAGGGGTAAAGAATGGCCGATCTGTCGATCCGCGATCTGGTGAAACGCTATGACAAGACGCAAGTGCTGCACGGTATCAGCCTTGACGTGGAGGATGGCGAATTCGTGGTTTTTGTCGGGCCTTCGGGCTGTGGCAAGTCCACCACCTTGCGGATGATAGCGGGGCTGGAGGAAATCACTTCGGGGGAGGTGTCCATCGCCGGGCGCGTGGTAAACAATCTTGAACCCAAAGAGCGCGACATCGCCATGGTGTTCCAGAATTACGCGATCTATCCGCATATGACGGTGCGCAAGAATATCGGCTTCGGGCTTCGCACCGCCAAGATGCCGCGCGCCGACAAGGAGCGCCGGATCGACGAGGTTGCCGTGATCCTTGGCATGACCGACCTTCTGGACCGCAAGCCCAGCCAGTTGTCAGGCGGGCAGCGCCAGCGCGTCGCCATCGGGCGGGCCATGGTGCGCGACCCGGCGGTGTTCCTGTTTGACGAGCCGCTCAGCAATCTGGATGCGCAACTGCGCACGCAGATGCGGCTGGAGATCAAGAAACTGCACCAGCGGGTTGGCAATACGATTATCTTCGTTACCCACGATCAGGTCGAGGCGATGACCATGGCCGACCGGATCGTCATCATGAAGGACGGGCATATCCAACAGGTCGGCACGCCCTCTGATGTCTATCATCATCCGGCAAATACATTTGTCGCGCGTTTCATCGGCGCGCCGTCGATGAATATGCTGGCCGGTGTGGTCGGAGATGGCGGTAAAATCCGGTTGGAAAGCGGTTCAGAGGTTCGGTTGGACAAGGGTGCCACGCCGGGTCAGGCGGTGGTCGTCGGCGTACGCCCGGAGGATCTTTACCCCGGTGACGGCCCGGCGCTGGTGCGGGGGCCGGTGCTGGTCCGCGAACCGCTTGGGGCCGAAACGCTGATCTATGTCGGGCGCGAAGGCGAAGAAGTGATCGCAAAGGCGGATGGGCGCACCCCGCCCGAGGTGGGTGAAGAGGTTACGCTGACAGCGGCGCTGGAGAACCTGCATCTGTTCGACGCCGAAACCGGCGAGGCCCTGCGGTGAGCCTTGAAGGGGCCGTGGTCTGTGCGGGACGGTTGTATTGCGACCTGATCTTCACCGGCGTGCCGCGCCTGCCCAGCATGGGGACAGAAATCTACGCTGCTGGTCTGGGCCTTCACGCGGGCGGCGGAGCGTTCATAACAGCGGCGCATTTCGGGGCCTTGGGGCGGCACGCGGCGCTTGCGGCGACCTTGCCCGGCGCACCGTTTGACGCAGTCGTTTCCGGTGATCTGGCGCATGCCGGGTTGGACCTGAGCCTGTGCCGCGCAGCAACTGACGGCAATGATCCGCAAATTACCGTGGTGTTGACGGGTACGGACGACCGCGCCTTCGTCACCCGCCGGGCCGGTCCCGCCCTGCCGCGCCTGACGGCTGGCGATCTGCGCGGGTCCCGGCATATGCATATCGGAGAGTTGGCGACGCTGGTGGAATGCCCCTGGCTGATCGACGCCGCCCGCGATGCCGGGCTGACCCTGTCACTTGACTGCGCGTGGGACGAAACGCTGGACGCCAAAGGTGCAGCGCCGCTGATCGCACAGGTCGATGTTTTCCTGCCCAATGCTGTCGAGGCGCAACGCCTTGTCGCCGCAGGGCTGCCGCCGCCCTGGTCCAGCCTTGACGTGATTAAGCGCGGCGCTGAAGGTGCAAGCGCCGGGCATGGTGATACGGCAATGGCCGCGCCCGCCATCGCCGTGACGCCGGTTGACACGACCGGCGCGGGGGACGCGTTCAATGCAGGTTTTCTGAATGCCTGGCTTGATGGCGCGGGAGTCGAGGCATCGCTTCGGCAGGGCAACGACCGTGCAGCGCGGGCGATTTCCGGGCGGGGCGGGTTCAACCCCGCTGCAACAGAGGCAGCGACCTAACCTGCCTTGCGCCGATATTGCGCACCCTCACCCCGCCACCAATCGGCAGGCCTGACACGGGCGGGTGCCATCCACGACGCTTCGGGCAGTCAAGCGCAACATGACCCAGAGCCGCCTTCAGAGTGGAAGTTGGCCCCAATCCCGCTAAACTCTGCCCATGCGTGGCGGTTTGTTTCTTTGTGGTGTCGTGGCTTTGGTCCTTCTGGTCGCAGGGCAGGGGCGCGCTGCGGATCGGCAGAGCTTTCTTGAGCTGGCGCGCAGCGGCTGGAACTATCAGCTGCGTTCGACAATGCTGGGTCGGGATATGTCGATCCCGGTCCATATCAACGGGCGCGACCTGTCGGGCGCGGCGCTGTGCCTTATTGGTGATCCGCCGACCGCGCAATCGCTGGCGGTGCTGGACACGTTCCGCGCACTGGCCCGCCATGTCTTTGGAAAGCCGCTTCCGATGCGCTACGCAGGGCGGCACGCGCGGTCATGCGGATCAGGTCGGACCGCCATTCTGCGGCTTTATTCAGGTTTTCCCCCAAATCAGGCGCTGACGCAGGATCTTGACTGGATGAATGACGCCTACGGGCTGGGACTGCTGCCCGGACGATTTTACGCGGCAAATTCCCCGGCCATGGCGCAGACTTTCTTTGGCAGGCGCGGAGCCACGACGCATCTGATGGTCCAGCAGGCAGTGTCCCCGCCGGGGTCGCTGGAGGAGGCCTATTATCGGTCCATACTGATCGAAGAGTTGTTTCAAAGCTTCACCTTCGGGATGGATGTGCTGCTGATACGGCGCGACCCTGTTTTCCTGTCCAAACTACAGGAAGTGCCGCTGAATACGCATCGCCTGCCCTGGGGTTCCAAAGCGTTCATGTCGGCATTGCTCCGGTCCAACCCGTCAAGGCTGTGCGAATTTGACGTGTTTATGATGCACGCGGTTGCGGGTTCGGCCGTGGACCAGACAACAGAACCCGCTTTCATCGACTATATCGATACCGAATTCGACCGGTTGGCAGCACTGACAGAGGCTACGCGAGCCGATCCGCGGTTCTCACTCATTCTCGATCCGGACTGTCGCGCCGCCACGCAATGATGCGACTTACGACGGTATAGTGCTGTGTCAAACGATGCCCTAACATCTCCGCAAAATGGCGCCGAAAAGGCGACGAGGAGGATACATGGACGCATTGCCAGACAGCCCACCAGAGAACATGCGATCGCTGCTTGGCTATCTGTCGCAGGGCCTCGTTGGGCATGAGCGGCTGATCGAGCGGCTGATGATTTCGCTACTGACAGGCGGGCATCTATTGCTGGAAGGGCCGCCGGGGCTGGCCAAGACGCGGGCGGTCAAATGGCTGTCAAACGCGGTCGAGGGCAGCTTTGCCCGGATCCAGTGTACGCCCGATCTGATGCCCGCCGATCTGACCGGGACGCCGGTGTTTCGTCCGCAAACCGGCACGTTTGAATTTGTCCCCGGCCCGGTCTTTCACAATCTGGTGCTGGTGGACGAGATCAACCGCGCGCCGCCCAAGGTGCAATCCGCGTTGCTGGAGGCGATGGCCGAAGGGCAGGTGACCGCTGGCAATCAGACGCATGCTTTGCCGGACCCGTTTCTGGTTGTCGCGACGCAGAACCCGATTGAACATGACGGCACGTTTCCCCTGCCAGAGGCGCAGTTGGATCGGTTCCTGCTTTACGTCAATCTTGAGCTGCCCGATGCAAAGACCGAACGCCAGATCCTCGATCTGGTCGAAGCCGAAGCTGCCCAGCCGCCCGTTGCTGCGGCGCAGATGCCACTTGCCGCCCTGCAAGAGGCGCGGCGTCAGGCAATGGCGGTGCATCTGTCACCGGAGCTGCGCGATTATATTGTCCGGCTTGTGACCGCGACGCGCCAGGGGAACTTGTCCGCAGAGATCGAGCATGCCGTCTCGCCGCGCGGATCGCTGGCGTTGGCCTCGGCCTCCAAGGCGCGGGCCTATCTGCGCGGGCGGGATTATGCCCTGCCAGAGGATGTTGCCGATCTTGCCGGGGACACGATGGCGCACAGGATGGTTCTGTCTTGGCGCGCCGTCGCCGAAGGCCGCAGCCAGCGCGACGTGGTCGCCACCATCCTCGGCGCGGTCGAGGCGCTGTGACCGCCGCGCTGAAGGCGCCCGGTGTCACGCTGTCCGCGACAGAGCTGATCGCCTTGCGCCAAGTGGCGTTGCGCCCATTGGACGAGCCGGTGCTTGCGGCTTTGCCGGGCGGCTTTGCCATAAGGCGCAAGGGCCACGGCCAAGAAGTGGCCGATGTGCGCGAATATGTGGCGGGCGATGACATCCGGCATCTCGACAAAGGCACGACGGCGCGCACCGGCGAATTGCATGTCCGGCAATTCCACGAGGAACGCGACCGCGTCTCCCTGCTGGTGGCGGATTTCCGGCTCTCGATGCTGTGGGGCATTTCACGCGCCTTCCGGTCCGTCGCTGCGGCAGAGGCGCTGTGTCTGATCGGCTGGCGCATCGTGGCCGAAGGTGGGCGCGTCGGATTGCTTGCGCTGCTGCCGGATGGCCAGGTTGCCGTGGCACCGCGTGGCCGTGCGCGCGGCATGCTGGATGTGATTGGCGGTTTGGTGCGCGCGCATGATGCGGCCTTGCAATCGGTGATGAGCGGCCATGCCGACGACCGTTCGCTGGACGAGGCCCTGTCGCGGGCAGAGCGGCTTGTGCCCTTCGGGGCAGAGGTCCTGATCGCGTCCGGTTTCGACCATATGGGCGAAGGGCTGCCGGACAGGCTGTCGTCTCTGGCGCAGCGTCGTGTGCCGCGTCTGATCCGGGTGATCGACGAAGCCACCGACAACCTGCCAGCGGGGCGCTACCCGATCCGGCTGCCTGATGGTCGGCGGCTACGCGTTGCGATTCGGGGCGGGCCCGCGACCCGACCAGAGATAGAAACCATTGCCGGCCGCCCCGCGCTGATATTGAACGCAGGCGCAGGGATTGAAGAGACGGCCCGCAGGTTGGCGGCGTCCCTGCCATCGGATCGCGTACCATGAGCGAACGTGCACTGAGCGAAACCGCCTTGCAGGCCGGATTGCGTGACATCCGGCTTCCGGCAGATGCGGCGGGCGGAATGGGCGCAGAGCTTGCCGCCGCAATAGGGTTGGCGGCAGTTGCGGCCTTGGTGATTGGCCTCATTGCGCGGCAGTTTCTTGGCCGAAAGCCCCGCCCCGCCCGGCCGAGCCTTGACCGGAAGCTTGCCGAACTCGACGCGTTGCCCGACCCCGAGCGGCGCATTGCCTTGCTCCATTTGCTGAAACTATACGATCCGTCGCAGTTTGCCGCGCTTCGTGACAGCCTTTACCGCCCTGACGCGGGGCCGGACACTGCTGCCCTGCGTGCGGTGCTGGCGCGCCATGCTTGAGCTGGCAACCCCTTGGGCCTTGGCCTTGCTGCCAGTGCCTTTTCTTGCGGCGCGGTTTCTGCCGCCGATCCGTGCGGGTGGGACTGCTCTGGCCGTGCCTGAACGCATAGGGGCGGCAATGATCGGGCGGTCTCGTGGCGCGGGATCAGACATGCCCGCGAGATTGCAGCGCGTCTTGCCATGGCTGATCTGGGTGCTGACCGTGCTGGCACTCTGCGGCCCCCGGATGCCAGAGCCTGTAAATGCGCTGAAAGTGTCGGGCCGCGATCTGGCGATTGCGCTGGATCTGTCCGGGTCAATGGTGCGTGACGATTTCTATCTCGACGGCGCGCAAGTGAGCCGGCTGGAGGCCGTTACCGCCGTCGGGTCCGCTTTTGCCCGCCGCCGCGCCGGGGACCGGGTGGCGCTGATCGTTTTCGGCTCTGACGCGTATTACGCCACGCCGTTCACCTTTGATACCGAAGCGGTCGCCCGCCGGATCGAGGAGGCGACCATAGGCATTTCCGGCCGTGCGACCAATATTTCCGACGCATTGGGGCTGGCCCTGAAACGGCTGGAAGCGTCTGAGGCGGCCACGCGCGTGGTCATTCTGCTCTCGGACGGGGCCAATAATGCGGGCGCCACAAACCCGCAGGGTGTGGCGCAACTGGCCGCCGATATGGGCGTTCGGGTGCATACGATCGCGCTTGGCCCGAAGGATGAAACGACCGCAGAGGAAGGCGAGCGTGGCGTGGTCGATGCCACGACCCTGCGGGCCATTTCGGACGTGTCGGGCGGGCAGAGCTTTCGCGTGCGGACCACCGAAGACCTTGTCGCCGTCACCGAAGCGCTGGACCAGCTTGAAGCCACCGACAGCGACGGGCTGTCGGCAGAGGTCTATGCCGAATTCTGGATCTGGCCCGCAGCCTTGGCAATGCTGGGCTGCCTTGGCCTTGCATGGCGGGAACAATCAGCATGATCGGCGATCTGACAGTGCTGCGGCCGCTGTGGCTTTTGGCCTTGCCCGTTCTCGCAACATTCGCCGTGTGGCTTTACCGCCATCAGGGCGGCATTGGTGGGTGGGAACGGGCTGTCAGGCCAGAGCTTTTGCGGGCAATGGCAGCGCTCGGGCGGGTCGAGACGCGGCGTGACAGGGTGCCTTTGATTGCCGCAGTCGGGGCGGCTGCCATCGCGGTTCTGGCCCTGTCCGGTCCGGCGGTGGAAAGACGCGATGCGGTGTCCTTCCGAAATCTCGACGGTGTTGTTCTTGTCGTTGACGCCTCGCCCAGTGTGACGGAAAGCCCCCGCTGGCAGGATTTGGTCACGATGGGCCGGTTCGGGATTGCGTCGCTTGGCTCGCGTCCCGGCGGGATGGTGGTGTTTGCCGGTGATGCCTATGTCGCCACGGATCTGACGGCGGATCACAAACAGTTGGGCCAGACCCTGTCGCTGATCGGTCCCGAAACGGTGCCTGATCCCGGATCACGGCCGGAACGCGGGTTGGATCTTGCAGGTGTGATGCTGACCGAAGCAGAGGTGCTGGCCGGGGATGTGGTCCTGTTCACCGATGGCGCAGGGCTGGGCCCTGACAGTCTGACCGTGGCAGAGCGGATTGCGGCGCAGGGCGCGCGGCTGTCGATTGTCGCTTTCGGCCCGTTAACGCCCGAGATGGAGGCACATGCCGCGATTGGTGGCGGCACGCTGATGTCGCTGGACGCGCCGGACGACTTGTCCGATTGGTTGACGGGGCAGGCGCGTGACCGGCTGGAACAACAATCCTATCCGCTTTTGTTCTGGCGTGACATGGGGCGGGCGTTGTTGGCGTTGGCCCTGATCCCGATGCTGATGTTGTTTCGCAGGCAGATGACATGAAGGTGCTGGCATTGATAGCTGCCGCCGCAACCGCGTTGGCCCTGATCCTCGGCGGAACGTCCGGTTTCGGCCGGGTCCTGCTGTCGGCAGGAATGCCCGCATTGGCGACACCCCTATTCAAGGATGCGCAGTGGCGCGGGGTTGCGCTCTATCGCGCCCGGAAGCTGCCCGACGCGGCAGAGGCATTTGCCGAAGCGCAGGCCTATTACAATCTTGGAACGGCGCAGGCGCGGGATGGCAAATATTCGGCCGCGCTTGAGGCCTATGATCGTGTAATCCCCGGAGGAGACGGAGACGCGCGGGCAAATTTTGACCTGATCGCCGCCTATTATGCATCACTTGGGATCGACCCGGAGGTTCTTGGGCTGTTCGGAGAGCAAAAAGAAGGCGTAATTGAAGAATCGTTTGTCGCGCAGGGCAATGCACGCGCCGCCGGGACGGGGGATGAGGTCACCAATGCGTCGGCCATGCTTGGCAATGTCGAACTGCGCAGCAACGCATCCCAGAAGGTGCGGCGCGTGTTCGACGATCGTTTCATGGTGGCGGATGAACGCTGGCTACGGCAATTGGCAGATGTGCCGGGCGAATACCTCGCCGCGCGTATCTCGCAGGAACGTAAGCGGCGAAAGGCCCTGGGGCTGGAGCCACCCACGCCGGAGGATCCGCGATGAGGATGGTCTGTCTGCTGATTGCGATGTTTGTCGCGGGTCCAGCATTGGCACAATCGCGCGAGGTCGATCCCACGGACCTGCAACTGACCGTGACCGTGCTGGAACAGGACGCGCAGCCCTACGCGCGTGAGATGATCCCGATCCTGATCCGCGGGGTCTACCGTCGCCACATCACCCGCGAGCAATTGGAACAACCGCCGCTGGAGGGGTTCAACTGGACCCAGCTGGGCCCTGATAAATGGAGCGAGGAGCGTCTGAACGGCAAGACCGTCAAGGTGATGGAACGCCGGATGGCGCTATATCCCGAAGACGCGGGCACATTGACCATCGGGCCCTTCACGCATCATCTGACCCTGACCGATGAAGGCGATGACTGGTTCGCGCATGATATTACCTCGTCGCCGGTGACGGTAGAGGTTGCCGCCCCGCCGGATCTGCCGGAGGGCGGTTGGTGGTTCCCGGCCAAACGTGTCGAGATTTCCGACCAATGGTCGAACGCGCCGGACCGTTTGAAGGCGGGTGAGGGCGTGTTGCGGATCGTCCGCATCAAGGCCATCGGCGTGACTCCGGAAATGGTGCCGCCGATGCCAGAGCTTCATTCGCCGTCGGGCATGGTTTTCGCCCATCCCGAAAAGCGCCTGATAGAGCTTTCGCCGGAAGGACCGGTCACTTTTGTATTCTGGCGCTGGACGATCCGGCCGGGCAATGCCTATTCCACCATCGTGGAGCCGCTGCATCTGGAGTATTTCGACACCGACGCGCGGGTGATGCGCGATGTCACGATCTCGGCCCAGCGGGTAGCCTATGACGAAACTGCGCTGCCTCCGGTGCCACCGCCCGCGCGCCCGTCTGTCCTGCCCGGATGGCCGGTCGCCTTTGTCGCGCTGCTGATCTTCGGTGCCGGTCTGGGCTGGATGGTGTCCGGCAGACGCCCCGACGCCACGGCACTAAGGCGGCGGTTCAAGATCCTCGATCCGTTGGCACGACAGATGGCGCGGGCGGCGCGTGCGGGTGAGCCCGCTCAGGTCAGGCGCGCGGCATATGCCTTGATGGGCCGGGACGGGGCCGGGCCGGAGGACGGCCGCCTTTTGGACGGTCTCGACCGGGCGATATTCGCGCCGGATGCCAACACCCCGGACTTGCGCGGCTTTGTCCGGTCCTTCCTGCAATCGCATGCCAGAGTTAAGACTAAGCGCTGAATTGCCAGACACGCCCGACAGGCAGAGGCTTGCGCACAGCGTTCGACACTGGACGCACTGCCTAAGGGAGGACACGACCATGGGACTATTGGACAATCTGTTCGGGGGTGGAAGCAATGACACTGCCGACACCACGCCCAAATACACGCATGTGAAAATTCATCCACAAGTTGACAGTGGCATTCCGCCGGAAGACCCGAATTTCGGCGGCGGTACGCTGCGGTGCCAGTGCCAGACCAATCCGGTGGTGGTCGAAATCTCTGGCCAGACTGCGCATAACCACGTCTGCGGCTGCACCAAATGCTGGAAGCCCAAGGGTGCGATCTTCAGTCAGGTCGCCGTGACGCCGCGCAGCAATGTCAAAGTCACTGAAAATGCGGACAAACTGGGGATTGTTGACGAAAACGCCGCAATCCAGCGCCATGCCTGCCGCGATTGCGGAACGCACATGGTCGGCCGGATCGAGGATACCGGACACCCGTTTCATGGGTTGGATTTCGTGCATACCGAACTGTCCGCGCAAAAGGGGTGGGCGGCACCGACCTTCGCGGCGTTTGTCTCGTCAATCATTGAAGCCGGGGTGGACCCGTCCCGCATGGACGAGATCCGCGGACGCCTGACAGAGCTGGGGTTGACGCCCTATGATTGCCTGTCCCCGCCCCTGATGGATCTGATCGCGACCCATGTCGCGAAACAAAAGGCCTGATGGCTGCGGACATGGGCGGAAAGTGATCTTAGATGCGTTGAAACGGTTGCAAAAAATCGTCGCTAAGCTAGCTTCTTGAACTGGGAGGCTACTGCTATGCAACACTTTGACGTTGCGGTTCCGGAAGAGACAATCTCTTCGGTGCTGATTGTTGACGACCATCCGCTATACAGCGATGCGCTTGCGTCGGCCTTGGGCGGGGTCTTTGCGGACTGTCAGGTAGAAAAGGCCGGATCTTTGAAAGCGGCGCTCGCATTGCTGGAATCGGGGTTTCACCCGGATCTGGTGATGTTTGATCTGGTCTTGCCGGATGTGAATGGCATCTCGGGGTTCATTTCGTTGCGGGCGCATGTGCCGGATATTCCGATTTTGGTCATCTCTTCGATGACGTCGCATGTGCTTGTGACCTCGTTGATGAACGAGGGTGCCGCCGGTTTTTTGCCGAAGGACACGCCTGCGAACGTGATCCAGACCGTGCTGGCAGAGATCGCGGCGGGGCGCAAATATGTACCGAAGGATTATCGTCAGGCCCGGCCCGCCGAAACGCCCGAGGATTTGCTGGAGAACATACACCCCAAGCTGGCCGCGTTGACGCCGCAGCAGCAGAAGGTGATGAAGCTGATATGCGAAGGCAAGCCGAACAAGCAGATCGCCTACGAGCTTGATCTGGCCGAGGCGACGGTCAAGGCGCATATCACGGCGCTGCTGCGACGCCTTGGTGTCAGCAACCGGACGCAGGCCGCCCTGATGGTCGAGGCGGCCCATGCCCAGGCTTTGGAATCGGTCGAGGAGCCGGAGGCGCTTTCGTTCCTCTGCCGTTAGTAGGACGGATATGCGAGACACCAACCCCTGCTCTGGTCCGAAATTTGTGACGGTGGCGCAATCCACCGCCCCTGATGCCCGCGACGCGGTCGAGGAGGCCGCCACGGGTATCGACCTTGCGCAGACGTGTTTTGTGCTGGTGTTGGCACCGTCCGGATTGGACGCGGGCGTTCTGGCCGATGCTTTGGCTGACAGGCTGGACGGTGTGCCGGTGTTTGGCTGCACGACGGCGGGACAGATCACGCCTGCTGGCTACGAGACAGACGCGTTGCTTCTGATCGCGTTTCACAAAGAGAATTTCCGCTGTTCCTCGATCCTGTTCAAACCGCTGAAACCCCTGTCCATCGCGCCGATTATCAGCCAGGTCAAACGCCAGAACAGCCAGTTCCTGCGCACACCGGGCTGGAACCGGCTTGCCTTGGTTTTTGCCGACGGTCTGTCGAAACAAGAGGATCTGCTGGCCTCGGTTCTGGAAACCGTGCTGGAGGGCATTCCGGTCTTCGGCGGCTCTGCCGGGGATGGTCTGGCCTTTGGCGAAACCTTCATCCTGCATAACGGCGCGTTCCATGGCAACGCGGCATTGCTGCTGATGGTCGAGACGAACCTGCAATTCCAAGGCCTCAGCTTTGACCACTTCCTGCCAAACGGCAAGCAACTGGTCATCACCGATGCCAACACCGAAGAGCGTCTTGTCCACGAGATCAACGGTGCCCCGGCGGCAAAGGAATATGCGCGATTGGTCGGCTGCGCAGTCGAGGATCTGTCGCCGCAGGTTTTTGCCGAAAACCCGATGCTGGTCTGCCATAACGAAAACCACTATGTCCGCGCGATCTTTGCCCTGACGAATGGCCAGTCGCTGTCGTTTCTTGCCGCTATCGACGACGGCCTGGTAATGATGCTGGGCCGCGGCAAGAATATCATCGAGACATTGGAAGCAGAGCTGGATGTGCGCGACCCGGCGGGGCGGGCACCGGATTTCATCCTTGCCTTCGATTGCGTGTTGCGAAAGCTGGAATTCGAAGAAAAGCAGCTCGACAGGCACGTCTCCAAGATCTTTCGCCGGCATCGGGTTCTTGGCTTCAACACCTATGGCGAGCAGCATTGCGGGCTGCATATGAACCAGACCTTTGTCGGCGTCGCGTTCTTTGAAAGCGACGGGGGGCACGGGCAATGGACATGATAGACCCGACCGAGCCGCCGAATATTCAGGTCGCACGCCAATCCAAGATTATTGCGGCATTGGTCAGGCGGGCTACGCGGCAAAACGAGGTTGGCACGACAGCGTATAGCGCCTTTCAATCGGCCATCGAGTTGCAGGCGCAGGTCGCTGCAAAGACCCGTGATCTGGAACGGGCGGCGACCGAGTTGGAAAGCGTTCAATATGATCGAGAGCGCACCCGCCGCAATCTGGACGAGGCGCTGTCGGCGATGGGCGATGGGCTGGCGCTGTTCACCGGCAAGCAGCTCGATATTTGCAACGATCTTTTTCAGCACCTCTTGCAGGATGTCTCGGATCAGGTTGTTCCGGGGCTTAGCCTGACGGGATATTTCAGCCTTCTGACACAAAGCGCGCATGTCCTGTCACTGGACCGGCAAATTACGCAAGCGGATGTGGCCGCCCCGACGTTGTCGGTCGTGATCGAGATGACCGAGGACCGCTGGTACCGGCTGAACATGGAGCGGACCTCTGCCGGAACGCGCATCCTGTTGTTGACGGAAATCACGTCGATCGTGCGGCAGAACCGGACCGAGAAAGAGCGGCTGATCGACAGACAGGCCGACTACCTTCAGGCGGTGTTCGAGAACATGACCTCGGGCGTGTGTACCTTTTCGTCGACGGGCCGGGTGATGATGCATAACCTGCCGTTCCGGCAATTGCTGGGCCTGCCCTACGGTGCTGTGGCAAAGGGCATGTCGCTTCACAGCCTGCTGGCCTTTCTCACGCGACGCGGGGTGATCGAAGGTGCCACGATTTTGATGGTCGAACAATGGCAGGCGCGGTTGCTGCGCAGCGGGCGGTTTCGGCAGCGGGTGCGCAGTGTCACCGACAGGGTCTTTGATCTTCAGGCCAATATGCTGCCGGATGGCGGCTTTCTGGTCGAACTGAAGGATGTCACGCTGGAAGCGCGGGCAACCGAGATGCTGGAAAACCGGGTGCAGGAGCGCACAGCAGAACTGACCCATGCAAATGCGCGCCTTACGGAACAATATGACGAAAAGGCCCGCGTCGAGGAAGAGCTGCGCTTTGCCAAGGAGCGCGCCGAAGCAGCGGTGTCGTCCAAGACCCGTTTTCTGGCGGCGGCCAGCCATGACCTGTTGCAGCCCATCAATGCCGCCAAGCTGTTGATTGCGACATTGCAACAAAACACTATGGGGTCGCCGCACGCCCCCCTGACAGAGCGGTTGAAAGGGGCTTTCACGTCCATTGAGCAATTGTTGCATGCCCTGCTGGATATATCGCGGTTGGACAGCATCGAAGAGGATGCGGTGACGGCCCGCACGCTGAACCTCGGCACGATTTTGCAAGGTGTCTACGAGGATCAGACCCCGTTGGCCGAACAAAAGGGCGCGAAGCTTGTGATGGTGCCGTGCAATCATCATGTTCGGTCCGATCCGGTCTATCTGCTTCGGTCCATTCAGAACCTTGTGGTGAACGCGATCCAGTACACAGAGCCGGGCGGCAAGGTTCTGTTTGGGTGCAGGCGTCGCGGTGACAAGGTCGAATTGCAGGTCTGGGACACCGGCATCGGCATCGGCGAGGAAGATCAAAGCCGCATCTTCGAAGAATTCGCTCGTGCCGGAAATGTGCCCGTCGGTTCAGGTGTCGGGCTGGGCCTGTCGATTGTCGAACGGACGTGCCGCCATCTCGGGCACCGGCTTTGGATGTCGTCAGAACTGGGCGTTGGATCGGTCTTTTGTATCGAGATGGACCGCGTGGGCGATTCCATCGGCGAATCCGAACCCGTGAAGGCGGCATTGAGCTTTGGTGACGTGCCGTTGGATCATATCGCCTTGGTGGTAGAGAATGACGCGGATGTGCTGTTTGCCACGACACAGACCTTGCAGGGCTGGGGGGCAAGCGTATTGCCTGCGGCGTCCACCGAAGAAGCCGTGAACTTTGTTCGGGATATGGGAATGCCACCGGACATCATGCTGGTGGATTATCAATTGGACGGCGCGGATACCGGCCTGCGCACCATAGAGACCATCCGCCGGGAAACCGGCACGAATGTCCCGGCGATCATGATAACCGCCGATCGGCGGGAAAGCTTGTTGCGGGCCGGGAAGCGGATGGACTTCACAGTCATGACCAAACCTTTGCAGTTGTCGCGCCTGCGTCCGCTGATCGAATGGAAGGTCAAGGAGCACACCGCCGGAGTGCAGCCGAAAGTCGGGCATGACACTGCCGGACAGGGGAATACTCTCGGCTGAGGGAGGAATCTTGATGATGCTGAAACAACTGGCCTTTGCGATTGCACTATTGGCGGCACCAGCCGTCGCGAATTCGGCGGACGGGGCCAAGACCTATGACCTGCTGTTCCGCGATGGAACCTTGGACGAGATCAGCCGAGACAAAACGCTGTTCTATCACCGCGAGGTCACCAACGCCTTGAAACCAGAGGCGGGCGAGCGAGACACCGGAGACATCGCGCTGAACTTTTCGACCGACGAGGATGGGATGCTGAAAATCTCATTCCACAAAGAGGACAAGATGCGCGGTATGGGGCGTTTCCCGGCCAGCGTCGGCAATCCGATGATCATGGTCTTTTATGAATCGGTCATCCGCGACATGGCGGAATCGGCGGGCGGCAGTCCTTTTTACATCCGCAATCGGGTCAAGGACGCGCTGATCCAGACCTCGGAGGTGATCGAGGGCGAAGCAGAAGTTGACGGGCGCATGGTGGCCACCAAGACGGTCAGCCTGTTCCCGTTCAAGGACGACCCGAACCGCGACCGGATGCAAGGCTTCGGCGACTTGGAAATGCAGGTGGTGATGTCCGAGGACGTGCCCGGCTGGTATCTTAGCATGACGGCAGATGCGCCCGGTGCGGGCGACGGCCCGGTTTACCATTCGGAGATCACGTTTGATACGCTGGGGGAAACGAAATGAAAGGCCTGACCTGCGCGCTCATTCTGGCAGTTGCACCGCTGGCGGCCAGCGCGCAAAGCGTTGCACAGCAATATAACGACTACCCGACAGCCGCTCGCGCGGATTATGTCTTTGCCTGTATGGCCACGAACGGGCGCAGCCGCGAGGTGCTGCAACAATGCGCCTGCTCGATAGATGAGATTGCCACAATCCTGCCATACGAAAAATACTTGCAGGCGGAAACGGTCCTTTCGATGCGGCGCACGGGGGGCGAACGCATGGCCGTTTTCAACAGCGCCGTCGTGGCCGAGGCTTTGGTGGCCGACCTGCGCCGCGCGCAGGCCGAAGCAGAGATTATCTGTTTCTGAGGGTGTCGGGCCGATCAGCCCTGCGCCGCTTTGCTCAGATCATGCGCGAAGCTGTTGCCATCGGTATCCGTGGCTTTGACGGTCAGCATCTCGGCACCGTTATCGGTGTAGGAAAATCGAAAGACCGGGTTTTCGGAAATCGAGATGCCACCATCGACAGTGAAAAGCAGATCCTCACCCTGCCAGACCTCCATATGATCGATGAAATGCGCGGGAATGAACAGCTGTGTTACCTGATCGCGTTGCAGCCCGGAATAATTCGGGTGCCGGATCATGATCTGCGCCTCGCGACGCGGTGTAGACATGGCAGGCTCGCCAAACAGGCGCAGCTTCATCTTGCCAATGCCGGCCAGTGCCTGTTCGGGATCCTTGGTTGCGGGAGCGGAACAGCCGCCAGAGGCTTTGACATACCGGCCCGACATGGACAGGCCCTGATCTGTTTCTGCGATCACCCGGAGATTGGAATACTGGTCCACGCGCACGCGCAACTCGAAATCGAGCGGGGCCATTGCGTCGGAAAATTCCATGACAGCGGCCACGGGGGCCGGGTTCTCGTCAATGACCACAGTTGCTTTTTTGATCGGCAGCGATGGGTCAAGCTGGCGCAGCACCACTGGAACCGTCGCGGCATCATGCGCGCGGTAAGGCGCATCGACACTGATGATGGCGGCCCCATCGGCAAGCGGGGCGTCCCCCAGAATATCCGGGCGCAGGTCCTGCCAGGTTGCGCTTTCGGTTAACGGGTTCGTGATCGGGTCATCGGCGAAAGCGGGCGATGCGAACAACGCAACAACGACCGCCGTGATAATGGCTGGATTGGCCATGCCTCCTCCTCTTGCATGGGTACAAAGCGAATTATGACACAAATTCAGGTTTTCTGATATAGAGCGTTTGGTCGGTGCCGCACACGTTTCCGCGCGTGACCTGTGACCTGTTAGGAGGGAGGGCGATGTTCGAAGCTGTCGTGTTGATCTGTCTGAATGCAGGCGCGGGACCGTGCCGCGAGATGCTGCTGCCGGGATTTGAGGCCGACAATCAACAGGCCTGCGAGGCGGCGCTGGCAGAGGCCCCGCCGCAAACGCCTGCGGGAACGGCCGCTTTTTGCCAACCGAAGGGCGCTGCACTGGCGGTGGACGAGATTGCAGAGGGTGTCTTCGTCCATTCGGGTCTGATCGAGGAACCTGACGAGGTCAACCTAGGGGACGTGTCCAATCTGGGCTTTGTCATTGGCGACGCTTCGGTCGCGGTGATCGACAGCGGCTCTGCCCGCTGGATGGGCGAGGCGCTGTGGCGCAGCATCCGGCAGCGTACAGACAAGCCTGTAAGTCATGTGATCCTGACGCATATGCACCCGGACCATGTCTTCGGCGCGACGCTGTTCGCGGATGCAGGGGCAGAGTTGGTCGGTCACGAAAGGTTGCCACGCGCGCTTGCCGACCGGCAGGCGAACTACCTTGAAAGCCTGCACCGCCTGATTGGTGAAGAGGCGATGATCGGAACGGTTTCGCCGGACATCTCACACCGGATCGGTGCCGAGGATCAGATCGACCTCGGGAATCGGGTTTTGACCCTGACGGCCTGGCCCACAGCCCATACGCCCGCGGATCTCACGGTGTTCGATACAAAAAGCGGAACGCTATTCGCCGGCGATCTTGTGTTCGATCAGCACACGCCTGCGCTGGATGGCAGCGTTCTTGGCTGGCAGGACGTTATGGCGCGGATGAAAGCGCAAGCAGCCCTGCGAGTCGTGCCCGGACATGGCGCGGCGTCACTGCCTTGGCCAGCGGGCACCGCCGCTTTGGAACGCTACTTGCAAACGCTTGTCACGGACACCCGCGCCGCGATTGCCGACGGCACGCGGCTTGGCGACGCGGTAAAGACCATCGCGGCCGACGAGGCGGAGCATTGGCACCTGTTCGAGGCGTATAATCCGCGCAACGCCACCGTTGCCTTTACAGAGCTAGAATGGGAATAGGGTTCAGCTGTCCTTGACCTCTGCCTGAAGCATCTGGGCAATCCCGAACAGACGTTTTTCCAGCAGTGTCGGCGTTTCGCACAGATAGGTGATGTTCTTCTGCCTGTCCGAATAGATCAGCTGATCCCAGTCAAGTTGCTCTTCCAGCGCGTCCACCCTGTCAAAATCCGGGTCTTCGGTTGCCAGTTGCGTTGCCATCTCGCTGCGCGCGGCTTCGATCTTTTCGCTCAGCCCGATCTGGCTAAGCGAAAATTCCTCGATGCCGTGGATGATCCGGCCGCGCCGGCGGGACAAACGGTCGAACACTTGCTTGAACACCAGACCCAAAGCGTTAGGATCTCCCTCTACCTGCGCAGCAAAGGCGGCAATATCGGGGCGTAATGTCTCAAGCTCGATCCGCCTGACGGCCAATGTGTCGGCAAGCGTATTCACGTCGTCCTGTATCGCCTTCGGCACAGTGTCCGGGACCGGATGCGCCCACATCAGGCCAACGGACAATTGCCCCACCTTGCGCTGCACGCAGGGCCATGTCGGATCCGAAAAATCGGTGGCGAGGGCTGGGGTCGCAAGACACAACCCGGCGAGCACTAGAATTCTGGCGTGAACCATTTGAAAAATCCTCCCAGATAAAAGATGCCCGAGGGCGCAAGGCAAGTCTACGCTTCCCAATGCCCACCATAGTCTGCATTGTTTGGTATACTGCCCCCTACCATAATCCGTTAAAAGTGCGTGGTCGATAAAACTTGTCGGCGCGCAAAAGAAGGAAGAATACATATGCGAACTCGTGCTGCCGTGGCCGTTGAGGCAGGTAAACCACTGGAAATCATGGAAGTCGAACTGGACGGGCCCCGCAAGGGCGAAGTGCTGGTCGAGATCAAGGCCACGGGCCTGTGCCATACGGATGAATTTACCCGTTCCGGTGACGATCCCGAGGGCATCTTCCCGGCAATTCTTGGCCATGAGGGCGCAGGCGTTGTGATTGAGGTCGGCGAAGGTGTGACCACGCTGGAGGTGGGCGATCATGTGATCCCGCTTTACACGCCCGAATGCCGCGAATGCGAATACTGTCTGAACCCCAAGACCAACCTGTGCCAGAAGGTGCGTTCGACACAAGGTCAGGGTCTGCTGCCTGATGGTACGACGCGGTTCAAGATGCTGGATGGCACACCGATCCACCACTACATGGGCTGTTCGACCTTCGCCAACCACACGGTTGTGCCAGAGATCGCGCTGGCCAAGATCCGCAAGGACGCGCCGTTCGACAAGGTCTGCTATATCGGTTGCGGTGTCACCACGGGCATCGGCGCTGTCATCAACACTGCCAAGGTAGAGATTGGCAGCCGCGCGGTTGTCTTTGGTCTGGGCGGCATTGGCCTGAACGTCTTGCAGGGCCTGCGTCTGGCAGGTTGTGATCAGATCGTCGGTGTCGATCTGAATGACGACAAGATCGAAATGGCCGAGCATTTCGGCATGACCGATTTCGTGAACCCCTCGAAGGTCGAGGGCGATCTGGTGGCGCATCTGGTCGAGCTTACCAAGGGCGGCGCGGATTACACCTTTGACGCGACCGGCAATGTGAACGTGATGCGCACGGCGCTGGAATGCGCGCATAAGGGCTGGGGCGAATCAATCATCATCGGCGTGGCACCCGCGGGGGCTGAAATCAGCACGCGACCTTTCCAACTGGTGACGGGACGTGTCTGGCGCGGAACCGCGTTTGGCGGGGCCAAGGGCCGGACAGATGTGCCGAAAATCGTCGACTGGTACATGGATGGCAAAATCGAGATCGACCCGATGATCACGCACAAGCTGACGCTGGACGAGATCAATCACGGCTTTGACCTGATGCATGAAGGCAAGTCGATCCGCGCCGTGGTGGAGTTCTGATCCGGTATGGAAACCCTTTCTGAAAATCGTAGCTTCGAAGGCGTTCAGGGCGTTTACAAACACGCCTCGACCGCCTGCGGATGCGACATGACCTTCGCGGTCTATCTGCCGCCTCAGGCAAAGACCGGAAAGGTGCCGGTTCTGTGGTATCTGTCGGGTCTGACCTGCACGCATGAAAACGCGATGGTGAAAGCCGGGCTTCAGGAACATGCGGCCGAACACGGTCTTGCGCTCGTCTTTCCCGACACCTCGCCGCGCGGCGACGACGTGGCGGATGACGATGCCTATGATCTGGGGCAGGGTGCCGGGTTTTACGTCAATGCGACGCGCAACCCCTGGCGTCCGCATTTCCAGATGTATGACTACATCACCAGCGAATTGCGTGATCTGGTGCTGGCGAATTTCGCCATCCTCGACCGGCACGGGATAACCGGGCATTCGATGGGCGGGCACGGCGCGTTGACCATCGCGATGCGCAATCCTGATATGTACGATTCACTGTCCGCTTTCGCGCCGATTGCGAACCCCACCCAAAGCGATTGGGGTCGAAAGCAGCTAAGCGCCTATCTTGGAGATGACGAATCAAGCTGGTGCCAGCACGACTCCGTGCTACTTATGGACGACAAGGGATGGAAAGGCGACCTGCTGATCGATCAAGGTGGATCTGACCAGTTTCTGGACCTGCTCAAGCCGGAAACACTTGCCGAGGCCATGATGCGCAATCGGCAGCCAGGGGTGTTCCGGATGCAGGAAGGCTACGACCATTCGTATTTCTTTGTGAACTCCTTCGCAGGCGATCACATTGCCTGGCACGCAGATCGTTTGCTTCAAGACCAGTAAGATAGAGGCTTAAAATGTTCAAAACAGTAATCTGCACAGCTTTTGCGGCACTTCTTCCGCTTGCCGTCATGGCCGAAAGCCACTCGATGGCAGGTGATGCGGAAAAAGGCGAAAAAGTGTTCCGCAAATGCCAAGCTTGTCACGATGTGGGCGAGGACGCCAAAAGCAAGGTTGGGCCGGTCCTGAACAACATCATGGGGCGGCAGATCGCCAGTGTGGAAGACTTCAAATACTCCAAGGTTCTGGCGGAAATGGGCGAAGCCGGGGATGTCTGGACGCCCGAAGCACTGGCTGCCTTTCTGGAAAAACCGCGCGATTTCGCCAAGGGCACGAAGATGTCCTTTGCCGGGCTTCGTAAAGAAGAGGACCGCGCAGATGTGATTGCGTTTCTCGCGAGCCATTCTGACGAAACTGAGGCGACTGACGAAGGTTCGTGACATAAGAAATGTCTGCCCCGCCGGGAGGAGAGAGCTGGCGGGGCAGTACATAGCGGCAGATGGGCTATGCCCCGTTTTGCCATGAGGCGGCGAAAGCCGTGTATTTCGGGAGGACTGAAATGAAGACCCTTAGAATGTTAACCTCGGGCATCGCCCTTTGCTGCGCCAGTATGGCGATGGCGAATGACGATCTCATGACGCTGATGGACAACCCGGCACAATGGGCGATCCAGACGGGCGATTACAAAAACCAGAGATATTCCAAACTCGATCAGATCAACGCCGAAAACGTCGGCGACCTTCAGGTTGCATGGACATTCTCCACCGGCGTGCTGCGGGGCCACGAAGGCTCGCCGCTGGTGATCGACAACATGATGTATGTTCACACGCCGTTCCCGAACATCGTCTATGCGCTTGATCTGGCACAGGACGGCAAGATCGTCTGGAAATACGAACCAAAGCAGGACCCGGATGTCATCCCGGTGATGTGCTGCGATACCGTGAACCGCGGTGTTGCCTACGCCAATGGCAAGATCTTCCTTCATCAGGCCGACACGAAAGTGGTCGCGCTGGACGCCATGAGCGGCGAGGTGAAGTGGGAAGCACAGAACGGCGACGCGTCGATAGGCGAGACAAACACCGCGACGGTTCTTCCGGTGAAGGACAAGATCATTGTCGGTATCTCGGGCGGTGAATTCGGTGTTCAGGGCCATGTCACGGCCTACAACATGGAAACCGGCGAACTTGAGTGGCGCGCCTATTCTGTCGGCACCGACGATCAACTGTTGGTGGACCCGGAAAAGACAACCCATCTGGGCAAGCCGATCGGCGTGGACAGCTCCATCAAGACCTGGGAAGGCGATCAGTGGAAGATCGGCGGCGCCACGACGTGGGGATGGTATTCCTACGACGAGGAGCTTGACCTCTTCTATTACGGCTCTGCCAACCCTTCGACCTGGAACCCTGCGCAACGCCCGGGCGACAACCGTTGGTCGATGACCATCATGGCGCGTGACCCCGATGACGGCATGGCCAAGTGGTTCTACCAGATGACCCCGCATGACGAGTGGGATTATGACGGCGTCAATGAAATGATCCTTACAGAGCAGGAAATTGATGGTGAAGAACGCAAGCTGCTGACGCATTTCGACCGGAACGGTCTGGGATATACCCTGGATCGCGAAACCGGCGAATTGCTGGTGGCGGAAAAGTTCGATCCGGCTGTGAACTGGACGACCGGTGTCGATATGGACCCCGAATCCGAGACATACGGTCGTCCGGCCGTTGTCGCGCAGTACTCGACCGAGCAGAATGGCGAAGACGTCAACTCCACCGGTATTTGCCCGGCGGCGCTTGGGTCCAAGGACCAACAGCCTGCGGCCTATTCGCCGAAAACAGAGCTGATGTATGTCCCGACCAACCACGTCTGCATGGACTACGAACCGTTCCGCGTGGCCTACACCGCCGGTCAGCCCTATGTCGGCGCGACGCTGGCGATGTATCCGGCTCCCGACAGCCATGGCGGCATGGGTAACTTCATCGCCTGGGACAACACGGTGGGTGAGATCAAGTGGTCCATCCCCGAGCAGTTCTCGGTCTGGTCCGGTGCTTTGGCGACTGCCGGCGACGTGGTCTTCTATGGGACGCTTGAGGGATACCTGAAGGCGGTCGATGCGACGACGGGCGACGAACTATACCGCTTCAAGACCCCTTCGGGTATCATCGGTAACGTGATGACCTACGAGTTTGAAGGTAAGCAGTATATCGGCATCTTGTCTGGTATTGGCGGCTGGGCCGGGATCGGTCTTGCGGCTGGTCTGACGAACCCGAATGACGGTCTGGGTGCCGTGGGTGGCTATGCCGCCCTCAGCGACTACACCGCGTTGGGTGGTCAGCTGACCGTGTTCGCACTGCCGGATTAAGGCTCGATAACGCTTCAAAAGCTGGGTCCGGCGCATCCGTGTGCCGGACCTCCCCTAACGACTGTCCGAAAGGTGAACAGCCATGATGCGCACTGCATCCCGATTTTTCTTTGCCGCCGCCGTATCGACGCTGCTTCCCCTTGCAGCCTTTGCCCAAAGCTCGAGCGATCAGCCGGTAAAGCCCGAAGAACACGCTGATGAAGTCGCTGTCGCCTATGAGGACGATGGCATGTACTTCACCGAAGATGATATTCCTACCTACAAGGTGGCCGAGGATGGGACCGTCGATTGGATGACCTTCTCGGGTTTCCGTCGCTATCATTCAGAATGTCATGTCTGTCATGGTCCGGATGGCGAAGGGTCCACCTATGCACCGAAGATCAAGAATTCCGCCGTGCATCTGGACTATTACGATTTTTATGATGTCGTGGTGAATGGTCGTCAGAATGGCAACTCGGTCATGCCGCACTTTGGCGACAACCCGAACGTGATGTGCTATCTCAATGACATCTATGTTTACCTCAAAGCCCGTGGCATGGATGCGGTGCCGCGTGGTCGCCCGGCCAAGAAAGAAGCCAAGTCCGATCTGATCCGCGAGATGGAAAATGATTGCATGGGCTGATACGATGCGCCTTGTCGCGTCAGGGTTTTTGGGATTGTTGCTTTGCGCCGGTGTGGCGCAGGCGCAGACCTCTGATCTTGTCTCGACGCACGCATTGAGGGTTTGCGCAGATCCAGCCAATGCCCCGATGTCCATGCAAGACGGATCTGGCTATGAAAACGCGCTGGCAGAGCTGGTCGGCGAAAAGCTGGCTCTGCCCGTTCAATATACCTGGTATCCGATGGCGACCGGCTTTGTCCGCAACACGCTTAAGATCAAGAAATGCGACGTGATCATTGGTTATGCGCAGGGCCATGAGCTTGTGCTGAACACCAATCATTATCTGACATCGACATATGTGCTGATCGTTCCGAAGGACGGCCCGTTGACCGACGTCACCGTGCTGTCGGATGAACGCTTGCAGGGGTTGAAGATCGGGATCATCGCCGGAAGCCCGCCTGCTACCCATATGGCGCGCAACGGCTTGATAGGGAAGGCAAAGGCCTACCATCTGTTTGTTGACAGACGGTACGAAAGCCCTTCAGAGGACATGCTGGCCGACCTTGAAAGCGGAGAGATCGACGCCGCCATCATTTGGGGGCCGATCGGAGGTCCTTTGGTCAAACAATCCCATCCGGGTATGAAAGCCATTCCGCTGATCAAGGAAACCCTGCCGCCCAAACTTTACTACCGGATCACGATGGGCGTCCGACAGGGTGAAAAAGTTTGGCAGCGCAAGCTGAACTCGCTCATTCGACGCAATCAGGATGAAATCAACGCTCTGCTTGCTGATGCGGGCGTGCCGTTGGTCTCGGACCTTGGGGATACGGTTCTGGATCTGTCCCAATGATCCGGATGCTGGCGATCCTGCTTTTTGTGGGACTGCCAGTCAGTGTGGTGGCTGAAGACGAACCCGCGGATTACCGGATGGACCGCTACCGGGGGCCGGTCCCGTCTACCCTGTCGGGTGGCACGGTCGTCGGGCCGGAGGCGGCACATGACCTGTGGCAAGCGGGCCAGACCGCATTCATTGATGTTCTGCCGCAAGCCCCGAAACCCGCCAACCTGCCCGAAGGCACGATCTGGCGCGACAAACCGCGAGACTCCATCCCCGGCGCGATCTGGCTGCCCAATGTCGGCTACGGTGCCATTGCGGACGTCACAGAAGGGTATTTCCGACGCGGTTTGGCCAATGTCACGAAAAATGACAGCACGCATCCCGTCCTCTTCTTCTGCCTTGCAGATTGCTGGATGAGCTGGAACGCCGCCAAACGCGCAATCGAATGGGGGTATAGCAATGTCTACTGGCTGCCCGAAGGGACTGATGGATGGCAGTTCTGGGACTATCCGCTGGAACGGATCACTCCGGAAGAACCGCAGCCCGGCGTTGAATAATCAGACCGCCCTGAACCATAGAAAAGTTGAAAGCCCCGGTACAGTGATGTCCGGGCCAGAGTGTCCCATGGCGATTGACGCCGTATCAAGGCTTGCCTAATGTCTCTTTAGCCGGGGGCGCTGCCAAGCTGAGACGTACCCTTTGAACCTGAACCAGATAATGCTGGCGGAGGGAGGTCACAGTCGCTTTATATTTGCTGACAAAGTGCTCTTTTTCGCCAGAACCTGAAAGAGCCGCAATTGACTGTCACAGATATTCTGACTCCGCTTCGCGCGCAAAGCCCGCTTGTACACTGCATCACCAACTACGTGGCGATGAACATCGCCGCCAACGTTGTATTGGCTGCCGGCGCGTCGCCTGCCATGCTTCATGCCGTTGAAGAAATCACGGATTTCACGCCGATTTCCGGGGCGTTGACAATTAACATCGGAACATTGTCTGCCCCTTGGGTCGTGGGCATGATATCCGCAGCCGAGACGGCAAACACCCACAATATTCCGTGGGTCTTCGACCCGGTTGCGCATTTCGTCAGCAACTACCGCAAAGGGGTCGCGCAGGACATTCTGTCCTTGCGTCCGACGATCCTGCGGGGAAACGCCTCAGAGATCCTTGCCCTCGCTGGAGAGGCGGGATCCGGCAAGGGGGCCGACAGCGGCGATGCTGTCGAAGCGGCTGAAGCTGTGGGTGTAGCATTGGCACGGAAATTCGGCTCTGTTGTCGCGATCACCGGTCCTGTGGATCTTGTCACCGACGGCACGCGGACGGCACGGGTCGCAGGCGGGTCGGAGATCATGCCGCAGGTGACCGCTTTGGGCTGTTCGCTGACAGCATTGATGGGGGCGTACGCAGCCGTCGGACCGGCGTTTGACGCGGCCTTGGGCGCGTTGGCACATTTTAAAGTGGCCGGCGGCATGGCGGCCAGGCAGGCAAGTGGCCCCGGCAGCTTCCAAGTGCATTTCCTCGACGCGTTGGCGGCGGTACAGCCCGACGAACTGCACGAAGCGGTTGTCGCATGACGGCCCTGCGCAAAAGCCTGCGGCTTTACCTTGTCACCGATCCGCAGCTTTGCGCCTCGCGTGGGGTTATCGATACGGTGCGTTGCGCGGTATCGGGCGGTGTCAGCATGGTGCAGTTGCGTGACAAGTCCGCACAAACACACGAACGGGTAGAGCTGGCACGCGCGATCAAAAAGGCTCTTTCGGGCAGCGGCGTGCCTTTGGTGATCAACGATGACGTGGATGCCGCCGTCGCTGCCGATGTAGACGGGGCGCATATCGGACAGGGAGATCTGACGCCCGCGCAGGCCCGCGCGCGGCTTGGCCCGGACAAGATTCTGGGGCTGTCCTGCGAGACGGTGCAGACGGTGCAGGCGGCTGATCCCTCCATAGTCGACTATCTTGGTCTTGGCCCGGTTTTCGGCACGGCGACCAAAATCGACCATGCCGCACCTATCGGGTTTGATGGGTTGGCGCGTCTTGTCGCGCTCTCGTCGCTTCCTGCCGTCGCCATAGGTGGGCTGAAAGCGGAACACGCAAGTGCCGTGCTGAAAAGCGGTGCTGATGGTCTGGCTGTCGTGTCCGCCATTTGTGGGCAGCCCGATGTCGCGGCAGCGGCGCGTGCCTTTAGCTTTCAGGAGGGCCGGGCATGATCGCAAACGTGCTTAGCATTGCCGGGTCGGATCCATCAGGGGGCGCGGGCATACAGGCAGATATCAAGGCGATTTCGGCCAATGGGGCCTACGCCATGGCTGCGATCACGGCACTCACGGCGCAAAATACGCAAGGCGTCAGTGATATTCATCTGGTGCCGTCCGATTTCGTTCAAGCGCAGATCAAAGCGGTGTTCGAGGACATCAGAGTGGATGCGGTTAAAATTGGCATGATTGCCAATGCCGACATTGCCGCCGCTGTCGCCGAGGTGCTGCGAGACTGTACTGCTCCAATTGTGCTGGACCCCGTGATGATCGCCAAGGGCGGCGCACCCTTGTTACAGCCCGATGCTGTATCTGTGCTGCGGGCGCAGCTTTTACCACTGGCCAGGCTTCTGACGCCCAATCTGCCCGAAGCTGCGCATCTTCTGGGTGCTTCGATCGCTGCAGATCGGACCGCCATGCAAGAACAAGGCCGCGCGCTTATCGCCAAGGGGCCAGCTGCCGTCCTGATGAAGGGCGGGCATCTGGAGGCACCGGAAAGCCCGGACTGCCTTGTCACGCGGGATGGTGTGACCTGGTTTGAAGGGCAACGAACCAAGACCCGCAATACCCATGGCACGGGGTGTACACTGTCTGCCGCCCTGGCGGCACAGCTCGCGCAGGGATTGGACCTGCGCGACGCCGTCACCGCCGCCAAGGCTTATGTCGCGTCCGCTCTTGCCCATGCCGATGACCTGACGGTCGGAACGGGCCACGGCCCAACCCATCACTTTGCAAAATTCAAAGGACTGCACCCATGAGAACACTGTCAGACACCACCATCGACGTGACGGTCTAATGAGTGGATCGGAACATGGTCGCACCGTTGCCCTGTTGCGGGACGGATGCGCGGATGATTGGCGTAGCTATACGCATCACCCTTTTGTCGAAGGCCTGCGCGACGGCACGTTGCCTCGCGCGGCTTTCCTGCATTACCTGATACAGGACTACGTCTTTCTTGTGCATTTTTCGCGCGCCTGGTCCCTAGGGGTGGTCAAGGCCGAAACATTGGAAGAGATGAAAGTCTGCGCTGGTTCAGTCAATGGGTTCGTCAATCACGAAATGGCCCTGCATATTGAGACCTGTGCCGCAGAAGGCATTGACGAGGTCACCCTGTTCAACGCGGTGGAAGAGTTCGAGAACATCGCCTATACGCGCTACGTCATGGATGCAGGGTTACAGGGCGACTTTCTGGATCTGCTGGCGTCACTGGCACCGTGTTGCTTTGGTTACGCCGAAATCGGCACGCGGCTTGGTGTAGAGGCCGCGCCCGATACGCCCTATCGCGCATGGATCGACACCTATAACGGCAGTGAATACCAAACCGCGATGACGCGGCTTGGCCAGATGATCGACGGAGCGATGACGCGGCGACTGGGCCCCGCGCCCGAGACCTCTCCCCGGTGGTCGCAGTTGCAAAAACGGTTCACAACCGCAACACAACTGGAGGCCGCATTCTGGGGTATGGGGCTGCGCAAAGCGTAAAAACCTGACCTCTCGATATCACTGTTCAAGGGCACCACTTGGTAGAAGCGGCGTCCTTGTGCTTTTCTGATGCAAGATGTCAACACCACGTTCAGTTCCGTTGTGCTCGGGTTGCTGTTTGGTGTTTGCCGACTGCCAGCACACTCTATAACTGTTTGGTATGCCACCAAGAAGCTATGTCTGATTTGGCCGAGCCGATGGGAGGTGGTGATGGATTGGCCAATATTTAAGAAAAATCCATGTAAATTCTGACCTGCCATGGGATTTTTCCTCCACCGTCGATTAGAGTCCGACCCAACCTGAGGACGGACAATGAAGCGAACG